>JBMOJB010000004.1:0-70200 GCA_049316985.1 Saprospiraceae bacterium | reverse complement strand
AAGCAAAAGTACGCAAGCTTTGCGTTGAAAGTTGTACACTATCCACACACCGCTGCTTTTCCAGCGACCACTTACTCAATACTCCATCTCCTCCTACAGTGAAAATATGCTGATCGAAAAATTGTATGCTAAAAACACCGTTTGTGTGATGCGCAATATTTTTCTGTTCTTCCGGTGCATGCACTTTTATCCAGTGGATTCCACCATTCATATCTCCCAATAATAGCAATTGCTTTTCTTTCACAAAACAGATTGAATAAATATGTGCATCGGCTTTAGCAATTAATCTCCCTTGCTCCGGATTATTCAGATCCCATTGTGCAATCCAGCCATCACCTGCACCTGATATCACAAAGTGCTTAGCCTCTCCTTCAGCAACAGCAAACACCGCCCCATTGTGACCGGTCAAATGTGCTATTCTGTTGATTTCCATTCTAATCCACGAGTTTGGTTTTCTTGTCTAAGACATACATCAGCGCCATTCCAGCCACACCAAGCAACATCAGCATTATGGCAATATATTGTGCTTGCGAAAGATACATTCCAAAATATTCATAACGCGGATTTACTCTTATACTTTCAATACTGAAACGCTCCAAACCATTGAGCACTAAATAAACGAAAAATAATAATCCCGGAATTTTTATCCTGGTTCTCAAGCTCCACAGAATCATCAGCATCAGCGCACACAGTAAAGTTTCATACAACGGCGTGGGAAATACGCCCGCACTCAATTGTGAGCAATATTGCCCGATGCAGTTCTCAAGCGCTACACCTTCATTGAGCACATTATGGGGATAAGTATATGACCAAAGCCAGTCAGGTAAAAATGAAAATGGCTTCATTTTATCATTGACGATGCCCCAATCGCCATCACCTGAGAAATGGCAACCTAGCCGTCCTACACCATAACCAACTGTAATTGCAGGTGCTGCACAGTCCATCATATGCAAAGGAGCGATTCCCAGTCTTTTGATATAAATATAAACCACAATAAATGCAAGTATCAATCCACCGTACATCGTAAGTCCGGAACCCGAAAAGAGTTGTCCGGCAGGATCCAGCAAAAAATCTTCAAAATTTTCAAGAATAGAAAATAATTTTGCCCCTGCTATCCCGGAAATGGCTGAAACAATGGTAATATCTCCAATTCTCTCATGCGGGTAAACTTTTACCAGCTTTTCTTCCGGTTCGAGTTTTTCGTTTTTTCGCGATTCCCACCAGTTGTATGCCACAAATAATATTCCCCCAATAATTCCGCCGAACAAATTCCCTTTGGAAGAAAAAATTATTCCGGCAGCATCCGCTTTGAAAGCTGAAAAATTTTGGAAGACAAATATAAATTTAAAACCTACCAAAAATCCAATCAATGCGTTCATGGCAAGATCTGCCATAGTAAGCGGCTTTCCTACTATGATTTTCATCGTTTTCGGATGAAGCAAACCTTGTTGTTCCTTACGTATCATTTCCGAACCGCAGGTATACGCCGAAGCTACAAAAGCCAATGCGAGCAACAGGCCAAACATTTTGACCACCGAAAACGCGCCATCACGTTCGAAAACAGAAGGCAAAAGGTCGTGTAATAAATAAGATAAATCAGGATACATCTTTTTGAGATTATCAGTTTTTAAAAAATATTTTATTATTTGGCTTATAAAAGGCGCTTTACTTTTGTACTGCTGTCCAGTACTAAGTTTCGATCGAGACTTAACAAATTAAGTCCCGGTTTTTTCCCAATTTCAATGCTGCCCAGGTCTTTTTCAAAACCCAGTGCTTTTGCTCCATTCAATGTCGCCCATTCCAATAAGGTGTGAAAAGGGACATATGATTGGAATTTTGCAATGGTTTTCATTTCTTCTAAAATAGAAAGCTGCCAATTTGACGTCAGACTATCGGTTCCAATAGTCATTCTTGCATTTGCATCAATGAAATGCTTGTAGTTTGGAAGTCTGTTTTCAATATAGAGATTGGCATTGGGACAAGTAGCCCAGAAAACGTTGTCGCTCCAGCCATGTGCCTGTTCGATATCAGATTTACTTGTCAAAGTGTTGTGCACAAAGAGTGTTCTCTGCCTGGTATTTAGGTTTTTGAACAGATAGTAAATAGAACTATTTTTACGCGGTTTAAATTGTTTGAGCGATACACCAAATTTAGAATAAAACTCATAAAAATCTCCTTTTCTAGCTCTAAAAAGGTCTTCTTCCGCTTGAGTCTCTTGATTGTGAACGCTCACAGTCAAATTTTTCCGATTTGGATTATATTCCCTTATTAATCGAAAAAGGTCTGTTGAAACACTGTAAGGAGCATGTGGAACGAATGCTTTCTCATCACCTTTCTTTGGCTGTAAAGCTTCATATACTTGATAGTACTGATCAAAAGTAGGCGCTGCATTTTCATCCTGCAAAAAATCAAACATCTCAATAAAGGAATAATAGCGGATGCGAGACTTTGCCTTTACTGTAAATGTGTCTGTAGCATTTGAAATATCTCCGACTGCCACAATACCATTGTCGTACATTTCGCGATCTGCTTTTTCGATGGCATTCGCAATCTGTTCAGCCGGAAAATTTCTTTGCTGGACAACAGAAGTAATAAAAGGTATCAATCCGGTACCGGAATTGACAAGACCTTTCATATGCGACAACTCCAGGTGACAATGTGTGTTAACAAAACCTGGTACTATCACACCTTCGTATACTTCGAGCGTGTCGATATCATGCTGATTTCTGTTTTCTATTGAAAGCACCCTCCCTTTGGCGTCAACTAGTATAACACCATTTTCAATAGGCAACCCACTGACTGGCAAAATTAGGTCTGCAGTTATTTTTCTCATATTGTATTCTCCAATTTCACAGCAAAGTTAATTAAAAAAGCGCTAATAATGAAGACTTGGCTTCAATTAATGAAGACTTACACTAAGCGTCGCTACATATTAAAAAGAGTACTAAAAATAATATACCGACAATATTACTAATGTACCAATTTATTTGGTCAATTTCGATAGAATAAAAAATATTCTTGTATTTTTGGATTGTATTTAAAAGCTATATTGGCTTCCAACTAGAGCATAATTCTTCAAAAAACTAGATTATCGGTATAAATTTTTCATCTTAAATTTGACAAATGAAAAAAAGAACCCACCTTCTTATACTTGCAATTTCAATTTTTGTCTGCTTGTGTCTGATGTCCTTCAGTGTAAAGCCAAAGCACAATGGTAGTGTTCTCATTAGAAATGTTTCAGTTATTGATGTCCGGAAAGGAAAAGTAATAAGCAACCAAAATGTGCTTATTAAAGGAGAAAAGATTCTTGTAATATCAAAAAATAGTAAAAATATGGTCGCAGAATCGGAAATTGATGGCAGCGGCAAATACCTGATTCCCGGTCTGTGGGACATGCATACCCACAACTGGTGGCAATTACATTTTTCAAATTATTATGTTGCAAATGGTGTTTTAGGTGTAAGAAATATGTACACTCCCATGAGCATGATTACACCTGTAAAAGATAGTATAAGTGCCGACCTGATACATGGTCCGTTCTACGTGTCTGCAGGAAGAGTATTGGAAGGAGCAGAACCAGAGTTCCCTGATTGGATTGTGGTAGACAAAAAAGAAAAAATAAACGCTGCATTGGACACACTACAAATGGAAGGATCGGATTTTGTTAAAGTGTACAATAAAATCCCTAAAGAAGTCTACTTCGACCTCGTAAAAGAAGCTAGCAGAAGAGGAATGCGCGTAGAAGGACATTTACCCATGTCTGTTTCGGCAATCGATGCATCAAATGCAGGTCAAAGAAGTTTCGAGCATTTATTGGGAATTCCCGATTTGTGCACCAAGGAAAAGCTATTTGCCAATAACCACAAATTTAATTGGTTTGCTTCTGCCATGAGCGAAAAAGACTATGGATTGATGCAATTTGATGAAGCGACTGCGGCAAAAAACTTTAAAATTCTAAAGAGAAACAATACCTACATCTGCCCCACACTGGTTGTCTGGAATAGCTATTTACACCCTGATAATCTTTTCGAAAACAATCCACATATCAGTAAATTTCCCGTTGAAATGCAAGGATTTTGGGCTGGGGAAATTGGGAAATATCGGAAGAAAGATACTGCATACAAGGAAATTTCGTCGAAAAAGTATGAAAATTTTAAGAATACCACCTTCCTTCTCTATAAATATGGAGTACCGCTTATCGCTGGCACGGATGCTATAAACCCATATTGTTATCCAGGTTATAGTTTGCACAAAGAATTGTCCTTACTAAAAGAATGTGGGATACCTGATAAAGAAGTTCTAAAAATGGCTACTATCAACGCCGCTCAATTCTTGAAACTTGAAAAACGCTTTAGTGAAGTTAAGGTTGGTCTTGAAGCTTCTTTAGTGCTTTTAAACGATAATCCACTAGAGGATATTAACAATACAACTAAAATTGAAAAGGTAATACTAAGAGGAAAAATTATAAATAGAACTGAAATAAATGCCATGTTGAATGAATAACAGGTACTTGAGCACGCTGCAATTTCGTGATTATCCGTCAAAATCCTCCAAAATATCTGGTACAAGTTACAAGATTACGACAATACTATTCCTGATTTTGGTCACTTTTAAGTTATCATCACAGGTGATATTCGGGCAATTCAAATATAGCGAATATCACCAGGGCAATTTACCAATTGTGATCTCTGTTCCTCATGGTGGTACGCTAAAACCCACAGAGATTCCCGATAGAACTTGCAACAATCCTACCACTGTTACAGATTCCAAAACGATTGAACTTGGTCTTCAAATCGACAGCGCTTTGGTTAAACTTAGCGGATGTCATGCACATTTGGTGATTTGTAATCTCAACCGCATCAAGCTTGACTGCAATAGAAATCTGGAGGACGGTGCCTGTGGAAACTCAAGGGCTGAAAATGCTTGGAATGAATTTTACAATTTTATTGAAGCGGCTCAATCAGCTTCGCTTAAGCAATTCAATGGCAAATCTTTTTACTTTGACCTTCATGGGCATGGCAATCCTATTCAGCGCTTAGAGCTCGGCTATTTACTATCAGCAAAGGAATTGGCCTTATCAGATAGTATTTTGAATACAAAAAAATATATTGGATTTAGCTCTATTCAAAATCTGGTTACTTCCAATGCTAATAATTACACACATGCACAATTGCTGCGAGGGCAGCATGCACTTGGAACTTTAATTGGACTAGCTGGATTTCCAGCAGTTCCAAGTAGACAGATTCCTTTTCCGGAACTTGGTGATGGCTATTTCAGTGGAGGATACAATACTGCAAATCATACTGGTTACATTGAAGGGAATAAGGTCAACGGTCTTCAGATAGAATGCAATTTTAACAATGTCCGTGACACTTATTTGAATCGAAAAAGATTTGCAGATTCATTGGCGTCTGTGCTGCTTAGGTACTTACAAATCCACGAGCAAATGGATTTCAGCTCGTGCAAACTTCTTCTAGCAAAAGATGATATGTTGCAGAAAGGATTGAACATCTTCCCCAATCCTAATTCAGATCTTTTACAAGTCACAATTTGGTCAGAAATTATCGGTTCTAACTATCAAATATTCGACACAGCCGGACAGTTGCGCCTTCAAGGGCGTATTGGAGCAGAACAATTACAAATCAATACAGAAAGCTTGTCATCAGGTATTTACTTTCTTGTATTGGACCAAAAGATCAAACAGAAATTTATTATACTCAATAATTAACATTCAGTTTAGCGTATAATAAATGAACGTATGACTAATGATAAAATGCTGGTAAATAGAATTCGCGAAAGTATCGCCATTGTTCAGAATATCGTCGAAAAGGCCGGATTGTAGATGCTGAAAGCATTGATTGCAATCAAATCAACCCTACTTCATATGCTACTTTCATCAGGCTGGTTGCATTATTGCAACTCAGTTTCCTCATGATATTCTTGCGATGAACAGTAACGGTCTGATCGCTGATATACAACTCAGACCCAATTTCTTTGTTGGTCTTTGCTTGAGCAATCATTCTTAGGATTTCTACTTCTCGTTTGGTAAGACTGTGCTTATTGATAAATTTATCTTCGAATCGGATTTCTTCCGGTGTTTTGGTCTGGCTATAACCTCCAATACCAACTTCATCGCTAACATAGGTTCCATTTTCAAGAACTTCTTCAATCGCACTAATGATACAAGCAGAATCAGAGGTCTTCAGTATATACCCATTTGCTCCCGAATGCATGACTTCTTTTGCAAGTTTGCTGTCATTGTACATGGTTAGGATGATAATCTTGAGATCTCGGAAATGGCCTTGTTTGATCTCGCGCAAATTTTCAAGCCCATCTTTTCCCGGCATATTCATATCCATCAAAAGTAATTGCGGTTTGGTTCTCCGCAGCATTTGAATGACTTTTTCTCCGCTATCTACTATTGCTGCAATATCAAATTCTACTTCGTGTTGTTCTCTAAGTATTGTTGCCAAGCCCTCGGCGAACATAGGATGATCATCAGCGATCATTGTTTTAATGGAAATCAAATTTGGGTTCATGGGTTTTTGTGTAGTTTAGTTCAAGTAATCGGGAATAATTGTTGGCATTTGGGTACCGCTTACAAAGGAATTTCGATTCTAACAATCGTCCCGATGTTCTCAACACTTTTAATCTTCATTTTACCATTAACTAATTTTACCCTCTCTTTTAGAGATCGCAATCCTTTTGTTTTCAATTTCAGCGTATCTACACCGATACCATCATCTTCATAATTTAAGATAATATGCGAATTGTTGTGTTCCAATGAAAGTAAAATATACGAAGCTTCAGCATGCTTCAGTGCGTTTTGAAGCAACTCTTGTGCCATTCTGTAGGTGTTGATTTGCAAAGATTTATCCAGAATCGAAAAGAACTTTGAATTAGTAACTTTTAAGTCGATAAAATGAGAAGGATCATTGTTGATTTCATCAGCCAATTGCTCAATAGCAGCTACCAAACCTAACTTACTCAATGCTGCAGGGCTAAGACCATGCGCTATTCTCCGCACCTCGCGTTGCGTTTCCCGCAAAATATCTTTCACTTTTTGAAACCGCTCAGCATTCTGTGCATCCACTCCATCAAAGAGGAGTAATGCAGTAGCTAACATACCACCAATACTGTCGTGTAAATCGCGAGCAATGCGTTGTCTTTCATGCTCGATGTTCTCAAATACATTGTCCTTCTGTAATCCGGAAGGTTCGGCCTGTGACTTAGACATGGATTGACATTTATTTTCACCAATATCCTGTGAATCCAATCTCTGTACACATCCATCCTAGCCATAAAATAAGACATCGAATGAAACGAACCAAAAGATAGGTTTCACAATAATTTGATTTCAGTCATGCTTGAAATAAAGCATGCACAGAACCACTAATTTCGGAATTTGGGAAAATTGTTCACTCCAGAACAAAAGGGGGGAATTCACTTTTGCCCATGGGATTTTTTTACTGTTCTTACGCATTTAATCAACTTTCCTTGTTGAAGGGAACGCCTTTTAATAAATGCTATTGCAAAGATAACGGTGAAACATAAAAAAAGCAAGGTCTACCCTAAAAATGGTAGTTATTTTTATTTATTCATATAAATAATACATGTAATATATTTATACATCTAATTGATATAAAGCGATTTAAACTAAGATAAATATAAAATAATAATTTATTTTTTTATAAATATTTTTTCTATACTACTTTTTTTACACCATCAGACCTGCTAAAAATATTAAAATGTCAAAGATCACAAGGAGATTGAATCAGGACAGGAAAAGCTCATTGTAGACATAATAAAAACTGCCGGTTCAGAAAATGCTGAATCGGCAGTTTTTATTAATTACTTTTCTTAAACAAAGCGCTTTGCTTCGTGTATTTCATTCTGAGTTTAGAAACAAAAAAATCGAACTAAGGCTTGACTGGCTCTTTTACAAAATAAGCAATCGTATTCGCCAATGGTTTCGGATCAGCTGCACCCGAAGCTTTAGCTTTGATATTGGAAAAAATATAGAAGTCTCCGGCCTTGCATTTCTGAATCTCCGCAACTACAGCAGGACCAAAAGTTGGACCTTGATTTTCAACACTGACAGGATCGCCCTTCTTGGGGATACGCGTCAAAGTAAAACTGGTTATTACATATTTAGATTCAAAATCGAAATTTTCAACTTGTGCCAACATAACAGAAGCAGATTTGAAAATAGAAACCATTATTTCTCCACCCTTACGCAATCCAATATTATTGAGCATGAGCACGGGTGTCGGAGCCGGCGGATCAATAACATTGACTTCATAATTAGTTGATCTGAAATCCATTACTGAACTAATTTGCAGGGTATATTTACCTGCCTGAAAGGGCCTTACCAGATATTTATTGTCGCCTATATTGGACACAGACAGATTAATATCAGCACAAGTTACTTGTATGTCCCCAAAAGGAACTCCTTCAACATTTACTGTAATAGGATTGTCAATGTTAGCATACATGAGATTTGAATTCCCAAATACTACTGCAGGAGTTTGCAGAACTTTGACAACTGGTTTTGGTTTGGGTTTCTTTTGTTGTGCAATTGCAGTTTGAAAGGATAATGCCAGCAATAAAAGTATTGATATATATATTTTATTCATCGTTTCAATAATTTAAAAAAAGGAATTTATTTAACCAATATGAGAATAGGCGCCAATATCCGAGGAGTAGGATCACCCTGGCATTTCGTACTGATATTGGAAAACATAACATAATCTCCCGCCTTGGCTTTTAAGAGCTGAGCAGCTATTTTTGCATCAAATTGAGCTTTAGTGCTTACTATTGATACCGGATCTTGCTTTTTGGGCACGAAAGTAAAAGTAAAGCCAGCAATCGGGCATTTTACAGTGAACATAGGATTGTCAAACAATGCAACTATTTCATTACATGCTCTCAATTCTTCAATACCCATTGAGCCACTTGCAAATTGACCATTCAATTTGGCAACTGGATCTGGTAGCTTTTTAATTTTGAAATTAAAGCGACCGATTGTCCCATCTGGCGCAAAGACTTCCAATGTATCCAAGCCCGGTTTTTCGCAGAAAATTGTACGCTGACCATTATCATCTTTGTCAACTCTACCTTTTTTGCATGTTGCAATAATGTCGTCCGGAAAAGCATTGCCGGCAGTTAAACTTACCGGATTATTAACCAAAACATACAAGACGTTCGCTTTGTCAAAAGATACTGTTGCTTTTAGTGCTTTGGGGGCAGGAGCTGCTTTTGGTTTTTTCTGTGCTTCTACAATTGGGATAGAAAGCAACGAAACTAATATTGTCAGGAAAAAAAATTTCTTCATATCAAAATGAATCTATATAAGTTTAAAATCACAGGCGAAGATAATTAAAAAAAATATCTTTAACAGTTTGGATTATACAATTCAACATTTTTTTACATATTTAGTAAGCAAATTGCATTTTTTGGGGAAAAACTGCCTGTATATTTCTAATTTTTGCGCAAAACTCATGCTGCAGTACGCCGGAGAGGGAGAGGGAAGTGCCATTATCAGGTGCTTTTCCTCAGGGAACCACTTCTCAAGAACAGTCGCTACCTGCTTACCGGTGCAAAACACCCGCTCAGTCCTACCATTTCTTAGTATTTTTTCTATTTCAATTTTATTGTCAACAATCGCTTTGAGATGTTGATCCAGATTTGAATCTTTTTTTCGTTCTACGATTTGATAAAGATCAATCATTCCAATTTCCATAGAGTGCAGAAAAGCGATCTTTTCGCTTCGAGTATGCAAAAGGACACTATACAATTTTTCCATTATTGGCCAAAATTGATTTCGTCCGCCATAGCTGAATGCAAAGTCATCGGCAAGGTTTTCCGCTGTGCTTCTTTGTGCATATTTTCTGCCGGGAAAAGTTCCAACGATAATAAAACGCATTCCACTAAATAGTATAGAACCAAAAGGATGTACTTCTTGCATTTGTGCGATCAGATATAGTCGTAAAAATAAAAACTATTTGAAACTAAGTGCAGGATTATGGCTTAATTGAAAATAAACTACGCACTAAAAATATATTTCATCGATAAAAAATAGCGTTTGGTCGATATACAGTCAAATATTTAACCTAATACTATCCTAAACTTAGTACTATGTCTTGCATAGTACTAAGTTTTACCTTATCTTTGCCATGTCAAACTTTATAACTGATTATTACAAGGACATAGAGTTACATATATTTTGAAATACATTAATAATATGATTAGAAATGATAACATTAATTGCACTGATAATTAAATTTTTACTGGCGAATATACCAATGACTAAGCCAAAGATGTAATATTATCCTTTCACCACTTAAAATAGCAATGATATAAAAATGAATGCAAATTTAGAAAATGCAAAAGCGCAGATGAGGAAAGGAGTACTGGAACTCTGTATCCTTTCCATCATCGCAGAGCGTGAAGCCTACCCTTCTGACATACTTGAAAAGCTAAAAACGTCAGATTTATTGGTAGTTGAGGGTACACTTTATCCTTTACTGACACGTCTTAAAGACGGAGGACAACTGGAATATCGCTGGGTAGAATCGGAGAAAGGTCCCCCTCGAAAATATTATCAGCTTACGCTGGCAGGAAGAGAGGCGCTTATCGAAATGCAACAAGCTTGGAATGAGCTGGTAGCTGCGGTAGCTAAAGTTACATTTCCAATTCATCAAGATCAAAACGAAATTGTTTAAAAATTAAAATCATAGGTTTACAATGAATAAGACACTTAATATTAATATCGGAGGTTATCCATTTATAATAAATGACGACGCATACGAATTACTAAGTCGTTACTTGGGTTCAATTCACCAGCATTTCAAAACTTCAGAAAGTTACGGTGAAATCACGGGCGATATAGAAAGTCGCCTTGCTGAAATATTTCAGGAAAAACTTGGTGCGCGACAAATCATCGAGATGCGCGATATTCAAAATGCCATTGAAATTATGGGCAAACCGGAAGATTTCGGTGCAGAACCACTTGACAATCCTGGCAACGGCTCTTCTTTTTCCCGCGGAGATTACAGAACAGGGAAACGGCTATTCAGAGATCCAGAAGACAAAGTTTTTGGTGGAGTTTGTTCCGGTATAGCTGCCTATTTTGGAATTTCAGATCCACTTTGGGTTCGAATCTTATTTGTCATACTGGTTTTTGTATTTGGCTTGAGTATTATCTTCTACTTCGTACTTTGGGTTGCCATCCCTGAAGCGATCAGTAGTGCTGATAGATTAGCCATGCGTGGACAACCAATCAACGTTTCAAACATAGCTAAGGTAGTCGAAGAAGAATTCAATAATATCTCAGAGTCGATTAGTAACGTTGGAAAAAACAGCGCTGAAAAAAAAAATAACAGCTATGCCGCCGGAAGTAATTTCAAACGAGGCCGGGCTTCCCAGGGAATAGCGGATATTTTCTCTTTTATTGGTGAAATGTTCAGACGAATATTTGATGTACTCCGTCTGATATTTAAACCAATATTTGGCTTTTTTGGTGTAATCGGACTAATAGTTCTTGCTTGTTTATGGATCGCGGTAATCATAGCTTTCGCATATGGTCATCCATTCCTAAATGCATTTTTCGGTCAACAGAAAATGATGGCTTACATAGCAGGGACAAATGTTTTTTTCCTTATCGCTTCGGTTATTGCCATACTTATCATGTTCTTCCTGAATTTGTTTTTTAAATTCAACATCAAACCTAGATGGTATGCGATGCTGGGAGGATTCTGGTTCATCAATGCGTTGAGTTTTGCTTATGCTGCTACAAATATTGCCAAAGATTTTTCTGAACAATCAACAGTTAAAACGGAAGTGTTCAATGCAATTTTACCATCTGACACCTTACATATTCACCTAATCAGGGACAAGAAGGGTTCACACAGAGAATGGGATGGATTTACATTGAATGGCTCAAATTTCAAATACAAAGGTGCTCATATGTCAATTGAAAAAGCAGAAGGCAACGAGTTTAGACTTGTAAAAGAAGTACGCGCTAACGGAAGCAGTATTGAAGATGCAGAAGAGTCCGCCTCTCAGTTGGCATATTCTCCAATCCTGGAAGGAAATACCTTGACTTGCAATGAAAGTATAGACATCAGTGGGATAAAATTTCGCGCACAACATGTAAATCTGACATTGTACGTTCCAGAAAACAAATATGTTAAAATTGAGGAATATGCCAATGACAATTTCATTTCATTCTCAAATGAAGAAGACAATGATTGTGACAGTGATGATGACGGCAAGGAAATATGGCAAATGCAAAGCAATGGTTCGATGGTATGCCCGGAAGCAAAAAAACAAAATTCTGCTATAAAAACCTACAGCAATATTAACTTCAATACCTTGAAAGTACGAGGTCTGGTGGATGTTGAAATTGTAAAAGGCAGTAACTTTGAAGTGAAAGTGGAAGGAAAAGATAAACTACTTTCAAAAATCGATATCATCCAAAGTGACAAAACCTTAAATATCAGAAGTAATATCGATGATGACAAATGGAATTGGGATAGCCGCCGTTCAAACGTCAAACTGATTATTACCATGCCAACACTGGACCTGGTTGACATCGAAGGCAGAACAAAAGTTGAAATAACCGGATTTAGCCAATCAGAAATGAAAATAAACCTCTTTGGTGAACTCAAAGCAGATATTGTAGTCAATGTCGACAATCTATCGCTCGATATTGAAAAAGCAAAAGTAGAACTACAAGGTAAAGGTCAGAAATTAAATGCGAGAGTAGAAGAATCAGGTGAATTAAAAGCTCGCCAATACACCGTCAAAGATGCAGATATTGAACTAAAAAGCGGTGCTGAAGCAGAAATCTATGCAACTGACAATGTTGAACAAAGAGGGGATTCTGACAACCTCGATCTAAACGGTGGTGCAACCTTAAGAGGGAAAAACAAAAAAGAACTATAAAAACCACAATAAATAACCTTCAAAGGGGTTGAACCTTCGCTGAATCAGAATAAAACACTGGCTTGTGCGATAGTGAAACCCCTTTTTTAGCTCTTTGTTCATCATTTTGTTTTATTGAATATTTGTACCGGTGTACACGCCATTGACTGGATGTGAGAAATTTAAAAGAATTAGAATCTCTTCGTCCTTTGTTGGGTTTGCAGGATAAAAAATATATCAATCTTTCAATCCGGGGCAACTGCATTATCGCATCAAATACTCAATCAGCTAGACAAATCAACGTAGCGCCATCTTATCGTATAATTCCACAATGCTTGTCCAACCAATCCATCTTAATCGGTTGATGTGTTTTCCAAGGGAGGCTGTGGCCGGCTTCCGGGAACAGCACAAAAGACTTATCTTTCTCTGAAGTAGCCAGGTTGTTGAAGGCAGCAAAATTAATCTGAGGAGGACATACAACATCAAATAAACCCACACTCATCAGTACCGGACATTTAATTTTAGTTGCCAGATTTTTCACATCAAAATAATCAAGCGTTTTAAAAATATTTTCATTGCTGGCGCCTGTTTTTTCCTGATGAGCAACAAATTCATTCGCTGGCCATTCCGCTATTTTAAAATAATTCCTAAAGTCAGATAAAAATGGAACATCGGGAGCACAGCATATTATCCGATTGTCGATTGCAGCTACCGCTAATGACAAAGCACCGCCCTGACTCGTTCCACCCACCGCAATTCTAGTACTGTCTACCTCTGCTCTAGAACACAGAAAATCGACTGCCCTGACGCCATCCATGTAGGCCCCTCGATAAATATAAGTCGCAGGATCTGACAACCCCTCTTGCAAAAAACCGGGAAAACCCGGATCCACATCGTCCCTGCTATTGCCATGTCCACGGATATTCATACACAATACCGCATATCCTTTCATAAAAGTATCCGGTAACATATAACTTGAATAACCTTGCATTTTTAAGTACGCAGGATAGCGTCCCGGTGCACGAGGGCATGTGTACCATCCTCTGATTTTTACATTATTGAATGACTGCATTTCTACCAAGTAGGTGCAAACATGCTCACTTGACCACAAAGGTTGTGGAATCAAACGGAATTGCGGATTGACCTGCTTTAGTTCCAGCTTTGTGGAATCCCAAAACGAATTAAAATCTTCCGGTAGATTCGGTGCAGAAATCAAGTTTTCAGGTGAAATGGCAAGTCCTTTTTCAAATGTTAGTTCCTCACCTTCGAGAGTTCTGAGTCGAATACTCACTTTATAAATTCCCGCTTTTAGTGAGGCTACAGGAAAGGTCAATTTCTTTTTACTATTTCTTCTGATTTTGAAAGGAAGAATAATCGAATTGCATAGTTCTTTTCCGCGAAAAGTAAAGATCTGGCAGTCCAGATTTCCTTTGATAGTACTGCTGGATGAATTGTGAAGATTCAAATTGACTTCAAAATCCATATTTTGCGAATAATTAGCATTTCTAAATGGAAAATTAATATCCAATCTGAAATGATCTATCCAACTTGCCGTATCAATTTCAAATGCTTCGGTATAAAGAGCAGCGCCCCAGCTGTCATAAACCCGCAATGCAATTGTATTGTCCTGACCCCATTTTATTGCCTGTTCGGGCACTAAAAAATGACCATCCAGCTCAGCATTTTTTCGAAATACTGCATTGCGGGATATATTAGGCGCTAGTAAATCTCCGTTAAAAACAACCTGATCTATCTCATCTTTTCTTCCAAGGTGTAAACTAAAACCACCTTTTGCTTCTGTATCTTTCCTCATCGACGCAGGAATAAAAATCTTTTTCCGATACCAACCCCATCCGCAATGTTCAATTCCCTGAAAACGCTGCCAACCTTGCCCGTCTGGAACGGACAACCAATCATCATCTGCTAGTTCAGGTGCTGACCACTCTGAAAAATCTCCTTTCCTAAATTTCCAACCTTTGCTTATATCCAAGGATTGTGCTGTCAAAAAAGCAGGAACAATGAAGATAAAGTAACTAATAATATCAATTAACAAACGGTTTTTTAACATTTAAATAGGTAAACTAAAATCAAGAATACAGCAGATGCTTTGCCTGATAAAGCAAAGGTCAATAAATCCTTTTAAAAGATTGCGCTTGATTCATTTTTTTTACTCAAAATAAATTATCAAACAATTTCTATTGAAATTTGTCTTAGCTTCTTAAAGTTGTAGTTAAGTCAAATTAAGTAAACGCTCGAACTCCCCGGGGTCAATATCAGTAGTATTTTGTAAATTATCGATAGAAAAGTTAGCTAGTAGTTAATAAAAACAAGTCAGAAACTTAAAGCGAAACTAATTTCGCCCCATTAAATCTTTATTTAGCATAAACAACATAGCAGCATTTTATTTACCTTTGTAAAACATTTTATTTAAAAATATTAGTTTAATGACGAACAAAGTCGATGTAATTGAGATTATTGGTGCAAAAGAACACAACCTAAAAAATGTGGATTTGCAAATTCCAAGAAATAAAATGGTGGTCATTACTGGTGTCAGCGGCAGTGGCAAGTCTTCGCTGGCTTTTGACACAATTTATGCTGAGGGACTGCGGCGATATATGGAAACTTTATCTTCATATGCCCGCCAATTCATCGGGCAAATGGAACGTCCCGATGTTGAACAAATCAGCGGATTGAGTCCCGTAATTTCCATTGAACAGAAAACTACCAACAAAAATCCGCGATCGACCGTCGGAACGGTTACTGAAATCTACGACTTTATGCGCTTGCTTTTTGCTCGTACTGCTGAAGCTTATTCTTATGTAACAGGAAAAAAAATGGTGCGATATACAGAAGAACAAATTATCGAGCATATTTACAATCACTTTCCGGAAAAAAAAATAACATTATTGGCTCCTTTGATTAAAGGAAGAAAAGGGCATTATCGCGAATTGTTCGAACAAATCCGAAAGCAGGGTTATAACAAAGTAAGAATCGATGGTGAGTTGAAAGACATCTCAGCCAATATGCAAGTTGATCGATTCAAAATTCACGATATTGAAGTTGTTGTCGATCGATTCACTGTAAATGAAGAGCGAAAAACTCGAATTGCGGAATCCATACAAGCTGCCTTGAAAGCAGGTAATGGAGTATTGATGTTACTAGACATGGATACCGATAAAACCACGCAATATTCCAAACATCTGATGTGCGAGGATTCGGGTATCTCTTACGAAGAGCCCTCTCCAAATACTTTTTCTTTCAATTCACCCTATGGTTCGTGCCCTCACTGTAAAGGTCTTGGCGAAATGCCTGAAGTTGACATGAACAGGGTCATTCCGGATTATGAAAAAAGCATCAATGAAATTGGAATTGTACCATTCGGCGAGGTCAGAGAAAATTTTGTTTTTACCCAATTGCGCGCCCTGGCAAAAAAATACAAATTCACCTTCGATACACGCATTAAAGACATACCCGAAGAGGCGCTGCAGATGATATTAATTGGAGGAAGCGAATCCATAGTGAAACCACCCATGCAAAATATGGATTACTCTTACGATATTGGCAAAGAAGGAATCGTGCCCTTATTGAAACGATGGTATACCGAAACTACCTCGGAGAAAATAAGAGAGTGGGCCAACGATTTCATGGTTATATCAACTTGCCCCGAATGTAATGGAACAAGACTCAAAAAAGAGTCACTGTACTTTAAAGTAGGAGGTAAAAATATCGCCGAATTATCAGAAATGGATATCAATATCCTAGAAGAATGGTTCGATAATATCGAAAAAGATCTAACGTCGCGACAGTTAATAATTGGAAAAGATGTTATTAACGAGATCATCATGCGTATCCGCTTCCTGCAACATGTCGGACTAAACTACTTAAATCTAAACAGACCGGCAAGAACGCTCTCGGGTGGCGAAACCCAACGCATTCGATTAGCCACTCAAATTGGTTCCCAGTTGACGGGAGTTACTTATATACTCGACGAACCAAGTATCGGTTTACACCAAAGGGACAATCAGAAGTTAATCGAGACACTCCATCAACTCGCAGCGATTGGCAATACAGTTTTGGTCGTTGAACATGACAAAGACATTATGTTAGCCGCAGATTATTTGATTGATATTGGACCCGGTGCAGGTAAAAATGGAGGATCTATTGTCGGTGCTGGCATCCCCACTGATTTTATCAAAAACAAAAGCATAACCGCTGAGTTTCTCAATAATAGCCGAAGAATCGAAATTCCTAAAGCACGCAGGACAGGAAATGGCAAGACGCTTTCATTATCCGGTGCCAGCGGCAACAACCTTAAGAATGTTCAAATAGAGATTCCTTTAGGCACATTCTGCTGCATTACAGGAGTAAGTGGAAGTGGTAAATCAACGCTGATTAATGAGACTCTCTATCCTATATTGAGGCAGCATTTTTACAACAGCATAAAAAAGCCAATGCCTTACAAAAATGTAGCTGGCTTGGAACATCTCGACAAGGTTATAGAGATAGATCAGTCTCCAATTGGTCGCACGCCACGTTCTAATCCGGCGACGTACACCGGTGTTTTCAATGATATTCGAAAAATATTCAGTGAATTGCCTGAATCAAAAATCAGGGGATACAAGCCTGGCAGATTTTCATTCAATGTAAAAGGTGGGCGCTGTGAAGTATGTGAGGGCGCAGGGCGTAGAGTAATAGAGATGAATTTCCTTCCCGATGTAGAAGTAGATTGTGAAACCTGCAATGGTCGAAGATTTAACAGAGAGACGCTCGAAGTTCTCTACAAAGGAAAATCAATCAGTGATGTATTGGAAATGACCGTTTCGGAAGCTGTTGGTTTTTTTGAACCCATACCTTCTATTTTTCGAAAAGTGAGAACTTTGGATGAAGTAGGCCTTGGTTACATCACGCTCGGTCAGCAAGCTACAACGCTTTCGGGGGGTGAAGCGCAAAGAGTCAAATTAGCAGAGGAACTAAGTAAGCGGGACACTGGCAATACCATCTACATTTTAGATGAACCTACAACAGGCCTTCATTTTCAGGATATACAACACTTATTGAATGTCCTGTACAAACTAGTCGAAAAAGGCAATACCGTTGTTGTAATCGAACACAATATGGATATGATAAAGGTAGCCGATTACATCATTGATATGGGCCCTGAAGGTGGCAGAGGTGGTGGTATTGTTGTCGGCACAGGGACACCTGAACAAATAGCAAAATTAAAAAAAAGCCATACCGGTTATTACCTTAAATCAGAACTTAAATAGAAAAAATACAATAAACCAAGTATGCAAAATTTCGCAAAGCAGATCGGTAATTACCTTAATAATAAAAAGTTGACGATAATAATGTTGTCGTTTGGTTTTGTATTAAGCGCTTTTGCACAAAAAAAGACCGCAGTTTTTTCTTTCAAAGCAGCAGATTCTCTAAATCGCTCTCGCTGTTGGGTTTTGGGAGGCGTCAGTGTAGGTGCCTTTGCTGCCTCGACATATTGGCTACACAGCGCTTGGTACAAACAATACGACCGCTCGAAATTCCAATTCTTTAATGACAACAACGAATGGATGCAAATGGATAAGCTAGGCCATGTTGTTTCGGCCTATTACGAAAGCCGTTGGGCTTCACAAATGTACCGATGGGCAGGTGTGTCTCCCAGAAAAAGCGACTGGATTGGTGTTGGGTATAGCATGCTTATACAGACTTCTTTGGAGATTGCAGATGGGTTTTCAGAAAAATGGGGCTTTTCGAAGGGAGATTACCTTGCAAATCTGGCAGGAACAGGAATATTTATTGGTCAACAACTTGCCTGGAATGAACAACGTTTTAGCTTTAAAGTGTCGAGTACACCAAAAAAATACCCTAGTACACTCATTTATTCGAGCGACAATCAATTTAGTATCCCATTAAATGAACGCGCCTATTCCCTGCTTGGTAATAATTATGCCATTTCTTTTGCTAAAGATTACAACGAACAAACACAATGGTTGTCTGTAAATGTTGCTTCATTTTTGCCAAAAGATACGCGCTTTCCTAAATGGCTTAACGTGGCAGTTGGTTACAGTCTTGAAAATGCTTTTGTAGGCGAAAATAGCTATTCCTGGTTCCAAAGTTATCCCACGAAAGGGATTCCGGCCGGCACAGTATTCACTATAGATAAAAACATGTTTCCCAGATATCGACAATTTTTATTTTCACTGGATCTCGATATGACGAAAATTCATACAAAATACCGCTTTCTAAATGCCATTTTACATACTTTTAATGTAATAAAAATACCAGCTCCTGCTTTAGAATTTAATACATTGGGAAAAATGAAAGTACACCCTTTTTACTTCTGATCAGTTGACTTTCTTCAGTAATATACCTTTAACCCAGGAGCTAGTCTCTACTTGAATTTCATATATACCAGAAGTTAAATTACTGATATTTATCTCTTGAATAAAATCACCGGCATCAGCTTTGTAATCTTTTTCTAAAACAACTCGGGAATTAACATCCATAACTTTAATGCTTATTGTTCCGGCTGCAAGGTCGGGAATTTTTAAAAATATGGATTCGTTGGCTGGATTGGGGTAAAGCAGCAAATCGCCTTGGTTAGAATCAAACCTTATTCTGGACGAACCATTGGGACAAGGGCCTAGCAAAGTCCAAGCTTGTTGCCAAGCTGACCCTGTGCCAGGTGCATAAAAGCTTGGAGAACTGCTGCACCAACTTGGAATATTACATGAATATACCTGTGAAATGTTTTTTACTACTGCTCCTGTCTGATAGGATGAAGTCGTGCTAAATGCATTGACTAGAGAACAATCAGGAATCACCTGTGTGCAATTTCCAGTTTTTGTCCAAGCATCCTGCCAGGCCGTTCCTGTCCCTGGAGCATATGCCCATCCTGCTCCGCTACACCAACCCGGGATATTGCATTTGTAAACCCCACCGTTATTGGTTACTATACTTGTTGTGGAATATGGTGCTGCTTCAACATAATTCTGATATTGGCTGCAAGAAGCACCTGCATTTTGAACGGTTATGGTTACACTCGAAGAAACTCCTATTCCTCCCTTATTATCGGTTGCTTTAGCAAGAATTACATAGGAGCCTGGACTCACATTTTGCCAGCTAAAGCTGTATGGCGCAACATTTTTTGTTCCCAGTAATTGCGATCCATTATAGAAGTCTACTTTCGTAACAATACCATCAGAATCATTCGCCAATGCATTAATCAACACATTAGCGGGGGCTTGATAAGTTTGATTTTGAATCGGTGCTTGAATGCTACATATAGGAGGCGCATTGGCTTTTACAACGATTTGAACAGGCTTTGAAGCAGTGCTTGCCCCATGATTATCAGTTGCCGTCGCCGTAATGCTATAGGTTCCCGGAATTGCAGCATTCCAGTTTGTCATGAATGGTGGAATATAATCTGTACCGATTAATATTGAACCCGCAAAAAAATCTACTTTGCTCACGTAACCATTCACATCTGCAGCGTTTGCAACTATCAGAATTTGTGCAGGAGCTATGTAATTTGAATTTTGGACCGGTTGCGAAATTTCTGAAGTAGGAGGAATGTTTACCAATTTCGGCAAAATGTTTATCGTTACCGGCGTCGCAACAATACTTGTTTTTGCAGTCGTAATGGCCTCTGCAGAAATTGTGTAGGTCCCCGTTGCAATTTTCGTCCAAACAAATTGATACGGTGCTACGTCGATAGATTTTAGAATTGTTCCATTGATGTATAAATTGACAGTACTCACTGGTACACCCAAAGTATTGACTTTGACATTAATTGTAACATCAGTTGGCAAAGTAAAATTTCCATTATGAACAGGATTAGTAATAATACATTGCGCTGTCGGAACAATAACTGCTAAATTGACATTCGACGAATTGGCACTTGCGTTTAAATTATCAAAGGCTTTGGCAAAAAGCTGATAATTGCCGGCAGGTACTGCGTTCCAATTGAAAGTATATGGGGCAGTATAATCAACTCCGAGAAATTGAGTGCCTTGATAAAACTCTACTTTCGATACTGTTCCATCTGGATCATAAGCGGAAGCAGAAATGCTCAGGGTACTATTTGCAAAATAGGTCTGATTATTACTAGGTTGAATAATACTAACGACAGGATTTTGATTTATAGCGCTAAGCGTATTAAAAGTCAGTGGGTTAGAATACAAACTGGAAAGCGTAGGGCTACAGACAGATCTTATTTGCAGCTGATAGGATTGACCTGCCGCCAAATTATTGATCACAACATTATTTGAATTTACATTTTGAGTATTCCAGGTGTTTGAAGCAGTTAATTTGTATTGAACATCATAAGAACTGGCACTATTTGAAGTCCAGGTAACACTTGCAGAAGTACTTTGCGAAACAACAGCAATTTGAGTCGGTATTGTACAAACATTAGAATTTCCGCTACTACAAAATACATTTTTAACCGCACTAGCTAAGGGGGTTCCTGAAATTACACCCGAACCGGGAAAAGTCTCCAAATAATCGCCTGTAATCTCCCAAATGATGCACCCTCTAAGATTTTTAGTTTTTATAAAAGCGGCCTTTGTTGCAATCGAACTGGAATCATCATAGGATAAAAATGTCTTCAAACCATTCTTGCCGAGTAGATAAGGTGAGGCTGCCAGATTGTCATAATATTTATCAAATAAATTCATTTTCTTGACAACATTGTAATACAAAGGCGTACCATCATCATCTGCAAAAGTAAAAGTATCTCCGGTTCCACTGGCAGCACCGTGAAGTGCAGGGATTGCAGGAGTTTTAAATGACCTACCGTAAAAAGGAAGTCCCGCGCAAATCTTTTGAGGAGGTACATTGTAAGTAATCAAGAGTGCATTTACCGCGCTGCTGATGTTAAAAGTTTGATCACCTTGTGCAGGTGCATAAAGTGGCGCATTGTGATTGGTGATATTGTCCCAGGCTCCAAAAAAGTCATAACTCATCAGATTTATACAATCGAGTAATGGTGCTACGGCAGACCAATCAATATTATTCATATGTGATTGTGACGCACCAAAACAGGAGGTAAGTAAATACGATTTTCCATTTTGAGCACCTAAAGTGTTGAGCGCAGTTCTCACTGCTTGGAGTAACAATGTGAAATTATTTTTGTCTATTGCCGATCCGCCGTGATCAACATAGCCGGGATACTCCCAATCCAAATCAATCCCATCAAATCCATATTGATTGATTAGTTGTACGCAAGAATTGGCAAAATTGGCTCGCTTTTGCGGGTCTGCTGCAATAATTGGAAAATTATCTGATAAGGTCCAACCACCAATTGAAGGAAGCACCTTAACCCCTGAATTGTGCGCCAAGGATATGATCGAAGTGTTGGGGTAGTAGCCTCCTTGTGCCCAATTCGGCTGACCTTTCAATAAATTCTCATCTGCCCAAGTATCTGTACTGGAAATATTTCCGCTTGATTCAGGTTTGAAAAATGCATAATTGATAATCGTATATTTAGAGTAATCAATACTGCTGGGCTTCACCAATTTAGATCTGTCATACCACTGCCAATTGGGATAATATCCTATTACTTCTTTACATGGAAGCGTCTGAGCTTTGAGTAAAAAGCTACTAAAAAATGCGAAGTAGAAAAAAAAGACAGGGCGCATACGCTGAGAATTAAACTTTAAAAAAACATCTCACGTAAAGATAAAAAAAAGGCTGTAACTTACAAAAAGTTACAGCCAAACATATTTTTAACAGGATAAATTGAATTTAATCCAAAGATTGATTCACAATATTTGCTGAATTCACCATTAGCTGAAACTCAGCCGGCGACAAACCATCCATACAATACTGCAATGGATTAACCGGATTGCCTTTAAAGTGAACTTCGTAATGGCAGTGAGGAGCAGTAGATGTACCTGTACTTCCTACTTTTCCAATTACGTGACCTTTTTTTACTACATCTCCGACACTCACCGAAATATTACTCATGTGACCATACAAAGTCTGGTAACCAAAACCATGGTCAATAATTACGTGTCTTCCGTATCCTGCACCGCTTTCTACTTTTACTACTCTCCCCTGTCCGGTTGAGACTATAGAAGTCCCATAAGGAGCTGCAAAATCAAGACCTGAATGAAATTTTCTAACTTTGTGAACAGGGTGTAATCTCCAGCCGAAACCGGACATTAAAAACATACTTCTATTCAGTTTGTCTTCTCGAACTGGCTTGATTGATGGAATAGAGGTCAACATTTTCTCTTTGTCGTGCGCAATTTTCTGTAAAGTATCCAATGATTTGGATTGTAAAACCAATTGGTATTCCAGCTTTTCAGCTTTCATCAATGCATTCTTAACCGCAGAATCAAAATCGACAAATCTCGCAGTTCCACCTGTTCCACCATTCCAGACATTCTTATCGATTGGCTCCATTCCAAACATCGTACGATGTACACCGGCATCTCTTTCCTGAATATTGTCAAGGACTTTTGACATTTGATCAAACTTTCCGTTAAGCGCGATATATTTTTCTTCGATTTGTCTCTTTTCGTTGATATAGTGTTGTTCGCGAGGAGAAGGAAAAAACTTATATAAAATTACCAGCATTATTACGGCTGTTACAAATGCCGTTGACAGAAACTTGAAAACACGAATAATCCTCTCTTTTAACGGCTCCACCATCTTCTCATACGTTAAGGTGTGCTTGTTAAAGATAAATTTTTCTTTTTTACCCATATTTTATTAAATATTTGCAGATATATAAGTATCTTTTAATGAATTAATAATAGTTTATTTCGGGTGCAGATACTTTTTATTAACGTATGATTACTAATTAATTGGGGATGTAAAGTTACTCATGACGAAGCATTAAACGAAGCAATTGTGAAAAAATTGTACCGAAAATACGCTGTTGTTTCAAAGTTTAACATTTCACTAAAATTAATATGTTTAGAAGGCACTTGCAAAGTTAATTACATATTTATTAATGAAAAGCATATTTATGTGAATTCTGTGACATGATAGCATCATGATGATGCATAGTCACTGAGACATTTCCTGCACAAGCACTTTTTGTATTGCAACGCCAGTGCCTCAAGCGTGCGGCCTGCCACCGACAATTCCTTGCACCAGCAATTTTCATCTGAATAGCAAACCAGATTATTGCCGCATTTCCCACATGAAACCATAAAAGAAACATCCGTTTCTACAAAAGAACTTCCAACTATTCCACCAACAGGTGGGTTCAATTTCCTAATTCTGATTTTCAGCTGCTGAATCTCATCAAATTGAAATTTCAGTGCATTACTGATGGAGTAAGCAAGCGCTTCTAATAACCTTGCAGGCTCCCTCATCGCGAATTTACAAATTTCATAAACAGTCTGATAATTAATCGTACCATTCAGATCATCTTCTGATGCAGCTTTAGGGAAATTAATTTGAATATAAACATCAACCAAAAAATCATTTCCCAAGATGCGCTCTTCATCGTAAAAACCATGAAAAGCACGAAAAGCCATTCCTTCTAAAGCTATTATACCCATATCAGCAAAAAAAACTATTTGAATAATTTTGGCTGAAAAGCCCATTTTAAAAAATCAACCATTGCGTCTCCCCAGGTATGTGGATGATGTCGACCACCTTCGATTTCAAAATACTCCATTTCATGTTCTGCATATCCTTTTTCACGCAGACATTTCATTAGGTCCAAAGTGTCGTCAATTGCGTCGATTACTCCGTTCCTATTCCGATCTGAGGTTTCATCTAATGTGCCTGTTTGAAACCAGAACTTTAAATTTTCCTTTTGATGATGCTTCGAAACCATATCATGAACGATTCGATCCGCATCGGGATCGTCGATGTTCAATGGTTTACTCCGCCACCAGAAAGAACCGGAAAATACACCAACTTTGTGAAATAACTGCGGATACTTCCAGGCAATATCGAAAGCAGATAGACCACCCAAAGAAAAGCCGGCGATAAAAGTATCCTCCTTTTTTGATGATATAGCGTACTGCTTGCGAATAAAAGGAAGGAACTCTTCCGTAACGAACCTGCTATAGTCGAGTGCTTTACTTCCTCGATTCTTATAGTCTGCAGTATGCGAAACGCCATATTCATCCATGCGGTTTTCATCACAATGAAGACCCACTACGACACAATCAGGAATACTCTTTTCTTGAAGTAATTTCTCAAGTGTCAGACCCATATTTAATGCGTTAAAATCCTGACCATCATTAAAAATAACCAATGGATAGGTTTTAAAAGCCTTATAATTCTTAGGGAGCAAAACGTCTACTATTACTTCCCTGTTCAAATGAATTGAATATAAGCGCTTCTGCTGCCTCGTTTCTTTTGATCCAGGAAGAAATAATTGTCTAAAAAAAGAAAAATTCATCTGAAACACTTTTGCTTTTTGCGTTGTTTTTAACAATTGAGGTGCAATATTAAGCGGAAATCAGGAGTTTATAGTGCAGTTTTTTATACTTTTGGTACTTAAAGTCCAGATAAACTATCTTGTCGCTTCAAATTGTTGTTTTATTTTGTTAAAGTCCTTTATGTTTATTCGATCAACACTTGCAATTATAATCATTACTTATACATCAGCCTTTGTTCGTGCACAGTCTAACGACTTGAAAATTGGCCAATGGCGTTCCTATCTACCTTACCAGAATTCCAGATATGTTACACAAAGTGCTTCTGCGGTTTTTGTGTCTACTGATTTTTCTGTCTTGTCTATCGACAAAGAAGATCAGTCATTGGATTTTTTGTCAAAAGTTGAAGGCTTAAGCGATGCAGGTGTACAGTTGGTAAAATACAATACATATAGCAATGTCTTGTTGATAGCTTATACAAACAGCAACATTGACCTCATTGATAAACAAGGTAAAGTTATAAACGTTCGCGACATTGTAGATAATATCAATATTATTGGTGATAAAAATATTTATGATGTCTATATTGAAAATGCTTCCATCGCCTACCTTGCCTGCGGATTTGGTGTGCTAAAATTAAATATGCTAAAAGGCGAATTCGAATATACTACTTTTACCAATTTCAAGGTCAACGGTATACATATTTGGAATGGAAAAATTTTTGCTGCTACTGAAAAGGGAATTTATCAGGTATTGGAAGACAACTCCATCAACCACGCAGATTTTAGGACCTGGAGCAAATTTGGAAAAAACTTAAGCAGAGATTCAAGCTTTAACGCAAAAACTATTTCCGTTTTTAAAGATAAATTATACTTTGATGTCAATGATACCTTATTCTCATTTGATGGTCAACAGTATAAAAAGCACTTATTTAATCGAGACAGTTACATTAGCTTCTTAAGTCATGAAGGAAAAAACTTGCTCATTGGATCTTGGCGTGTACAACCGGGAGGTGGCAGCTGGGGTGGCAAAATGTACTTTATTGATGAAAATGAAAATTTAAAAGAGATTTTCAATTCTTCAGATTGTATTAATGATGTTTACTATGCAGTTGAAGATAAAAACGGAAAAATATGGATGGCAGATGTAGGTGCCGACATTAAATACTATGAAAGTGTTAATGGGCCTTGCAGAAGCATTTCGACAAATTCCCCCTACTCTCACACTATCGAACAAGTGGAGTTTGAAAATAACAAAATATGGATCGCTGCAGGTGGATTTACGACCTCTAACACTTATAATGGAAACCCAAATGGCTTTTATTATTTTATTGATGGGAAATGGGGCTACAAAAACCGAAGCAATGATGCCATAATGAGGGATGGATATTTGTACAACATACATACCGTTACTTCAGTGGCAGTTAATGCAAATGCAAAAAAAAGATATATCGGATCTTTCTGGGGTGGCTTGATGGAAATTGACGACAATGGAAACATTATTAAGCACTTTACTTCAAAAAATTCAACACTCCAAACCGCAATTGGTGACCCTAATTCAACAAGAGTCGGAGGAATAGATTTCGATAAAAAGGGAACATTGTGGGTAAGTAATAACTCAGCCCCCAGTCCAATATCTGCATTAACTTCTGATGGCAAATGGCACGTAATGGGGAGCAATATTTCGAACGCACAAATCTATAAGGTAAGCGTTGATCCGATCACTGGTTATAAGTGGTTTGCTATCGGAAAAGGGAATGCAAGTATAATTGTTTTTGATGAAGGCAAAAAAATCGATGATGAGAGTGATGATAGGTATATAGTACTTAACAGCACGAATACACAAATACCAGGCAGTAAAGTCAACTGGATAGAACCCGATCTTGACGGGAAAATGTGGGTCGCTACTGATGATGGCGTAATTTGGTTCTCCTGCGGTAGCAGCATATTTGACAAAGCAAGTAAATCAGGAATCTGTAACGGTTCCCTACCAACTACTGTGGTAGATGGAATACCCGAATCCTTGCTCAAATACAATAATGTAAACACCATTGCCGTCGATGGCGCCAATAGAAAGTGGTTTGGCACATCCAATGGATTATTTGTGCAATCCGAAGACGGCAAAACGCAAGTCGCGTATTATGACAAAAGTAATAGTCCACTTTTTGACAACAATATCATAGATATTGCTATCAACTATAAAACAGGGGAAGTACTAATCGCAACCAACAAAGGATTGCAATCATTTGTTGCCGAAGCATTAGCGGGTACTGATGTCCACGGTGATGTAACCGTCTATCCCAACCCGGTTCGACCGGAATACGATGGCCTGATTGCGATTAAAGGGCTAGCTTTGGATTCAAATGTCAAGATTACAGATGTAAATGGACGGCTTGTCTATGAAACTACCGCATTGGGTGGGCAAGTTGTCTGGAATGGTCTTGACTACAATGGCCTTAAGGTATCCAAGGGGGTTTATCTGGTCTTTAGTGCATACACAAAAGACGTTGAATATCCCAACGAAGCAGTTGCTAAAGTATTGATAATGCGTTGACAATTATGATTTTTTTACTACTAAAAATCTGCCAACCAATTTACGGTTCGAACGAAGCGCAACAACATATCGTCCCGGAGGTACTTTATCAAATCTGATAATTTCAGCGTTTTTCCCGGCTGGTAATTTAGGAATCACCATCGTGTATATCTCTCCAAGTCTAAGATTGAGTACCCTTACTTTTACATCGCCCGGATCAGGTAGATTAAAACTAAGTTCAAGGTTGCCGTATTCTGCCGAGATTTTTGTCAAGGACTCAATATTAACATTTTCATCAGCATCAACGACCGGGGTCGAAATACCGCTTGTATTTAATTTCGGTATTGTTACAATATCACCATTGCTGGGTTTCCATATTTCTAAACCTTTTAGAATTTCAAATGGATTTCTCGTTGGGGATCCAACAACCTTATCTACACAGTCTGTTTTTATCGTCCTGACCTCAATTTTATCCTTGTCAATAAAAAGCCAGTGAAAATGATTGAAACTTTCACTGTTTCTTGTCCAGGTTCTGTTTCTATTTGCTTGTCGGAGTGGTGCCCCCCAGCCACCTTCACCAATATAAACGGTCCCAAACTGATCATCTCTCACAAATCCTTCAATAGATTCTGAGGAGTTTGAGGGCCTTAGCGGAAAAGTGTACTTAGCAACGTGCGCATCGCATTCAATCGCAAGGCGCATTCCGAATTTAGTAAAGAGTGGAGTCCAGTTCAGATACTCTTCCTGATTCATTTCTTTTCCTAGGGTATGAGGGCGAATAGGTAAATGATATTGAGTAATTTTGAATAGATCGTCGTTGTGTGCTTCGAGGTCATTTTTCAACCATGTTTTCTGGTCTCCACCCGGTGCTTCAAAAGAATTAAGCGTATAAACTCTAAAAAGGCTGCCACCGAAAGTTAAAGCATAGTACAAATTTGGTGCATTTACATCAAACAAATTGATTAAGGTCTCAGGCACCTCTTCATGATTCCCCATAGAAGGCAATACCGGTGTCAATCTGCCTTCGCTAGTTGAGGTATATTGCCAGTCATCGAACCATTCTTTCCACTCTATGGCAGTATTGCTATCTGACATATCGCCTCCAAACATGACGCAAAATGGCCTCATTTTACCCACCAGTTTGTTGGCCCTAATCCTGGCTTCCCTCATATTTCTACTGTCGCCTCCGGCAATGATAGAGATCCGGGTCTCAGGTGAATTAGGTGCAGTCTGAAAGCTCATTTTCCTGCTTACCCCATCACTATCTTTGATTATAAAATAATATGTTGTGTTCGGTAATAAATCGACGAGCCTAACAAAAGTGTTTTTCATTCCCTTAAAATCATGGACGATATCCGGTTCTTTTCTAAAAGAATATTTGTCGGGATTTAAACCTTGATCACGAATATCATAATAAAACACAGGATTAAATCCGGCGGATTGGTTCCATCCAATAGAAATACTGGTCGAAGGATCTTGCCGCCAGGTGGCTCTAAACCGATCTGCCTTTGCATAAATTTGAAAATAGCCGCATAGTACCAAAAGCGCAGAAATCATCCCTTTCCCGAAATATCGGAAAAATGACTGAACAACAACTGTGGATATTTTAAATTCTATGTTTCTGCAATTCATAATATAAAAACGTGCAAAAATCTGCCGAATTGTATTAGTACCTATTAAAAACAAAGCAGCCCTTAACTTAATGATTGAAAAATCAGGGAAGGGTTTTTCAAATACCAAAATTAGTTTTGAAAATTTTAACTGCAATTGCCAGCAACACAACCCCGAAGAATTTTCTTACCACCATTAAACCTGACCTTCCCAAAATCCTTTCCCACAACTTTAACGACTGCAATACGAGGTAAATTACGATCAAGTTGATGAAAATTCCTACTATTATTGCTTCATTTTCAAAATTAGGTTTTAAAGATATAATAGTAGTCAAAGTACCCGATCCTGCGATGAGCGGAAAAGCGATCGGTACAATGCTGCCGGAATTTGAATCAGGTTCTGCTTTGAAAAATTCGAGGCCCATAACCATTTCGAGGCCAACTAAAAATATCACAATTGAACCTGCGACTGCAAATGAGTGTAAATCTACCCCCAGAAAACCGAGGAAGCTTTCACCAATAAATAGAAATGACAGCATTAAAACACCGGATGCAATTGTCGCTTTTCCAGACTCAATTTTACCCAATTTTTCCTTCAATGAAACGAGGATAGGAATGGCTCCCGGCATATCGATTACAGCAAACAAAGTAAAACTGACAGTTAGTATATGGTCAATATTAAACATAATGAAGATATTTTACGCTAAGATAGCGGTATATTTAAATAAAAATCCCAAATTTTTCAAATTTGAAAAATTTGGGAAAGGTGCCCAGGACAAGACTCGAACTTGCACACCGTAACCGGCACTACCACCTCAAAGTAGCATGTCTACCATTTCACCACCTGGGCTTTGTGATTTTAACAGCACAAAGATAAAGCAATGAAACTTAATTATACTCATCGCAAGATACTTTATTTCACATTATAACCATTTGAGAAATGTTTTTTTTCTAAAAAATACCATTGCCTAAGTGAAATGCTACGTTTCCTAATGAATTAGAACAACCTATTTAATAGCTATTTAAACATTGTTTTTTTATACATATATTTGCATCGCACTTTATTCATAACCAAAACAAGTAAAAATGGAATTCCAAATCGTTTTTTTATGTATAATCATCGGACTTGCTTTTATTTCGATATTATCATCATCAAAGATATCTACTGACCTTGTTGCAAACGACTTCAAAGAAGGCATAAACACTAAGGATGATTTATCTTCCAGCAAAAAAATGTAAAAATATGATTAACTAAATTATTATTCAGCCAGGTCCATTTCAATTTGCCTTTTTCCGAGATCTGCTCCAGTAATTTTTACTTTAATAGTGTCTCCTAGTTTATAAGTTTTTCCAGACCTAAGTCCTTTCGCCTGCAATCTACCATTAAAAACTTCAAATGCTTCAGGCATTTTATCAAATCCAACCATACCTTCGCATCTGCCATAGATGGTTTCAACAAAAATGCCTCTATCCATCACTCCTGAAATAATACCTTCAAAAACATCGCCTACATGTTTTTTCATAAACTCGACTTGCTTGTATTTTGTAGCTTCTCTTTCTGCTTCGATTGCCTTTCGTTCTTGTCTTGAAATATGCTGACACATTTCCTCTAGTTTACTTTTTTCCCACCGTACTACATTTGTCTTTAGATTTTGGAATAAAATCCTATGCGCGATGACATCAGCATATCGTCGGATAGGCGAGGTAAAATGCGAATAAAATTCAAAAGCAAGTCCATAGTGACCAATATTATCTGACGAGTACGCTGCTTTAGCCATTGTTCTGATTGCAATTGGAGCAAGGGTTTTTAGCAACTCATTTTCCTTCGCAGCTGCTGAAATCCGATTAAAAGACTCTGCAATAGTTTTAGGGGTACTCACATCGAATTTGAATCCCATTTCAGCGGCGAAACGTGCAAATTCAAACAATTTTTCCTCATTTGGCATATCATGAACTCTGTAAACGTACGGGACTTCAGGAGCTGCCTTTTTGTACACGTAGGTTGCAACTTCCTTATTCGCCAACAACATGTATTCCTCAATTAATCGATTAGAATCTTTCTGGACTTTAACATACACTTCAATAGGCGCTCCTGCTTCGTCCAATTTAAATCTTACTTCTTCGCTATCAAAATCAATGGAACCATTTTTAAAACGTTTTTTACGCAGCACTTTCGCAATTTTATCAAGCGTTAGAATTTCTGACGAATAATCGCCCTCCGCACCTTCAATTATATCCTGCGCTTCTTCGTAGGTGAATCTTCTATTACTATGGATCACCGTCTTCCCAAACCACCGTTCCAGTATTTTCCCTTTGTCATCAATTTCAAAAATAGCAGAAAAGGTAAGTTTATCTTCATTTGGGCGAAGTGAACAAAGAACATTTGACAATTTTTCTGGAAGCATAGGACATACTCTGTCAGGTAAGTATACAGAAGTTGAACGGCGCAGTGCCTCTTTGTCTAGTGGTGTATTGGGCATAATATAATGACTTACATCAGCGATATGTATTCCAATTTCATGATGCCCATTTTCAAGTACTCTGAAAGAAATGGCATCATCAAAATCTTTCGCATCAAAAGGGTCAATCGTTATGGTCAGTATACCTCTCATATCCCGTCTTCTTCCTATCTCCTCAGTGCTGATCTCAGCCGAAATAGCATCCGCTTCAGCTATTACTTCCTCTGGAAATTCAATATTAAAACCACTGTTAATTAAGATGGTTTTCATTTCCATGTCTGAAGAACCTCCTTTACCAAGAATAGTTGTCACTTGGCCAATTGGAGCTTTCACAAGCTTACTTTGCCATTTTATCACCTTTACGATAACCTTATCACCTTCCTTGGCATTTTTTGTGTCTTCCAGATCAACAAAGATATCCACAAGCATATTTTGTCGATCAGGGATTACAATGGCATATTTTTTTGATAAACGGATGGTGCCAATGAAAAAATCAGTAGCTCTCTCGACAATCTCAACTACTTCTCCTTCCAGCCTACTTTTACCTCTTGGTATCCATGTTCTAACCCGAACTGTATCACCATGAAGTGCATTTTTCAAGTTCTTAGGTGCAACAAAAACATCATCGGGAGTATCTTTTGACAAAATGTAGGCTGAACCTGTCCGCGTCATATCGATAAACCCGGTAATTAATTTTCGACTTTCATTTTTCTGATTATCATCAAGTCTAGTTTGACCCGGTGCCTGTACAACATTGTTAATATTTCCTGAAAGACCAAATTTCATATCTTTATCCTGCATCAAAAGTCCTTTTTCTGCCAGTTTAATCAAGGACTGTTGAACTTCGATCTTACTATTTGCCACTTTTAATTTGTCCATAACTTGCCTGGCACTATACCACTTTCCCGGATGCGCCCGGTATAGTTTTAGAATGAACTGGCTCAGCTCGGGTGGGGTTAATTTTTTCCCTTTAATTTTCGTATTTTTTTTGGGATCCATAATTGTAATTTAACATTTTATCAGACTGGAAGTTAACAAAGACTTTATAAGAGGAAGGAAATTCAGGTAATCTGCTGTGAAAGATATTAAACATATTTACATTGCAAAATGTTCCCTTGTATATTAAAAAGAGCGCCAGATATGACACTGGCACCCTTTATAACCCCAAAAAACCAAATGAAAACAATCTTTATTAATGCTTATATTGAATAACCTATTTTTTTCAGGCAACTTAAAGTCTTGTTGTTTATCACCTGACACTTTGCAAATATAATAAAGAAAACTATAAAAAACAAATGTTTTGGTTGATAAATAGAACTACAACCTGCTATTTAGAATTGGTTTTAGTAATAAATTTTTGGGAAATCATTTTGTCACAAATCAAATTTAATTCCTTGAGCTAAAGGCAATTGATTACCATAATTCATTGTGTTTGTTTGGCGTCTCATATATGCTTTCCATGCATCTGAACCAGATTCACGACCTCCTCCCGTTTCTTTTTCGCCACCGAATGCTCCACCAATTTCTGCGCCGCTGGTTCCAATATTTACGTTAGCAATACCACAGTCAGAACCGGCAACCGAAAGAAATAATTCTGCTTCGCGCATATTATTTGTCATTATTGCAGATGAAAGCCCCTGAGGCACTCCGTTCTGAAGTGATATTGCTTCCTCCAGGGTTTTATATTTCATGATATACAGAATTGGTGCAAAGGTCTCATGTTGAACAATTTCGAAATCATTTTTTGCTTCAGCAATACAAGGTTTTACGTAGCAGCCACTTTCAAATCCTTTACCTTCAACAATTCCTCCTTCAACAATAAAATGTGCCCCTTCTGCTTTGGCTTTCTCTATAGAAGAAAGGTACAATTCAACCGCAGTTTTGTCAATCAATGGACCAACGTGATTTGACTGGTCTAGTGGATCTCCAATTCTCAACTGCCGATATCCACTAGCGAGTTTTTCTTTAACTTTATCATAAATACGCTCATGGATAATCAGTCGTCTTGTAGACGTACAACGCTGACCTGCCGTACCTACAGCTCCAAATACAGCTCCGGTAAGTACCATATCCAGATCAGCACTTTCGGTAACAATAATCGCATTGTTGCCACCCAATTCCAGTATAGTTCTCCCTAGTCGGCCTGCTACAGTTTTGGAAACTATCTTACCCATTCTAGTGCTGCCAGTTGCTGAAATCAGCGGAATCCTCGCATCATTACTCATCCATTCACCTACTTTATAGTCACCTGTGACGATACAACTTATACCCTCTGGCAGATTATTATTTTTCAATACTTTCATCAGAATATTCTGACAAGCGATTGCACAAAGCGTCGTTTTTTCAGAAGCTTTCCAAATGCACACGTCACCACAAACCATAGCTAGCATTGCATTCCATGACCAAACAGCAACAGGGAAATTAAATGCGGAAATAATACCGACAATTCCGAGTGGATGCCATTGTTCGTACATCCGGTGATCTGGACGTTCAGAATGCATGGTCAAACCATAAAGCTGGCGAGAAAGACCCACTGCAAAATCACAGATATCAATCATTTCCTGCACTTCGCCATAACCCTCCTGCAAGCTCTTGCCCATTTCATAAGAAACAAGTTTACCCAATGCATCTTTGTTTTTTCGCAATTCCTCCCCGTACAGTCTCACAATTTCTCCGCGTTTTGGTGCAGGCAATTTTCTCCAAATAACAAATGCATCCTGAGCTTTTTCCAATACTGACTCGTACTGCTCTTTTGTGGTCACACTAACACTGCCGATAAATTCTCCGTCAACAGGAGAAAACGATCGAATGTACTTCCTGGATGTAACCGATTCCATGCCCGTGCTGGTTCCGGCATTATTGCGTTTTAGTCCCAGCTTTCTTAAAAAGTCTTTTTCCATTACTATTTTATTGTTTAAAATTATATCATTTTTTTAGTTCGGAGAAACTGAATTATTAACATCTCCACTTTTTATTCCTATAAAATCAAGATCATTTCTAATTGCATCAAGTTTTTGAATGACAATAGAAGAGGGTGCATTATATGGAATCAGCGGGGTTGGAAACACATAATCTTTAGGTACAAAGCGCCACGATCTAGGAAGCGTATCTAATAATGTAAGAATTAGTTTGCGCAGCAATACAATATCTGAGGTACTAACAGAATTGGACAAATTGGCATCCGCTGCAATAATCTTGTAAGGGTCATTCAACGGAAGTACACTAAGAACATGCTTTTGTATGGCTACAACGTCAGAGGTGGAAACCCCATTGGAGGCATTGTTATCGATCCTTGAAGGAGTTATAGTCACTTTCGAACCCAGGGGAATCCTATTCGATAAGGTATAAAAACCATTATTATCTGCGTCAACAATATCGTTTTCGTTGTCGTATTGAATACTTACTTTGACTCGTTGCAAAGCCGATCCAGCAGGTAAAATTATTTTCCCACTAATTGACACTTTACTTGTTGCTTTTATTAAAAAAGTATCAAGCGGGTATGAAAATACACTTCTACCATGAGTTGCCGCAATTAATAGCCTATTTACCGAATCAATCGCCAGCTCGTAGACAGGGACCATAGGCATATTTTTTCCTAATCTCTGCCAATTTCTACCTTTATTGGTTGTTCCGAAGACTCCTGCATCAGTTGCAACAAACAATATTGAGTCGGATTGATTAGGTAAAATAGCAATATCATTTAGTGCAATATCAGGTAAATCGCCTTTCAATGGTTGCCAGGTAAACCCCTTATCCGTTGAAACATGAACCAAAGCTGTATTGTCATTATCCTTATATCCTGAATGAGTTACGAAAACTGAATTTCTACTAGAAGGCGATGTTCGTATGCTGGTAACATATCTATTGGGAAGATTATCACTGATTTTAAACCATGTTTTCTGTTCGAAAATCCATACATTCCCATCACTTGTTCCTGCATAAATTATTCCTTCATCATATTTGGATTCAGCCATAGCTGTCACAACATGAAATTTATCTCCATAAAAATTCCCTTTGGTAAGATCGGAACTAAAACTTTGCCAGACAACAGAATTCGCAGAGCTACTTTTGTACGCGCGATATGTGCCCGCGTATAAATTTTCAGATGGAAAATCACTTATAAAATAAGGCATATCCCAGCTTTTTCTCTCAGATATCATCATTCCAAGCGTGGCCCCGGTAAAAGACCTGCCACTGTCTCGGGTAATTAAAAGATTCCCTTCTTGCAATTCGACAATAAAAGACTTTTTCTGCGAGCGATAGAATTGAGTCCTGAAGCCATCACCTAATTGTACGGTGTTCCAATTATCTGCCTGACTTTTGTTTCCAACTATAGTACCATTATCTTGCGATCCAATCCAGTATTTACCTTTGGCATGCGGGCTGATGGATACACGGTAGCACTGCGTAATATTGAGATTTTCAATTTTAGCCCAAACGCCGCTATTAATCTCAGTTCTAAAAACACCTCCATCAGTTGCAAGGACAAGAAAGTTGTTATAAAAAGCTACATCATGCATATCGACATGTACCTTCTCAACAGCCTCAGTTATATTTTCCCACGCACTATTTCTATATCGCCAAAGGTCTACACCAAGTGCATAAATTTCACCATTAGCAGTCATAGCTATTTTACCAAAGTACCAACCCATGCCAACATACAAATTTTGAAAAATAGATGCAGATGCCAGATTTGTCCAGTTTGTTCCACTATTTGTTGTACGGTAGATTCCTTTGAGATCTCCAGAAGTAGTTGCTATTATTGCAACGATAGTAGTTGGGGAAATGGGTGAAAAAGCCAGACCAATACGGCCATTATCCGAAGAAGGAAGACCATTTACGACGCTCCAGTTGTTTCCACCATCCAACGATCTATAAACTTTAGAAGAAGTGCCTGAAATTATGCTTTCTTTATTAGTTCTTATTCTGTCCCAGGCAGCTAAATAGAGCAAGTTGGGATTTTGCCTAGACAGAATAACATCAATTACTCCGGCTTGGTTACTTGCAAAAAATATTTTTGTCCAGCTCAACCCGCCATTAATACTTTTGTACAAGCCTCTATCCTCATTTCGCTCAAATGGAGAGCCCATTGTTGCTGCATAGATAATGTTTGGATTCGTGGGATGAACCACTATTCGAGATACAATTCTCGTTTCGGTTAATCCACTATAAGTCCAGGTTAATCCAGCATCTATACTTTTGTAAATTCCGTTACCCACAAAAGGGTAACCGCTAATGTTGGGGTCACCAGTACCAACAAAAACAATATCTGGGTTCGAGGCTGAAAAGACAATATCACCGATAGCAAGGGTGTTTTGATTATCAAAAACAGGAATCCAGGTATTTCCACCATTTGATGTACGAAACATTCCTCCCGAGGAAGTCCCTATTAATATTATCGCACTATTTGTAGGGTGAATAGCAATACAATTTACACGACCACCAACATTATTTGGACCTTCTGCATCCCAATTTGCCCCAAAACCTCGTTCCGGAGCATTCCTTGATGAAAGATTTGCTTCTACTTGACCTAACGCACTAAAATATCCATCCACGTTAAACGTCCTTTCAGGATAAGTTCTTTGCTGATAAAACAGTTCGGATGGTTTCATTTTGGATTCATGGTCTTTATCAATAAATGCAGAATGTGTTGTACAACTAACGCCGAGAAGGTACAAAAAACAAAAAAATAATACTGCAGAATGGGAATATCGAATCATTTCAAATTTAGATATTGGGAACAAAAATAGGATTAAGAATGCTACGAAATATCCATTTTATGTAAAAATTAGAATTTTCATTTATTATCTTTGCGAAAATGAATCATTTACTTAAACGTTTATTTATACTGCCGGTTCGTTTTTATCAGATATTTATTTCGCCACACTTGGGAACCAATAAATGCAGGTATCAACCAACTTGTTCACACTATATGATCCAAGCTATTGAAGAGTGGGGAATATTGAAAGGATTATGGTTGGGACTAAAAAGAATTGGTCGTTGTCATCCTTGGGGTGGGCATGGTTTTGACCCGGTACCAAAGCAAAAAAAAGAGTAAATTACAAATGAAGGATATTTTAGATTTAATAGGGAGATTGTTTTTGGCTTCTGTTTTTATATATCTTGCTATTGATAAAAGCACAGATAAAACATTTACATTGAAGCTCATGTCTGAATATGGATTTACCTGGAAGCCGGAATTTCTATACCATGCCTCCATCGTTGCACTTACAATTGGTGCGACCCTAGTTGGTATAGGGTATCGGGTTGGTATTGGAACGCTTTTGATTTGTGTCTATTGGCTGCCCTATACTTTTGCCGTCTACCAATTTTGGAAATATGATTCTGAGAACGCTTATTTTGATCAGATAATGTTTCTTAAGAATATATCTGTAATGGGCGGCCTGATGATCTTATCTGCAAATGGTGCCGGTAAATACAGTATCAAAAGGCTACTTGCCACAACCAAAGTCAACTAAAGAACTATTACATGATTAGCTTCCTTCTTCAATTTATAAATAATTATTCACCAAAAAATAAACAAAAAATGGGACTAGATTCAATTAAAAACATGATGGAAAAGATACAGGATGTCGCTTCAGATGCTGTAGAAAAATTAGATGAAATGAAAGATGCTGCCTTAGAAAAAGCAAAAGAATTTCAAGCTGATGTTGAGAGTGGAGAATTTTCCAATACAGTTATGGAAAAGGCCAATCAACTAAAAGACGCAGCAATGGAAAAGGCTGCGGAAATCAAAGAAGATGTAACAAACAGCGAAATTACGCAAAACATTATTGAAAAAGCTAATGATTTGAAGGAAATTGCATTGGGCAAAATCGATGAGCTTAAAAAATCGTTTTCTGGAGCTGATACTCCTGAAGAGCCTAAGAACTAAAAAAAAGCCGCTTATTCGAATTGAATGGGCGGCTTTTTTGAATTACATTTTAATTCCTATTCTTCCTGTATAATCTATTCTATTAAGCAAAATAGTTATGCTATTTTCGGTCAGATACTCATCAATTGCTTTTCTGGCTCCTTGCCAATGCCCATAGTCATCAATGATTAATACACCACCTCTAACCAATAGTGGAAAGAGATGTTCCATTTCGTGTTTTGTACTTTCGTACCAGTCAGTATCTAATCTTAATATAGCGATTTCTCCCGGAAGATTAGCAGGGATAGTATCTTCCACTTTCCCTTTAATATACCTAACTCTGGAAGCTGGATATTTGGTCTTTTCCATGTTTACTTTTACTTCATCTAAAGTTGAGTAACACCAAATCTGATCTTTAATTTTATCAGCAGAATTTAGTAAATCTTCGGCCATATTTCCATCAAAATGCTTATCAACTTCTGTTGGTTCTGACATACCTTCAAAAGTATCATACAAAAACAGCTGTCGGTTACTGTCGCGATAATTGAGTAAACTGTAGGCTGCAGCCATTGTACTTCCACCTTTCCACACTCCGCACTCAACAATATCACCTTTAATTTCATTTTTGGCAATATACTCGACAGCATTTACAAGAGCATAAATTCTTTCGGGTGAAGTCATGGTATATGGCTTGACTTTAGCAACAATATCAACAATATCTGAATTAAAATCAGGATAATTGCGCATTCTATTATCAGAATCTAATTTTATTAGCTGATAATTGAACTTTTTTAATAAAAAAATTAATAACTTTCTCATCTTTTTCAAAAATAGTAATAAGTTTAAAATATACAAATTTTAACCAAAAAGAAATAAAATTCTCTATAATGGCTCCATTTAAGCTTCTAACTTTGGGTTCCTTTAACGTACGAATGATCGCATAGTTTAGCAAACAGGCATTATTTTAACGAGTTTTTAAAATATGTTTGAAGTGATAATTTTCATAAATCTGAGAAAATAATGGAAAATTTAAATAAGTAGATCATTGTAACTGTAATTTTTATAATGATTTGGCACAAAAGTCTGCTATTACCTTTGTTTTACGTCGAAATTTCAAAATTGAAAAATAATTATTAGAATAATTATAAATTAAATTATAGTTTTGTTATAAAAAAGAATGAAGAACTTAATAGTTATAATATTATTTTTAGAAACATATTCCATTAATATAAATGCACAAATTATTGAACGGAAAGTTTTAAGTAATTTTGGGCATACCTACTCAAATAATGGATATATTTTGCAAGAAACCGTCAGTCAGACTGCTGTAAAAACATTGATTTCTTCTGGCAATATTCTTACGCAAGGTTTTCAGCAGTCAGAAATTACTATTGTAAAGACAAATGATCTCTCTCCAGATTTTGAATTCACTTTATTTCCGAATCCTACAACCAATTTATTAAATTTTAAAATTAAAAATGAGCAAATTGAAGATTTGAAAATATATCTCTCTTCAAATAACTCACAGCAAATTTCAGTTACTGATGTTATTAGCAAAGAAGGAAATATTGATTTATCGTATTTACCGGATGGAAACTATATCGTAAGTATATTTAAGAAAAACACCTTATTAAAATCCTTTCAAGTCATTAAATTAACTAAATAAAGCACAATGAAAAAGCTATTGTTGGTATTTTCGCTAAGCATTTTTGTAAAATTTTTATTTGCCCAAAGCTTTCCAGAGGCTTTCAGTTATCAAACTGTAGTTCGCAAATCTGATGGAAGTTTGATTCTTAATAAAAAAGTAGGTTTACATATTGGAATTGTTGAAGACAGCATTACTGGTCAAGTGGCATTCTCGGAAAACCACTTTGTCAATACCAATTCATTTGGAATGGTTGAGGTAGAAATCGGCAGAGGCCAATCTGATAATGGTCGTTTTTCTGATGTTGAATGGGGAAAAAAAAGACACTTTCTGCGAATTGGATTTAGTGAAGACGCTTCATTAAATTTTAATTATATGGGGACTTCGGAATTGTTAAGTGCGCCTTACGCACAATTTGCCAAACATAGTGGTGATACCGTAAAAGCTGGCGTAGGAATAAAAATTGAAGATTTAATTGTCTCAAATACAGGTGATCTTGATTCAACCAACGAAATCCAACAATTAGATCTTAATGGAACAAAACTTTCCTTATCAAAAGGAGGAGGAACTATAGAACTACCAAATTTAGGTGGCGCAAAAGGAGATAAGGGCGATGTCGGCCCACAAGGTCCTCAGGGAATTCCAGGTGTGAAAGGTGATAAAGGTGACATCGGTTCTATTGGCGATGCAGGCCCAAAAGGTGACAAAGGAGATTCTGGAGCAAAGGGAAACACCGGCGCACAAGGTATCCAAGGACCGAAGGGTGACAAAGGAGATACTGGCTCTCAAGGTTCGCAAGGGCTTAATGGCTTGCAGGGAGTCAAGGGTGACAAAGGAGACAACGGATTCACGGGCCCAATTGGTCCTCAAGGCCCGATTGGTCTTCAGGGACCTCAAGGTGTTAAAGGTGATACTGGAGATCCAGGTGGCCCGGTTGGCCCACAAGGCCCTCAAGGAATTGCAGGTATTCAAGGCCTCGCTGGTCCACAAGGAATTCCTGGGATTCAAGGTCCGGCTGGAGCGCAAGGCCCTCAAGGAGCTACTGGTCCGGCAGGTTCATACACCGCTGGTAACGGTATATCAATCCTTGGTAATGTAATCAGCAATACAGGAGATCTAAGCAATACCAATGAAATCCAAACATTAGGATTAACAGGTAATACAATCAGCCTATCAAATGGTGGTGGCTCAATTACACTGCCCAATTCCTCGGGCTATTGGGCTCCTAATGGAGCTGATATATACAATACTAACTCCGGTAAAGTGGGAATCGGCACGAGTTCTCCTACTAATTATTTGACAATCCAAGGAAACCAATCGGGATTTGGAAATCCATTGAGAGACTTTTTGGTCTTAAATAATACAGCAACTGGATCTGGCGCGATTGCCTCACTGGTACTGCAAACTGCTGGAGGCTCTGCAGGTAGAACTTCAATTACTCACCACGATGCCAATTATGGAATATCAGGATACGATGATAGCGGACAGCTCTCAACGACTAGTCCAAATTTGATTTTAAGGGCATACCATCCAAATGGAAATATTAGATTCGAAACCAACACCACTGGTCCTACTTCGGGAACAAAAATGTTGATAAATAATCAAGGTAATGTAGGAATCGGTACAACAAATCCAAGTGCCAAATTGCATATAACAAATGGAGATGTTTACATTGACGACGCAGCCAAGGGAGTAATAATGAAGTCTCCCAATGGCGCATGTTGGAGAATGACGGTTAATGACTCAGGTCAGCCCGTATTTACGGCAATAGCGTGTCCTTAAACTGAGTTTATTAGCAGAAATTAATATACTAATAAATTAGTTTCCCAAACACTACAAAATCTGGATTTTTCAAGTTCTCCTTGTTATAAACTACTGGAGTTTGGTCATGTTGTAAAACTTCTCCACCTGCTTCTTCCACAATGATTTGAGGAGCAGCGGTGTCCCATTCCATAGTTGTGCCAAATCGCGGATGTATGTGCGCCTTTCCCTCTGCAATCATCAGCATCTTAATCGCACTGCCTTTTTCAACAATGCAAGGAAAATTCAAATGAGCAACAAAATCAGCAGTTTGTTGATTAAAATGAGAACGGGTTACAGCTATAATTAGTCCAGTATCATTCATTTTGAATGAAGATACATTGATTTTGTTTGATACATTATGCTTTATCTTCCAAGCCCCTTGTCCTTTAATAGCACAATACATTTCCTTGTATACCGGCAAATAAACTACTCCAAGTACAGGCCTATTTTCTTCCAATAGAGCAATATTTACAGCAAATTCACCATTTCTATTTATAAATTCTTTTGTACCATCTAATGGATCTACCAACCAATATTGTTGAAATTTACTTCGCACCTCATACTCAGGAAGTTCATTTTCTTCAGAAATAATTGGACAACCCGGAGTAATTTCAGTCAATAATTTGCAAATCAGATTATTTGAAGCCTTATCAGCCTTGGTTATCGGGGAGTCATCTAATTTATTCTCAATTTCAAAATCTGGCATTTCATACACTTCCATGATCAAATCCCCTGCGGATTGAGCTATTTGAATAACTTCTTGAATAATTTTTTCAGGGTTATATCGCATGTGCTAATTTTAATAAAAAAACTCGTATTAACCTCCAATTTGCAATTAGTGAATTAATACGAGTATGTAAATGAATATTGTCTATTCATTAAATATGGTGTATTGAGTACATATTGAACTACGCATACTCTTCAACAGGAGGACAAGTACAAACCAGATTCCGATCGCCTTGTGCATTATTTACCCTACCAATAGATGGCCAAAATTTGTAACCATGCCTAAGGTACGCTAAAGGGAAAGCTGCTTTTTCACGCGAGTAGGGTTTATCCCAAATATCCGCACTTATAACAGCTAATGTATGGGGTGCATTATGTAACACATTATTATGCTCATCTGCTTCACCTGTTGCGACTTCATCAATTTCTTTTCGTATCTGAAGCAAGGCATTGCAAAAACGATCCAGCTCATCTTTATCCTCACTTTCTGTAGGCTCAATCATTATTGTTCCTGCTACGGGAAAAGATAACGTCGGGGCATGAAACCCATAATCCATCAGGCGCTTTGCAACATCTTCAGCGCCTACATTTAATGCTTTAAACTGCCGAAGATCAACAATTAATTCATGCGCAGCTCTGCCTTGTTCTCCGGTATATAGTATTTCGTAAAATCCTTCTAATCGAGCTTTAATATAATTGGCATTTAAAATGGCGTACTTGGTGGAATCGGTCACTCCTTTTGCACCCAACATTCTGATATAAGCATAAGAGATCAGTAAAATACTCGCACTTCCATAAGGTGCCCAAGAAACTGCAGAGATCCCGCTTTCTCCTCCTGTTTTCACAAAAGAATGTGTAGGTAAATATGCCGCAAGACTTTCATTTACGCAAATTGGACCCATACCTGGGCCCCCACCTCCATGTGGAATCGCGAATGTTTTATGCAAATTTAGGTGGCATACGTCGGCACCTATTAAGCCGGGAGAAGTCAGGCCAACTTGCGCATTCATATTGGCTCCATCCATATAAACTTTTCCACCATGCTGATGTATTAAATCACAAATCTCCCGGATCTGGGTTTCAAATACGCCATGTGTAGAAGGATAAGTAACCATCAAGCAAGAAAGATTTGCACTATGAAATTCCGCTTTTGCTTTTAAGTCAACAAAATCAATATTACCCTCATCATCACAAGATACTACTACCACCTGCATGCCTACCATAACAGCACTTGCCGGATTGGTCCCATGCGCTGAAGAAGGTATTAATGCGATATTTCGCTGCCTTTGACCCTTCGCAATATGATATGCACGAATGGTTAACAATCCGGTATATTCTCCTTGTGCACCTGAATTGGGTTGCAGTGAACAAGCAGTAAATCCTGTACATTCGCATAACCAAGCCTCAAGTTCCTTAAAAATCTGCGCATAACCTTCGCATTGATCTGCTGGCGCAAATGGATGCATGTTGGCAAATTGCGGTAAACTCACAGGTATCATTTCAGCTGCCGCATTGAGCTTCATCGTACATGAACCCAAAGAAATCATTGAGTGTGTTAATGAAAGATCCAGATTCTCCAAACGCTTTAGATACCTCATCATTTTACTTTCAGAATGATACTGATTAAACACATGATGAGTAAGTAACTTACTGGCGCGTATCATATTTTCTGGTAGCTGCAGAGAAATCGGCTCGTTGATTTCAGCTTGATAGTTGATTCCTTTGACTGCAGCGAAAACACTTATTATTGAAATAATATCTTTTACACCGTAAGTTTCATCCAAACTAATCTGTACTGAGCTGTTGCCTTGATAGAAATTAATACCATTAGCTACGCCTCCATCCATTAATTTTCTAACAGTAACCGGATCAAGGTTACCAATTCGAATTGTATCGAAATAATGGGTGTTGGTCTGCGAAAAACCCAATTTCTTCAAATTTTTGTCAAGTATTTGCGCAAGGAAATGGATTCTTTCTGCAATAGATCGAATGCCCTGCGGCCCATGATAGACTGCGTACATTGCTGCCATATTGGCTAAAAGGGCTTGCGCAGTACATATATTGGAAGTTGCTTTTTCGCGACGAATGTGTTGTTCACGAGTTTGTAAAGCCATGCGCAGTGCTCTGTTTCCGTGCACGTCAACAGAAACACCTATAATTCTTCCCGGAATTTGCCTTTTAAATTCCTCTTTGGTAGCAAAGTAAGCTGCATGTGGGCCACCAAACCCCATTGGAACTCCTAATCGCTGAGTAGTGCCAACTGCACAATCTGCACCTAGCTCTCCGGGAGGAGTGATTAGAGCGAGACTTAACACGTCACATGCCAAGGTTACAAATACATTAGAAGATTTGGCTTCCTGAATCAATGTGGAGTAATTAATTACATTTCCCTCTTTATCGGGATATTGCAACAACACACCAAATACTTTATCATCAAAATGAAAACCATCTGCCTGCACAACTCTAACCTCAATATCCAGCGGCTCTGCACGGGTTTTCAAAACTTGTACGGTATGCGGATATACTTTAGCAGAAACCAAAAACACGTTTGCCTTTTCAGCTTTTGCCTTGGCATTTTTTTCATGATAAAACAATGTCATCGCTTCTGCAGCTGCAGTCCCTTCATCTAATAATGATGCATTTGCTATAGGAAGTCCGGTGAGCTCACTTATCATTGTCTGAAAATTTAGAAGAGACTCTAATCGACCTTGGGCAATTTCGGCTTGATAAGGTGTGTACTGGGTATACCATCCAGGATTTTCGAAGAGATTTCTAAGGATGACTGCAGGGGTAACTGTACCAAAAAAACCCATTCCGATAGCACTTTTTAGTACTTTATTTTTGTGGGCAATTGATACAATTTCTTCAAGGTACTCGTATTCTGTCAACGGTTCAGGCAGATTTAGTTCGCCATTTCTTCTGATAGTTGTCGGGACAGTCTGATCAATCAATTCGTCTAAAGTAGCGGCTTTTACAATTGCCAGCATTTCAGCTGTTTCGGATTTGCTGACACCAATATGTCTGGCTTCAAATTTATCGTAAGATACGAGCTTGTTCATACTAAAATACTTCGTTTTTTGTAAATTTATAAAAAAGTGTCCTGTAGATATGCGTAATCATTTCACAAAAGTACTGATTACTTTTTGAAATCAATAGAACTGGACTTAGATAAATTTGGAATGAAAATTTTAAGAAAACTTATCGAATTAGCTTTAGAAAAGTACCTAAAAACCAATGAGAATCGGCTTGTACAAGTGTATCTAAGGTCGAATCAGCTTTGTTAGTGAATAGCTTGATTTCTTTTATCGTTTTACAGAATTCTTCCGATTTTTCGCACACCGGATCAACATCAGAAAGCTCGTTCAGAAGCTTTACGATGGGATCCAACTCCTTTTTTTTGCGATGAAGTATAATCTGACGGACTACCGTCCACATGTCTTTTTCGGCGTAAAAATACTCTTTGCGATCTCCAGGCCTGATTTCTTTGTACACTAGCCCCCAATCCATAAGGGAACGCAAATTCATGTTCGCGTTGCCTCTGGAGATTTGTAATTCTGCCATGATTTCATCTGCACACAAGGCAGAGGGTGCTATCATCAGTAATGCGTGAACCTGCGCCATGGTGCGATTGATACCCCAATCGGAACCGACGGTACCCCAAGCGTGCAAAAATTTTTCTTTTCCTTCCTGATATTGCATTAGCTAGTTGAATTAAAATGAAATAATACAAATAATTTCTCATTTTGTTTAAGTAAACTTGCTTTATTTACAGATAATGAAGACACCTTCGATTCAAATATCATTTTCACTCTGTTTGATGAATAAATTACGCTCAAATATTCAATGAGCTCTGTAATTTAGAGTATTTTTGTTTTTAATACTGTTTGTGAAGAAAATACTTAAAATTTAAACATTTCCAGTTATATGATCAATGTAACAAACCAAAGACTTTCTGATCTTCGCGCTAGAATGTCTGACCTTCAAATAGATGCTTGTATTATTCCAAGCAGTGATGCACATCAAAGCGAATACGTAGCTGAACACTATAAATCAAGGACTTGGCTAACAGGATTCACCGGATCAATGGGCACGGTAGTTGCTACACAAAATTTTGCCGGAGTATGGGCAGATTCAAGGTATTTCATACAAGCTAAAGCTGAACTTGGTGGAAGTGATTGGAAATTGCAGCGAATGAATGTGCAAGGTGCCGCTGAACATATCGACTGGATTTGTCAACATTTGACTTCCGGATCAACGGTTGGTATCGATGGCCGACTTTTTACTGTCGCACAAATCAGACAAATTGAAAGGGAATTTTCTTTAAAAGGAATCAAACTAAAATATGATATTGATATTATTAGTGACATCTGGCATGAAAATCGTCCTTCAGTACCCCAAAAAACCATTTTTGAGCATTTGACAATTTACGCAGGTGCGACCAGAGCAGAGAAACTGCAGCAGGTAAGAAATAAAATGAAAAATTCCGGTGCAGATTTTCACCTTGTAAGTACATTGGATGATATTTGCTGGATGTTCAATTTACGGGGAAACGATGTAAAGTGCAATCCAGTATTTTATGCGTTTGCGATTATTGGCTTAGATCAAGCATATTTGTTTATAGAACCCAAAAAAGTTAATGCAAACTTAAAAACAATACTCCTAAAAGATAATATCACTACAAAGCCATACGAATCTATCAATTCGTTTCTGGAAATTCTACCCTCTGAAAAAAGCATTGCAATTGATACTGCAACCACTAGTATTTATTTATTTGATAAAATACTGAGCGCTAAAGTGATTGAGACCGAAACGATTTCTATTTCACTGAAAGCCGTAAAAAATTCTACTGAAATCGCCGGTACCAAAAACGCAATGCTGAAAGACGGCATTGCTTTGGTCAGAGCTTTTAGATGGCTCGAACGTGAAATCAAAAAGCGTCCAATTGCAGAAACGGAAATTGCCAAGAAACTTGCCTTCTTCAGATCCAAAATGCCGCTATATTACGGTGAAAGCTTTGATGCAATTGTTGGTTATAATGCCAACGGCGCAATCGTGCATTATCATCCGGAGGAAGGAAAATGTGCTTTTGCACAAAACAGCGGTATACTATTAATAGATTCCGGTGGTCAGTATCAGGATGGTACAACTGATATTACAAGAACAATCGCATTTGGAGAACCTTCCCAAGAGCAAAAAAAAGCTTATACACTTGTTCTAAAAGGACATATCGCTTTGGCAATGCTAAAATTTCCACAAGGAACTAAGGGCATTCAAATGGATACCTTGGCGAGAATGTTTCTGTGGCAGCACGGCATGAATTATGGACATGGAACGGGTCATGGCGTAGGTTGCTTCTTAAATGTTCACGAGCCTCCTCAAGGCTTTATAACGGGTTTATCGTCACGAGGCACTGTAAACCATGAACCTGGAATGTTGACCTCTAATGAACCTGGTTACTACAAAGCAGGAGAATTTGGAATTCGGATTGAAAATCTTGTTTTTGTGGAAGATGCAGAGACATTTGAAGGTACAAAATTCTACCAGTTTGATACTGTAACATTGTTCCCAATTGATACTACTTTAATTGACAAATCATTGATAAGTCCGCAGGAAAGAGCTTGGCTAAATCACTACCACTCCAAAGTGCTAGAATCACTCTCGCCAGCACTAAACGCTGCTGAGCTGGGTTGGTTAAAAAGAAAATGTAAACCTATTTGATAATTTGTTAATCATTTCGCAAAATATTGGGTCTCATTAATGCTGCAATATTTCGTTCATTTCAAAAAAATAATGCCTGAAAAGTTGATCTTTCAGGCATTATTTTTTTCAGTTTTCTTTAGATTTCTTATAAATTGGAACAGTAGAACAGGGCTCGCCATACATGATACTTTGAACAACAGGCTGTAATTTGCGGGTCAGCGCCAGGTATGCGGAAGGAGGAACGGGCTTATCACTACAGCCTTTTATTACCACTCGCTGATTCATAAAATGGCCAATATCAAGTGTGTCAATTATTTTTTCAAAATGCGCTTTAATAAAATTCTCAGTATCTCCCTGAAAAATCTCATTTGCAAATGGAGCCGCATGAACTGCAACAAGCATATATGCCCAAACGGGAATTATCGCATCCACAGAACAATACACTATCAAGTTTTTTCCGGTGTATTGCACCCAATCGTGGGATTTCATTGCCTCCCTGAAATCTTTTTCTTTCAAGATTAATTCCATAAAAAGAAAAGGTTTAAGATCAAATTCCAGCAATTCTTCTTTTGGAAAAAAATCCTCAAGTTTAAAGGTAATCAGACCACTGGAGGCAACTCTGTTAACAAGTAGATCACTCATTATATTTTTATTGCAGAAACAAATAATTAATCGATTAGTTTAATGAAATCGTATTCGGGAGATTTTCGTCAATGGGAGTATGTTCACCAATTTCACTTTCAGGATCTTTAAAATCTTTAGTTTTGGGTAGGTCACGAAGACTTTTTAAGCCAAAATAATCCATGAACTTTTGTGAAGTGGCATATAAAAGTGGTCTGCCTGGTGAATCACTCCGCCCACTTATTTCAACCAGCTCCTTTTCCAAAAGTTTCTGAATGGAGTAGTCACAACTGACTCCCCTGATCTGTTCAAGCTCATTCTTACTAATCGGCTGCTTATAAGCTATAATGGATAATGTCTCCAATGCAGCCTGCGACAATCTTTTCTTAGTAGTTTGACGAAGATGAGTACCAACCACCGGGTGGTAAGCAGGTTTACTCATAAAATGATACCCATCGGCAATTTCAATAATCTCAAATGCAAAATTACCTTGTCTAAATTTTTCAACAAGCAGCGCAATTTCTCTTTCTATTTCGTCTTTCGTGATGCTTGTCTCAAAAGTAAGATCCAGCGCAGATTTAATCTCCTTTAGTGAAATCGGTTGCTCAGTCGAAAAAATTAACGCTTCAATATGTTGTGCCAAAAACTCCATTTCTTCTATTTGTAGCAAAGTTAAACTTTTCGAATATACTGAGCAAAACAAAATAGTTTTAAAAAACAAGAAAAAAAAGCAACGCTTCGCGCTTAAAAGGTGTCTTTGGGAAAAAGCACCTTATTTATTGATTTTAAAAGCATATATAATGACAACACGAATAAATTTTTTATTGCTGACTTTCCTATTTTTATTAGCATCCGGAGCCAACGCTCAAGATAGAAACGAAAACCTAAAGAAAACTAAAAAGGCTTTTATGGGTGTCACTATGGGCACAAGTTGGGGAGACGGAGTAGAAATAAGTGAAATAAGTAAAAATTATGGAGCTGAAAGAGCAGGTCTTAAAGCAGGTGATATTATTACTTCTATCAATAATGATAAAATCAACAACAAAGAGGACTTCACAAAAATTGTCGGAATGCACAACCCCGGCGAAAAAGTTGAAGTCCGATATTTGAGAGGAAAGGAAAAAATGACAGCTAAAGTCAAACTGGCCGAATCTCCTTATGGATTTTCAATTAGTGCCAGTGATTGGAATTGGAACTGGGACGGCAACGTCGACAATCTGAAGATAAAGATGAAACGCAAAGAGAAAGCTGTGTTGGGAATATATCCTGCAACGGATTGGTCCGAACGCGCAGTTAAAATTGATGGCTTCACTGAAAATTCAGCTGCCCGGGAAGCGGGTCTAAAAAAAGGCGATTTTATTCTAAAAATCGGAACCGTAGAGACAAACACAGAAGATGAACTTAGATATGCACTTGAAAAATACAAACCATTTGATGAAGCAGAAATTTCTTACAAAAGTAGCGGTGAAATCTATACAAAAAAGATTAAGCTGGGTCAGGAAAAAGTAATTGACTGGGACAATTTTAATATCAGTGTCTCTGATGAACAATCAAATTCTTCGAGTCCGATTGACAAAAATAAAGAGGAAGACAACCGGGCATCTCGTAGCTGGAGTTCATATACATTTGCCGATGGGACAGAGGTTAGTATCAATAATTTTACTGTCAATCCCAACCCAATAATCAATACTGCCGAAATTAGCTTTGAATCAAAATTGGCAAAACCTTTCGATGTTGTTATTTATAATTCGGAGGGCAAAGAAATGACCCGCAAAGCAGAATCGTCAATGGAAGGCAAGTTCCGCCATGTCTTTAATTTTGATTCCTATTCAAAAGGAGATTATTTTGTAAAAATCTGGATGGATGGCAAAGAGGTATTTTCACAAAAAATCTCCAAACAATAAGAATAAAAGTTGAATTATTTAGATTTTGCACTAAGCGCGTTAGATGCCTCCCGTATTTAATGCGCTGTGGTGCGTAAGCGAATTTATGTAAAATGTCAATTACATTTAAGAAAATTCAAATTCAATCAAAGAAAATCGCACAGTCAGTAACTTTTCTCAGTATTACAAAGGTTCTTGTAAGTAATTAAGGCGCTAAGCTAAATTGAGTAGCTAACTGATTTTTCTAAATATAAATACAAAATAAAAGGGAGAGATTGAGTTACCAAAATTCAATTAGCCAAAAACTAGACAACTAAAGCTATACTTCAATATAACTTCTGCCGGAGTGTACTATTATAAGTTAATGTAATAATAGAAAAAAGCGGTTGGCGAAGAACGCCAACCGCTTAAAATTTTATGGATTAATCTTATTAAATGCGCTAATTAATCTAACTCCTCATATTTACCATTATTGATTTCCCAGGTAATGGAATCAATGGAGTCTACTGATCCATCCATATTATAGTCAGAATTATTCTTGTAATCATCAAACAGTCCATTCTCAGTCTCCCAAGTGATACTGTCAATAGCATCGACTGATCCATCGTAATTGGCGTCACCACCAATCATCGCCCATACCGGCCCAACTGGAGATTGCGGGAATGAGCCATTCAAAGGAACAGAATTATCAGTAAAATTCAGTGTAGTTGGAAAACTTGTCAATGGATATGTATTGCTTGTTCTGAATCCAGTATGATTTCTGTGTCTGACAGTAACATAATATGAGCCAGCTGGAGCATTGGTGAATTCAACCGGTGAAACACCATCAGTTGCACTTACTATGTCACCATCGGCTTGTAATAATGCGGCTTGAGTGTACTCTACTGATGTAGAACCTGAAACTCCGGTTCTTAATTCCAAAAACACCCAGTCTGTAATTGGATTAGCAATAATGGCAGCTAAATCTGTCGTTGCAACCCCACCATTATTTTTATGAACAAATTTACTACTGAACGGTGAAACGCTGTAAGGGTCACTCATCGGGAAATTCCACAATGGTGATGGAGGCATTTGTCCGGTAGTTGTGAAATAAGTGCTCATCAAACCACCACTTACATGATTTAAGAATAATTTACCCGTTATCGTTGGTGCCGGCAAAGTACCGAATTCAAAAGCACCAGCATCAGGACGGTATGGTCGAGGAGTTCCATTAATATCAGTAGTAACATTTAGACCAATAGCTCCCTTATTATTCATTAGGCTATTTGACGGAGTAAAATCGATACCCGGCGCAACAAACATTGGGTCGACATTTGTACTGTGATTGTCAAATGTTCCAAAATTGACCGTTTTCCAGATAGCAAAAGAACTTACATCGACTGATCCCGCTCTTCCTATATAGTTGGTTGCAGACACAGAATTAACATAAATATTATTGTAGTCACAGTTCTTTCCGGCCATATCAAGGAAGTGCAAACCATAATTCGTTGCTCCCGATCTTGTGATAAAGATATTGTTGTTTCTGATGTCAATACCAGAATTTCCATAACTCATAATTCCGTATCCGGTGTTAGCCGTGGCTCCTTGTCCATCTAACACAATTGTATTGTGTTGAACAGTATTATTAGTAGTATTGCTCAATTGAATACCATACAATTCTGCATTCCCTGTATTCATATTGTAAATCAGGTTATTAATAAACTTGTTGTCACCACCTACTGAGTTGCTAGTAATACTATAAATACCATTTGTACTACTTTGATTCTGTTGAGCCCCTCCGCCAAATGGATTTCGAACAATATTTTTATCAAACATGCCGTTGGTTACACCAGAAAGATAAATTCCGAAGAATCCGAAAGTATTAAGGCGCGTTGGTTTCTCAAGCGTACATTTGCTTATAACCAAATTGTTCTGATTAAGGTTATAAGATTGATATACATAACCATCAGTAACCGCACAATTAATTAGTTTATTGTTAACGTCCGGAGATGCTGCTGTACCTACAAGGGCAGAAGCTGCATAACCTCCAACCATAGTACATCCTGTTACGGTATTGTTGCTTCCTCCCGGCACACCTGCGCTGCTTAACCAGTTAAGTTTAGAAGGAGTGATGGAGAATGGAATATCCGCTGAACCATTCCCCAACGGAATTTCGAAACGACAATTGTTAAAATTGTTGTAATTTGATCCATTCCATAAATGACAAGTGAAAGCATCATTCGGATTCAAACTTTTAATAATAAAATCATTAAAAGTAAAATAATCCGCACCGGACAACAATAAGGTATGCGAACTAAACTGAGTAGCATTATATTGGATGGTCGCAAAGTTTCCTCCATTGAAAGTAACTGTGTTGGTGGCACTTGTACCTTGAATTTCCGGAATATCGATCTGCTCATTGTAAATACTTGGAGAAACATTGATCACAACCGGTCCGGCAACCCCTCCACATATTAAGGCATTGACTGCGTCTGTGAAACTAGCAAAATTTAATCCACCGGTTGGTGTGAATTGATCAATAGTATAAGTACCGGCCAAACCAATACATACATTTCTCGTGATTGTACTATTTAATGGAGTGGGGTCATTGATATTGTTTACTCTACTTTGTACAACCGTTAGTATAGTACTAACTACAAAATTGTAAGGTGTAGTAAAACTGATATTCTGACTAGCTGCAGTAGCGATATTCAACCCCGTGAAGGTTTGATTGATTGTTGGATTCACTCCATCACTGTAAGACATTACCAAAGAAGTAATTGGATTTAGTCCGACATTCGTTACATTTATTGTAATTATTTGTGAACCCGGTCCGATTGGACTAACCGGTGATACCCAACTAATTGCAGCATCAGAGTCTGCAGGGTCAAATTCATAGGCACCCGCATCCGGCGTTGAAGCATTTCTTGTTGCACCTGAGTAATCTGTTGTAATCCCTGAAATTGGCGTTCCGATATTGTTCATCGCAGCAGAAATCGGTATTAAATTACCGGATCCCGGATTAACAAATAATGGATTAACTGCTGTACTATTCAAGTCCTTTCCGGTAGATTGCCAACCAATAAATGTAGCTTGAGGGCTAGTTGTTCCAGTAGTGGTTCCAAAATAATTTGTCGTACCCGTAGTTGATCCCATATGTAAATTATTATAATTACACACTGGAGTAGCACTTGCGAAGTACATACAATACTTCGGACCTGTACCTGCTCGGGCAATTGACACCACATTGTTCCGCACATCAATACCTGCACCGGTCGTATTACTTGAGTAGATACCATAAGTGAAAGCTGAAGTAGTGGTCGTACCAGCGTCACTAAGCAAAATGGTATTGTAATACACTTTGCAGAACTGGGAATTCAGCATGTATACTCCAGCTTGAGTGCCATTACCTGACATGCCATTTATCACATTGTTAGTAATGATGTTTTCTGTTCCAGAGGCAGCAATCGAACTATTGTTTCCAACACCATAACCTGCATAAGTATGAATGGAAGGAGTAGTTGGCATAGCTACGAACAAATCTCTGATGAAGTTTCGATCAACAATACTGTTGATCGATCCTGATGAAATCCATATACCGTATGCTGAACTAGCCGAACTAGATTTAGTTAGACGCTCAACAATATTATTTCTTGCAACGAATCCGTTTTGATAAGATATGTTAATACCCGCTTGATGGAAATCCTGAATTAAGCAATTAATAACTTGATTGCCGGTTGCTGCGGAACCTACAGTGGTATTGTGATAAAATGCTGCACCATAGTATCCTCCCTGGAATGTACAACCATTCAATATATTATTATTCCCACCAGTATTACCGGTGGTACCACTTGATTGTGTTGAAGCATCATTTCCGCTAATAGAAAATCCAGCAGAAAGCGTAGATGATCCTGCACCCAGAGGTACAATAAAAGTGCAGTTGTTAAACCTATTATTATCGGCACCATTCCACAAGTGACAAGCCATCGCGTTAGATGCAGTACCGGTTGCACTTGTTTCCATTATTAAATTGTTAATGATAATATTGTCCGCTCCATAAAACATCACTGTACTTGGCTTAATAGCATCAGTAGGGTAGATAATCTTGTTTCCATTACCGTTAAATGTTACTGTATTAACAGCTGATGATCCAGTGATGGCCGGAATCTCGATACTCTCATTAAAAGGAAATTGACCTGCCGGCACGTCGAAAACAACCGGACCAAAAATTCCACAGCTTAATGCCTTCGCAGCATCGCTAAATGTGGAAAAATTAGTTCCGCCATTTGGCAACGAAAAATCAATAGTATATGTGCCCGACAATCCTACGCAAAAGTATTGAACAACAGTATTGTTTCCAGCAAAAGCATCTAAACCCAAAGCATTGACATCCAGAATGTTGACTGTCATACTTACAGATTGTGTTAGATTATACTGGGCACCAAAACTGATTGGAACAGTCGATCCCGGAGCAATATTTAAACCAGTGAAAGTTTCCTGGGTATAGACACCAAGACCATCAAAATGAGCAAGCGTCAAACTTGTAATATTTCCTGCACCCACGTTAGAAATATTAACTGTAATTGTTTTCAATCCTGCAACTTGTTGACCTACCGGTGAAGACCAAGCGATAGCAGCATCTAAAGAAGCGACAGTGTATTCATAAGCACCCATATCAGGTGTAGTTGCACTTCTTGGTGCGTTCAGAATGTCAGTAGTCACTAGAGGTGTTAACACAGCAGTTCCTTTGTTGTCAAGTAAGCCATTATTGGGACTGAAATCACCTGATAACATGTCCGTATAATAGGGGTTCAGATCGAAGCTGGCAGCATCATAGGTTGTTGCTCCTTTCCAAGCTGCTAAGGTCGCATGTTGTGTACCATTAGTAGCGAGGAAATTTAGACCAGCTGCAGAATTCATAAATAGATCATTATTATTTGATATTCTTGCAGCTGCTGTTGCATTGTAAGTAAGACAATATTTCAAACCCAATCCACCACGAGAAATCGTGATGATGTTGTTCTTAATATCCGGTGCGGCACCTGCCGTAGTGGTTGTTCCAGTATGAGTAATTCCCGATGTTGCGGTCAAACTTCCGGTAGCAGCAGTATTGTCTAAAGAAATAGTATTGTGGTAACATTTGATAAATGTTCCGGTACCTAAGTTAATACCTACTTGATTTCCAAGACCTTTTAGATCATAGATTAAGTTATTGATAATGACATTTTCTTTTCCAGTGGCACCACTTGCTGCCGTAATACCTACACATGCGCTAGTATTGACTGGAACAGCATTCATTAACTTCCTGATAACATTTTTCTCAATTAACAATGAGGTAGAAGTTGCAAAAATTGCAATCGCATCTACGGATGTTGATGCAGCTGCTGTCGTCGGTTGTTCCAAAATACATCCTCTGACAGTAACCCCTTCTACATTTTGCAGTAGTAGGCCATACAACCTAAAATCAGTTATAGTACAACCAATAAGTTTATTATTTAAAGGAATGAAACCGGCGGTTCCGGCAATTACTACTCCTCTTGATCCACCAATCATAGTACATCCTGTGGCAGTATTATTGCTTCCTGAAATCTGACTCACTCCGCTTCCTTGCACTCTTCTGTCCTGATTTGAAATCGAGAAAGGTGAAAACTCCCCACCGTTAGTAGCGGTTTTTGGAGAAATAAATGTACAATTGTTGAAGTTGTTATTATCCGCCTGTCCCCAAAGGTGACATGCCATCGCGTACGGACTGTTTGTATTTGGATCCGTACCCTCCATGATTAGATTATTGATGGTTACGAAGTCTGCTCCATTTAAGGCAACTGTACTTGGATTATCAAAGTTGGCTAAAAATGAAATTCTGTTGCCATTACCGTTGATGGTTATGGTGTTCGTTGCTGATGTTCCCGGTACTCCAGTTGCAGAAATTACCCCGGTAGTAACACTTGTTTGTTTACCACCCAATGAGAACTGGTCTGTATATGGGCCATTCAAAACATCAAGGACTACAGGGCCATTGATCCCACAATTTAGCGCAGAGGCTGCAGCAGCAAAGCTTAAAAAATTTGTCGCGCTTGCAGGCATCGTCTTATCGATAGTATAAGTTCCCGCTAATTGTGCATAAACTCCAATCTGATAATCAGAAGATGTAGTAATTGTAGTGCTTGCACAACTAATTACACAATGATAAAAGAAAGGTGAACTTGTAGATACTGTCGTTGTATAGGTAATACCGGTTGCTCCTGAAATATCGCTCCAAGGTCCACCCGCAGTCATTGCACTTTGCCATTGGTAAGAAGCACCGGTAGCAACATCACCGATCAATGATAATTTTAATGTGTCGTTGTTGCAAATGTATTGCTTGACAGCTGTAGTAATTACTGCTGTTGGACTTTGCAATATTCTATAAGATTTTGTAGGCAATGTTGAACTAAGTGGGAATGCCGCAGCTGACAGAGCCGTTGAAGATGGACAAAAACCAGATGCATAAGCCACTTGAAATGCACCCATGTTGCCATTTAAATCTTGAGCTGCTATGAAATACTGAATAGTATCATTTGCTGCGATAGGACTATTCAACAACGAATAATTAATATCGAAGACAAATGGAGACGTTGTGTTAGAAGCTTCTGAATATTTCCAACCATTGTCTGCACTTGTATTAGTTGTTGCTAAGAAATTCAATTCATTTTTCTTCTTGTACCACAATCTCGGTGCAGAACCCGGTGCAGTATTTATTCCAGCAGCATCCGTTATAGTAGCGGTGATTTGATAATTACTCAAACATATGGTATTTACCAAATCTGTAAAAGAAATTCTCGGACCGGTTACATCTGTTGTGCTATATGCAAGTCCTGAAAATTCTAAAGCCCCACAATCCGGTGGCGTACTTCTCAATGTCCCGCTAAAGTCAGTTGCTACAAAAGACGAACTAACGCCGCCACTTTCAGCAAAAGAAGGACCTGAAGGCACAAAAGTTCCAGTTGTTGCTCCTGCAAATAAATTATTTTCCAGTTTACTGTTAGTCTCTCTTGGGAACATCAAATTGATATAGCCATTGCAAGAATTATTGAAATTGCCATCATTTTGAAACGCGTTGTTGACAGGACTATATCCTTCACCATACACATAGCAAGCTGAGCAACCTGCAGCAGGCTTCGCATAATAAATATTATTATTGCTCGTAGATGCAAAGTTAGCGGGGACAACTGCAACTGTCCCGGATTCTCTCCTCAAAGCCACAGTGTTGCCTAATAAACCTGGTTCAACATCTACATTAATGATATTATTGCGTAAATCAATTGATGGAATCGTTGCATTGCCATATCTGAATCCAGAAGCAGTCAAACCATTTCCGTTTCCAGAATTTAACGCATCGTCTAACTTGATGGTATTATTATAATACTTGATTTTTATCCCACTGTTTCCGGATGCCTGGTCAACTCCCATAATGTGCATTATAGATGCCAGGGATGTATTTTTAGCGTACATACCAGAAATGAAATTATTTCTTACAATCAAAGAATCATCTGGATAAGCGACACTTAATCCTGCAATGTAACCTGCATTGGGACCGGCGGTTGTATATCCTATATTTTGGATAATATTATTACTAGTAATTCCTGATGAACCAGCACCACATCTGATACCCGCAGAGGCAGAACTACCACTTCTGATTCCCATTTCGATATTGCGAATCACATTACCGGATATGTTCTTGGTAAATGGTTGTTGATTCTGACAATCGTTTTGAATACCATAAAGAATATTGGCAGTAGCGGTATTTGTCCCGCGAATAAAAGCTGTATCAACAAGATTATTAGTTATATTATACTGTCTTCCGGGACCATTCTCACATAAAAGAACTTTTAGAAAAACGTTTGAAACGCCCGAAGTATTGGTAAACCCAACATTGGTGACGATGTTGTTGTTCATATCCACATTCGTATTTGTAGTTGTCATCGCACGGATGCCATACAAATTACCCGTTGCTGCACTGTTTTGGACGTTGCGGATAACATTGCCATTCATTTGAACTGACGTTGCACAAAATTCATTATTAATACAAGCTACAAATGTACTGAAGCCATTCAAAGCAGCATTGAATGTGATATTGCGAATGACATTGTTGTTGATATTTGTAGCCGTGCAATTGTGCAGTACGTCAATCAATCTATGGGCACCGGTAGCACCAATTATCGTATTATTTATTAATTGATTACCATTAATGTTTGCAAGGGGTGATGTTGCCGCAGCGGATTGTCTAGGGCCTTCCATGCGGATCAAAGCCATTGCACCTGTTGTTGTCACCGCAGATCCAAAAGTATTGTTTGTAATAGTATTATTTGTAATGGTAGTTGAAACAGAAATAATAAATGATGCGGCTACCGTAATTCCTGTACCAACTCCCGTTGTAACAGAAGTCATGCTGCAATTCTGTATCGTATTATCAGAAATCGCAACTGTTGCTGCTGCTTCTGTACGAATTGCATGTAAACTTCCTGTAGTTGTTGAAGTACTCAGTGATACAGTATTGTTTGAAACGGTATATGAACTTGCAGTACCACCGTCTAATCCTGAGCTAGCCATCCAGATTCCGAATATAGAAGTTGATGGTATTGGAGCTGCTGCTGAATTTACCAGATTGTATCTTACAGCGCACAACTGTTGTCCAGAAAGTATAATACCTCTGGCGGTATTTGCCAATGTTGCATTATCTCCCACTGTAATGTTGTTTCCTGTTCCTGCAGTATCACCGACCTTATTGTTCTGTCCTGGAAATGCAGAATGGCCGTGCAAAAAGATACCGGTTACACATTCAATGATAGTATTATTAACAATCGTATTATTACTATGAGCACCTGCAGTTGATGTTGGAGCAACTGCAGTAACTGAAGTTGAGGTATGCTGACGTGCGTAAATAGCTGTACAAGCATATCCTCTTGTCAATGAAATCGTACAATTCTTAATGGCACAATTCTGAACTCCATCTGTATTAGTTGGCGCAACCATTGCAATTCCCCACTCCATTCTGGTAGTAGGTGTAGTATTTGCTGCACTTTCCTGGATAGTAAATCCATCAATGGTTACAAAATCACAACCGTTTAATTTGATGATACCATCAGTAGTTGTGGTCGTACCAACCGCAGCAGTAATAGCTACAGAACCTATTGCTTTAATAGTTACTGTATTCACAGCACTTGCTCCGGCAAACGTGTTGATCACGTAACCTCCAGCAGGGGCGGTCTGTGCACCTGATACTTCGATTGTAGTCGCAGCACTGACACCACTTGTATTAAGTGCAGTGACCGCCGCGGCTAAAGTTGCATAAGTACCAGGCACTGTAACGGTGCCACTCATTTGCGCCTGAATTTCCCCTATACAAAAAGCACAAAGAAAGAAGAATAATAATTTTTTCATTGTAATGGTTAATTTATTAATTGAAATAAAATTTAATAATAAAAGGCAAGTCTGCTAAAAATCACGCATACTTCGAGAAATGCAGTCGGATTACTCAGCTGGATTAGTTTTCGTTAAGTAATGCAAATGTACTAGTTGAAAACGAAAAAAAAAAATTATTATCTACATTATTCAATTTGACTATATCTTAGTGTCACAGAATTGCCATAATATCAATTATTATTTGTTCTATGTTTATCAAGATAAAAAATTGAAATACACGAATAGCGTACACTACTATAATTTTCTTGCCTGTTCGGAAGGCGGAATGACTCGAAAATGTGATTATATCTAGAACTCCTTCGGACTTTGTTAGTTGTTGATTTGCTGGTAAAATAATTCATCCACTTTCATCGCTTGAAGATCGATATTTTACGAAAGAGGTAAAGTAACTGGTGTTACTTTTACGTTGGCAGGGAAAGTTGGCTTAAAAAATGAAAAGTGTAAAAAGTAATTTCCCGCAGTGAGTAGAATGAGCCGACTTACTATATTTTTTGTATAATCAACATTTCATCAAATTCAACGCAGCAACATCATGACTACCGAATTTTTAAAAATTATTCAGCATAGCACTATATTTTTCAGCATTTTTCGCATTTAATTTCAGCGCATCGACTTACAATTTGACAAAAGATGATTTCAAGTTTACATCACGTGGAAAAATAAATGCTAAAAATAAAGGTGAAATCGATATGCATTTTGTAGAAAAAGCTAAATTATAGAATTTTTCTGGACTGATTTTGCAGTTTTGGAATTTTGAGTACTGTTTTTGATGTAGCTTGCTGTGGAGAAAATGAAGTCGATCTTTTTAAAAATATTGTTTTTAATCATCGGGTACTGCCTTGAAAGCAGTTATATTAGTGCGCAAAATAAGCTTCTCTATACCACTGAACAATTGAAGGAAACTAAATGGCGGTATGATAATACCCTTCATGTAGAATCCAATACTGCCATTCACAAAGCTAATTACGCCTACCAGTACTTTTTATACTTCCGTTTTGACAATTCTTATCAGCAATTTCTAAATGGAAATTATAGTATGGGAGCGTGGCGACTCCAAAATAATGTACTAGATTATTCCTTTGACCACGTTGATCATTTCAAAGTTATAAAATTAACCTCAAATGAACTAGTTCTCGAATTTAACAGCCCTAACAGCAGGGGATTATTTCAATACCATTTTGTCAACGCCGAAGACCAACATCCTTTCCCAAAGCCAGTTAATGAGCTTCCAACTGTCAAAATAATTGAAAGAAAAATATTTTCATTGCCCTGGTGGAACAAAAAAAAGAAGGAAAGCAGAATCACTCAAAGCCTAACTCCCCCTGTTTATATGAATATCGAATTAACTGGAGGAGGTTATTCATGCAGCATTGATCCGATATATCGAGATTATATTTGGATAAAACCAGGTGGCCGTTTGATTCGGGAATTCCAAAGCAAGTCCAAAGGCTTGATTGTAACCAAAAAAACGATTCCTATCGCTGACCTTGAAAGATTGTGTCAATATGCCGAAAATCAACACTTTTTCGAATGGGAAAGGGAGTATGACTGCTTAGATTTGGCCTGTCAAACCAGAAAAAAATATAAGCCTTCGCCTATTCCTCTCCGGATCTCTATCGCTTATGGGAATAAAAAGAAAGTGATCACCATCGCGATATGGGGCCTGGACGAGCGCAAAATGAAATACGTTAATTACCCGGCAGCGATGGACAATATCATAGAGGCAATCCAAAAGTTGGTATATTAATTTAGGTGTTGAGGTGTTTAGCTGTCAAGGTGTTGATCATTTTCAACTTTCACTTTTCAATTTTCAACTAAAAAAAAGGCACCTGAAAATTCAAGTGCCTTTTTTTAATTAGATATTTGATATTTGATCATTAATTTGGTTGCATATTCATCCCTTTTGTAACATTGTAAGGTTCAAATTCAGCTTCTAGTCTGTTGGCAAGTTCATCATCTTTAGCCGTTCTGGCTGCATCAATTACGTCGCGCATAGTTCTCAATGACATGGTGTAATCTTGTTCAAAACCATTTTTAACTTCCGAACCGATAGACTTGTAGAATTTAAGTATCTCGATCATGTTTTTCGCAAGAATTTCCAAATGCGGTTTTGCTTTAGGATAATTGTCGGCAGCAATGTAAGAATCAATCAGATAAAAAGCGTTGTAATCATAAGGAAAGTTCATGTTCGGGAATCCTTCAAAGTATTTGTCGATCAAGGCGACCGCTTTCTCCTTTTTGTCTTCTGCGATCAATGAACGAACTGTTCGTAAGATTACAAAACGCATACTTTGAACACTTGGCTGATAGCTCCTGTCTACATACATTTTCTTCTTGTCAAAATTACCCCATTTGAATTTCTCGGTAATTACCTTGAAGCTCGTTTCTGTATCGCAACGTCCCGAACCAATTATACTAAATTGAGAATCTCCTTTTGATTTAATCGGAATAATCCGCAAACCAAGACCTTCCAACTGCATGAAATTCTGCAAACCCTGCAATTTGTTCTGCTGGCATGTAACAGCAAAATAAATAGGGCGCTCATTAATATTGGAAGCTAATAAATCCAATATTGCAAGGTCATCTTTAATTATATACGGAGATTTGGGATTTAAAGGAAGCGCGAACTTTATTTCGCTCACTACACCAGTATCCTGAGCACTTATCAAACCATTTGCCTTCATCTTCTCCAAATCTACAGGCAATGACAGTTTACTGGTCAAAAACATACTTTCCATATCTCTGGAGGGATGATTTTCACCAGCATACTTTAGTACCTCATTGATATTCATTTCTCCTGCATCGGTGTTGGCAATCATTTGATTCCTTCTGTAACCCCTGTACGATGCTTCCGGTATACTCATTTTGATTGCGGCAGAATTATTTACTTTTCTTCGCAATTGGCTAATATACCAGTCCACGGCAATAAGACTGAGGTTGACAACCCTGACATCTGTTCGTATTCCTTCTACCTCCTGCGCATACCAAAGTGGATAAGTATCATTATCTCCATAAGTGAAAATAATTGAATTAGGTTTGCAAGAATTCAAAAAGTTGGAAGCATAATCACGGGCGCCGGTATGACCCATACGACTGTGATCATCAAAATTTTGTGTAGCGAAAAGATAAGGAGCACTCAAAGCCAGAATTAATCCAACAGGAGCTATTGCAATGCCTGCATTTTTTAACCTGCTGCTCAAAGTATCATAAATGGCGACCACACTAAGTCCAATCCAGACACAAAATGTAAAGAAAGAGCCTACCAGAACATAGTCACGTTCGCGCGGCTCCATAGGAGTTTGATTGGTGTAAACGATAATTCCGATTCCGGTTATCAAAAACAAACCTAACAAACTCAGGAATTCTTCTCTTCTTTTTGTTAAATGAAAAATAAGCCCCAAAAGACCCAATAGCAATGGAATAAAGTAGTACTTATTGCGTGCCTGATCTTCTTTCATCACAGTGGTAAGCTCACTTTGATTGTACAAGCGACCTTCATCGACTGAAGTAATACCGGACATCCAATGTCCACTGGTTTTATCTATTGGAAAATAACCTTGCTCGCCATTTTGTCGACCGGCAAAATTCCACATAAAATATCTCCAATACATCCATCCCACCTGATACCTCAAGAAGAAACTAATATTGTCAGCTGTACTTGCATATCCTTTATGATCTAACCAGGATCGATACTGTTCATCTCTGCCGGGCTGGTAATCACCCATACGAGGGAAAAGTACCTTGTCTTCATCTCTAAACACATAATCAATTTTGCGGTCAATAGCTTCATAGTGATCATCCACTCTGCCAAACCTCTCTTCGATTTTAGTATCAATAGGTTGAGCATCAAAATTAGGCCCTTTGAATAATGGTCGATCACCGTATTGTTCGCGATTCAGGTAAGGCAACAATCTCAATGGATCAGTAGGCGCATTCATGTTGATTGGTGTATTTGCATTCGCGCGAATCACAACCACACCAACAATAGAATAACCAATAACCGAAACGGTAAAAGCAACCAGCATTTTTTGCAACATGGAATTGTACATTGCTGAATAACTATAACCCATATAAGCTCCAAATGCAGCCCCAACCAGAATACCAAGAATACCTCCCAAAACAGAATAAACAGCCATGCCCGCCAATAATCCGACAATACCTTTTAAAACAGGTGTAGCTTCCTCGCGCTCTGTGCCTTTTAATCCCAGATATATAACTGTTGCAACAATTATGATTAATGGAATCAGACCACTGAATACTGGCAGCCCAAGCGTATTGACCATCGTCAATTCCAAAGAAGCCCATAGTCTTGGCAAACCGGTTACAATAAACGATTGCATCAACACGACCAGAACTACCCCGGCTAGACCAGCCATTGCAGTCCCGAGCAAAGTATGATTCTTATATTTCTTAAAATAGTAAAACAATGCCAACGCAGGGAATGTCAACAAACTCAACAAGTGAACTCCAATTGACAATGCCGATGCATAAATAGCAAAAATTAACCACCTGTCGTTCTTTGGGCTATCTGGAAGGTGGTACCATTTTACAATCGCCCAGATTACCAATGCCGTAAAGAAAATTGACATCGCGTAAACTTCACCTTCAACAGCTGAAAACCAGTTGGAAGAAATAAAACCACTGCTCAATCCAGCTACCAAACCCGCACCCAATACTGCAATAGATTGCGCGGTATCTAATTTTCCATCGCGGTCAACCAATGACATCTTAGCCAGAATAACTGTTGTCCAACATAAAAATGTTGCGGCCAATGCTGTACATGCTGCGGACATCAAGTTAACTGAAATTGCTATCGCCTCAGGTGCCTTGGAGAATAGTGTTGCAAACATCGTAAACAACCTGCCTATCAACAAGAAGAGAGGCGCTCCCGGAGGGTGCACTACCTGCAATTTATAAGCACCCGCGATAAATTCTCCGCAATCCCAGAGACTTCCTGTGCTTTCAACGGAAAAATAGTACACAGTCATGGTGATCGCAAAGACCATCCAGCCGGTTATGTTGTTCCAAAATTTGAAATTCATTGAAAAAAAGTTTATTTACTGAATTTTAGTAAGATATTTGTACGTAGAAAATTAGTTTCCGCTCACAAAAGCTGCAAAAATATTCTAAAATTCTGATAAGAGAACGTGAAGCAAACGCTTTTTTGCACAATAATAGTATAATTCCAATTTAATATCACTAAATCTGTCCCAAAAGGCATTCGCATTCAAATGAAATACTTGTTTTATAGCTTGTTGATTTATTGGGTCTATCAACGTTTTTTCGCTCCTTTACTAAATGCTTCCACACATCAGCAAGAAAAAAGACCTACAAATGAAACTCCGCAAACCAAAGAAACCGAAAAACCCAAAAAAGATGTCGGCGAATTTATAGACTATGAAGAAGTGGAATAATTGACAATTGACAATTAACAATTGACAATTTGTAAGATAGAAAAATAGGCAAGTTCGTAAACCAACTTCGAAACGTTAATTCTTAATTCTTAATTCATAATTCATAATTCATAATTCATAATTCGTAATTCGTAATTCGTAATTCGTAATTCGTAATTCATAATTCGTAATTCATAATTCGTAATTCGTAATTCGTAATTCATAAAAATTGTTTCCAATGAATACTTCTGACAATTTTGAACCTAAAGAAAGTAATAGCGAAGAAACTCCCTCAACAGCAAATAAAAATAAAAATGATGCCATAGTGAAAAGAGGTGTCCGGTGGTTGATTGCAGGCATAGTTATACTGCTGGGAAGTTTTGCCATTACATTTATCCTCTATCAAGCTGACCTGTCGATAACCACAGTCATGTATACTTTAAATATCGCTGGTGGCATTTGCATTTTCAAGGGAATGATGGATATATTGGGCTTTTAGATTAGTCGTATTTTATTTTCGCCGCTTTTAGATTCTTATATCCATTTAAAGGAAATGCCGTTCCGTCCTCCGTAAATTGCAGTGTTGAAAAATGTAAATGTGTCGGTGACCTTTTTTTGTTCGCATTCAAACCACTCCTACCCATAAAAGCAATTGTCTGACCGGGCTCTACTATTTGACCCAAGTCGACAAAAAGAGCGCGGTTGTGCGCATAGTAATACATAACCTTGCTGTGTGGCTCATATATATAAATATAGTTTCCTCCTTTTGTAACCATTGTTGTGTCCCAGCATTTTTCGGCTGAAACTACAATTCCACCACTTACTGAGTAAATTTTAATGGGCTGGTTTCGCTTATCATCAATCATATCCTGATCTTTGTCTACTACAAAAATATCATGGGCGGGATGGGAACGGTTACCAAAAGTATTGTAAAAATTATATTTCCCAGGCACATAATCACTTCCATTAGTACCACCAAGCATCTTAATTCCATAGCCTTGTACGGGGAAATAAAATGTAGTGTCAAAGGGTTCGCGACCGGCATTAAGGAAGTAGTAATCACTGATATCGCTAAGCAATTGTCGCACTTTTGTCCTGGCTTTCATCGTATCAGCAAGTCCATCACGCAGTTCCTGATACAATTGATGAAATTCAGTGATGGCCGGCAAAACACCTGTACTATCAGTATTTTGAGCAAATAAACCAAAAGCTGACACAAAACTAAAGAAAAGGCAGGAGCATAATTTTTTTGTCATATTTTTAACCATTTGTGAATGGGGCGCAAAAATAATTTTAATCTTGCAAAAACGTATTACCTTAGCATTTAATTAATAGAATAAACACTCGAACAAATTTTATGATAAAAAATCTATTACTGTCCACATTAATATGGGCTGTTTTCTGTTTTATTGCCAATGCTCAATTGGTATTTACCGAGCCCGTATTCCCATCCGAAAATGACAAAGTAACCGTTTATTTCGATGCCACTAAAGGTAACGCAGGATTGAAAGACTGCAATTGCGATGTGTATTTACACACCGGCGTCATTACTGACAAAGGTCCAAATCAATGGAAATACGTAAAAATGACCTGGGGTGTAGCGGATCCGGCATGGAAACTCGAAAAAGTATCCGACAATCTTTACAAATACGAGCTTGGACCGACAGTCAGAGATTACTATGGTGTACCGGCAGGAGAAAAAGCAGTAAAACTCGCTTTTGTATTCCGTAATGGAAATGGATCAGCCGAAGGAAAAGACTTTGGAGGAAAAGATATTTTCTACGACTTGACTGATCCGGGAACATTTGTCGCACGATTAATCAGTCCACAAGCAGGAACTTCGGTTTTGAAAAACGAAGGCGATGTCCTCCAGGTCAAAGGCGCAACAAGTGTCAATGCTGCGCTAACTATTAAGGACAATGGAACCATTATTAAAACAATTCCGTCTGCCAGAGATTTGGTCCATGATATCACAGTTGCTGGAGCAGGTATTCATCAAGTGGAGTTTATTGCTCAAAACGGCGCTGATAGCATAAAGGAAAGTTTTACCTATTTAATAACTCAACAGGTAATAAAACAAGACCCACCTTTCGGTGCAAAACCAGGAGCAACAACCGCAGCTAATGATGTTTTTCTGATGTTGAATGCAAAGGATAAACAAAATGTATTCGCAGTGGGTGACTTTTCAGACTGGAAACTCAAGCCGGAATACATGATGCGCAATAGCCTGGATGGAAGCAAATGGTGGATAGAACTAAAAAATCAGCCCAACGGAATATTTAAATACCAGTACTCAGTTGACGGGATTTTAAGGATCTCTGACCCGCATAGCGAGGTGATTTTAGATGAAATAAACGATAGAAATATCCCCGCTTCAAGTTATCCGAATATTCCTTCTTTTCCGGCGGGTAAAACATCAGGTTATGTCTCAATTCTTGAACTGCCAAGGCCCGTTTATAATTGGGAAGTTAAGGATTTTACCAGACCTGCAAAGACTGATCTGGTAATTTACGAGCTGCTAGTGAGAGATTTTTCCTCACAACGCAATTTTCAGTTCGTATTGGATTCGCTCAATTACCTCAAAAAACTTGGTGTCAATGCCATTCAGTTCATGCCAGTAAATGAATTTAATGGCAATCAAAGCTGGGGTTATGATCCAACTCTGCACGGAGCACTGGACAAACAATATGGTTCGCCGTCGATTTTTAAAAAGCTTGTTGATGAATGCCACAAAGCAGGAATGGCAATTATTCTAGATGTAGTTTTTAATCACGTTAGCGAAAAAGGCCCGATAGCGCAACTCTATTCTATTGCAGCCAGTCCTTATGTAAATGCGGTGGCCAAACATCCCTATAATGTATTTTTAGACATGAATCATGAAAGTCCAGAGACTCGTGATTATGTCGACCAATGCCTAAAATACTGGCTGGAAGAATACCATATTGACGGATTCAGATTCGATCTCTCTAAAGGTTTTACGCAAGTTGACAGTGGTTCAGACGTAGGAAAATGGGGTAGGTACGATGCCAGCCGTATCGCGATTCTGAAACATTATACCGATGTAGTAAACCGCACATCTCCCAATGCGTATGCCATAATGGAGCATTTTGCAGATTTCACAGAAGAGAAAGAAATGACCGATTACGGCATGATGGTATGGCAAAATGCAAACTTTAATTTTGGCCAGGCGATGGTGGGAGGATCTAATAGTAGTATTAATTACACGTACTATAAAAAGAATGGTTTCCAATTTCCCCATGCAGTAACTTACGCTGAAAGTCACGATGAAGAGCGTAATATGTATCGTGCTATTACTTCGGGCAAATCATCAAGTGATTATGATATAAAAAATCTGCCCACAGCTTTGCGTCGTGCCGAAGCTGCTGCCGTATTTCTGCTTACTGTCCCAGGTCCAAAAATGATCTGGCAATTTGGCGAACGGGGGTTTGACTATTCGATCAATGATTGTGGCAATGGCACCATTAATAATAATTGTCGTTTGTCTATAAAACCTGCAAGATGGGATTATTTAGATGATCCAAACCGTAGCCGACTTTTCGATGTCTATCGCTCTTTAATTGACCTGAAAAAAAAGGACCCTATTTTCAAAGATGGAGAAGTTACGATGTACACCGGTGGCTTTGTAAAAGAAATAAATCTGGTCAATAATAATCAGAATATGGTCGTATTTGGCAATTTTGATGTAACAGAACAAACCGTCTTTCCTGACTTCCCTGTTACCGGAAAATATTATGAATATTTTACGGGAGATAGCCTGATCGTAAACGCTATTGATCAGAATTTTACACTGAGAGCGGGTGAATACAGGATCTATACCACTAAAAAACTGGCAAAACCAATCGGTGGTTACAAATATTATACTTCGGTAACTAATACATTCACAGATGAGCAGGATGTATTGGTTTATCCTAATCCTTCATTTGAAGATGAACCACTACAAATCACGCTTGATCTGAATGCAAGCGCAAATATTGTTGTCGAAATTACTGACATTAGCGGGAAAGTGGTACGTAAACTTGATGAGGGAAAAAGAGAAGCTGGCAACTATCGCTATGAAGTCGATAATCTGCCGGGGAAAGGACTTTATTTCGCCAGAATTACTTCCGGGAATCAGGTCATTTCAAAGAAATTATTAAAGTTATAAACTAAAAAGCCTTACCAAATAGTCGAGGGCACTGAAAAAGTCATAAATATTCTTCTAAAAAAGGGGGTAAAAAACTA
>JBMOJB010000003.1:0-71920 GCA_049316985.1 Saprospiraceae bacterium | reverse complement strand
ACTTATCTTTTTTGGTGCAAAGATAAGCTTCTCCCCATAAAATTAATCTGAGCCAAATAAACTCTTGCAGCGATGGTCGGAATCGGATCGGTAATAGTAATGTAATAATCTTCGCACCATCCTGAGAAAAACTGTTAATAAGTATCACCCGAACAGGTAGCGTTACCTCCATTAACGATAAAGTTATCCAGGCAAACAATACCTATGGCATAAGTTTACGCTGTAAATCTATCAGCAATTCCATGGGTAAGGCTATCTCAATCTCCCAGGACAAAACTATCTGTTCCAACGAACCTTGTCGTATTGGCTGCAATACCGATACTTATCGCTCGTGTTGTTCTAACTCATAAGAAATAATAGTTGGATCTATAACAATAATAGTACCAGCACTACAATTAGGTATTCCGCCGGATATAGCAAAAATATGTATTCCTCTGGCAACGCTGTTTGCAGCAACATTGCGGTTATTATCGTCAATGGAAAGGGACCCACCACCTTGAATCAGTACACAGGAACTCATTGAAAAATTTCCATTTAATACAACAGAGCCTGATCCTGAAAATTCAAAGTGCCACCATTAACCAATAATGTTGAACTGTTTTGGCCAACTATTGATATAGTTAGTATATTTGAGGCTACTGTCAAAGCACCACTCGTAATGGTAAGTTTATTGATGGAGACATCAGCTGCTTACGTCAGAACAGCGGAATACTGTACAAAATAAAAATCGCTGCTGGATGGAATGCAAGACAGACTCTCACAAAAATTAAAAAATATATTTTAAAAAATTATAATCATGAATTAATTAACGATAATATGTCTAAAAACCAAATTCAAGTAAACAATAAACTGTCTTTCAACAATTTAAACATAAAGACATTATCCTGCCTAATGGCAATTTTGATACTAACTTCGATCCAAATTATTGCTCAAAAAAATATAAATGGTAGGATTAGCGATACTACGGGAACAGGAATAGCTAAAGTTAAAATAAAATTAACAACAGTAACTGACACTAAAGTGGAAAGACAAACTTATAGCTATAAGAATGGTATTTATAATTTCAATAGAGTGCCCTATGGAAATTACTACATTATGCTATTGAAAAGAGGATTTAAAGAATCAGTGCCCTTTTATATTGAAGTTAATGAAAATGACATGTTGCTTGATAATATTGATTTTATAATGGAAAGAAAAAAAAGATGCAAATTAATATCTTCAATAAATCTTTAAATATCCTTTGGCAGTAACCCATTTACCCCAATCTGCATTGTACGCATGTACTTTCTTGACGGGTTTGTTGAGATTATCAAACACAGGATAACCTTCATTTACCCATTCAAAAATGCTACCGTAAAGATTGTTAACATTCGAGTATCCAGCCCCAATCAATTTCTCCCCTATTTTTTCTGAACGATAGCCGACCGAACAATAAACTACAATCGCAGCGCTTTTAGGAATATCATTAATTGATAAAAAATCAAATGAACTGTATCCAATGTATCTTGCGTTGGGCAAATGGCTGACATCAAATTCACTTCGCTCACGTGCATCCAAAATATAATACATCTTCAAATTCCGATTAAGATCTCTGCAAGAGATTGCATTTACGGAAAAATTAAGCAATTTTTCCAGTTTTAGATCAAAGGCCGGCTGTTCACATCTGGGATGTGGTTTTATATTTTGCGCACAACCCACTGCTGGAAGCAGGTAGATCAGCAGCAAATTAACAAAGATATAATTTGAAGAACTTCTTAACATATAAAAGGATCTTATTGACCGAAATTCACAGGAAACAAGGGTTTGACCTTAGAAGAATCAATAGTAACTTTAACATTGGGTAGACCAGGTTTTTCTGGAATTGGAGGCCTTTCGATGTCATCAGTTTGAATTTGCCAGAGATCTGTATTCATCAACAAAATTGAATCGGCCCTTTTCACAGCTACTTCCATGGCCTGTTGTTTACATCCAGCCATTTTCTTAGACTTGAATTCCGAAATCCTTTCGTTAACTTTCTGTTGAATGGTTGCTTGTCTTAGTTTTTCGTTATCGCAGGATACTAATGAACACAAACCGCCTACGAGAAAAAAATAGCAATATTTCAATTTTTAAGCGTATTACATTCTCAACTAATGATAATTGTTAAATTCACCACGGCCCAGCATTTTTAACACCCTGAAATGCGAGGATAAAGCTGACGATAAGGTACGGTATTCGTTGTAAGGAATTCCAAATTCCTTGGCTGTCCGCTTCACAATCGTTGATAAAGAACGATAATGTACATGTGAAATATTAGGAAATAAATGGTGCTCAATTTGATAATTTAATCCACCAATGTACCAAGATAAAATCCTGTTGTTGCGGGCAAAATTAGAAGTTGTCTTCAGCTGATGTATAGCCCAGGTATTTTCCATAACTCCGTCGTCGTGTACTTCAGGATGTTCGGTCTCTTCAACAACATGAGCCAGTTGAAATATTGTTGTCAATATCGCACCTGCAATGAAATGCATTGTAAAGAAACCTGCAAGTACCCACATCCATCCTGATGAATTTAAATAGAAAGGCAATATCAGGAACAGCATGAAATACAGCGCTTTGAAGAAAATCATTTCAAATAAAACACTATTGAATGAAGCTCCAACTTTCTGTAATAAACCTCTTTCGCTGTAATCTTTCAATTGCTTGAAGTCTTTCATTGTAACCCATGATAAGGTAGTCAACCCATACAATAAGATCGCATAATAGTGCTGGTAACGGTGAATTTTGCGTAACTTTCCGTGCGGTGATAACCTTAATATTGGTTTATCTTCAATATCTTCATCAAAACCAAAAAGGTTGGTAAATGTATGATGTAATACGTTGTGTTGAATCTTCCACGAAGTTGCGTTTCCTCCCACCAAATCAATTGTTCTTCCCATCAAGTTGTTCAACCAGGGAATTTTCGAATAGGATCCGTGAATCGCATCATGCATAATTGACATCCCAATTCCTACAACTCCCAATCCCATCAAAGCATAAGCCAATATTACGCCCCAACCATTCACTACATCAAATAAAATCAAAGAGATGGGTAAGAGGTAGATTGTTAAAAAAACAATACTTTTGATGTACAGATACACATTTCCTTTTTGACTTAATTTGTTCTCTTCAAAATAACTATTAATTCTTACTTTAAGTGCGGAGAAAAATTCGGCCTGATCTTTTTGAGCGAATTTAATGCTGGGAGATGATTTTATCATACAATTTTTTAGTGCGCGTTTTGTTAAAAAAAACACTGTGCGAAGATATTACTAATTTTCCACTTAGTTTCACTAGTATAAAATGAAAGTGAAATAATTTTACATTCATTAGACTTTTCCTTGTAAAAATGGTACAAATCTGAAGTTATCCAACTTTTGAACATCAATAGACTTCGCACTTACTTTTCGGATTTTATACATTTGTTGCAGCGTACTGTCTCCAATTGGAACAACCAAAATACCATCGATTTTTAACTGATCAATTAGCGGATAAGGAATTTCCGCTGCAGCTGCTGTCACCAAAATCTTATCATAAGGTGCTTCCTTTCTATACCCGTCAGTACCATCGTGATAGTAGGTATTGATTTTCTCTAAATGTATCTTGTGAAATAATTCACGGGTCTTTCGAAACAAATCTTCTTGACGCTCTACACTATGGACTTCGGCACCCATCAGATATAAAATCGCCGCCTGATAACCAGAGCCTGTTCCAATTTCCAGCACTTTATCACCCTTATGAATATCTAGCAAAGCACTTTGGTAAGCCACTGTATAAGGCTGCGAAATGGTTTGTTCATTTCCAATTGGAAACGCCTTGTCTTCGTAGGCCCATTCTTCAAATGCTTTATCCAAAAAGAAATGCCTTGGAAGTTCTCTAACCGCATTTAGCACCGCTTCATTGGTTATTCCTTTATCTTTAAGTAGCTGCACCAGCTTGCGACGCATACCCTTATGCCGATAACTATCTTCCATTTTCAATAGATTTAATGCAAAATTACATTAAAATCTACACAAAAAAAAGTCGCTACACTTTTGTAGCGACTTCCCAACAAAATATAATCCCATGAACATAATTCTTTTGGCTTTCAGGATACGGATGAACCACATTACTAGTTAATAACTTGTGTATTTCTATCAGTTATAATAAGAAACGCTGAGATCGACAGAAAAGTGCCCAGAAAATTAAAATAAAATGTTAAATTTTATATTAAATATTTGTTAATATAATTATATAAATATATATTTGCATCTGATATTAAGTTATTAACAAATATTTCAATAATATATTAAAATATAATCCGATTTTAAACGGCTTTTCATCCCATATATTAACATGAACATATCCAAAACAATGAAAAGACTTTTGTCTTAACTTTACGAAAAAAACGGGAATAATTATTCGTCCCCCCGATATTCCCGAAATAAAAATGCCGCACCTTTTTGAAAAGATGCGGCTTTTATTTTTCACTTAATTGATCTGTCAGATATTTTCAATTCCGAAAGCTGTGCTGTCAATATCATCACCATACACTACTTCTTGAACATCAGCAATATAATCATCAGAAGCTACAAAATCCTCTGTACCAGCTTCGCTCATAGAAACAAAAAGTTTTTGATACTTACGCATACCGGTTCCCGCTGGAATTCTTTTTCCTATAATTACATTCTCTTTCAGTCCATTCAAGTTATCCTTTGTGGCATTAATAGCAGCTGTACTTAGTACTTTCGTCGTTTCCTGGAATGATGCGGCCGAAATCCAACTTTCTGTACCCAGTGAAGATCTCGTTATACCTTGCAACATTGGCTGTGAAGTGGCCGAAATTGCATCACGGTATGTTACCAGCTTCTTGTCGTTGCGCTTCAGGAAAGAATTTTCCTCTCTTACCTGGCGCAAAGTCACTAGTTGTCCCGGTTTCAAGCGATTAGAATCACCCGAATCAGTTATGAATTTCTTGTCAAAAATCCAGTCATTTTGCTGTTGAAATTCGTATCTTTCGACAGCCTCTCCCTGAAGGAAATGTGTGTCTCCCGGATCCAGAATCTCTAAACGACGCATCATCTGTCTAACAATAACTTCGATATGTTTGTCATTAATAGCAATACCTTGCGAACGATAAACTTCTTGAACGCCGTTTACAAGATGAGACTGAACAGCAAATGGTCCCTTAATATTAAGGATATCCAAGGCCGCAATAGTTCCATCAGTCAAAGGTGTTCCGGCACGCACAAAGTCACCATCTTGGACCAACAACTGCCTATTCAAAGGCACCAAGTATTTGGTAACTGTAGTTCGGTCACGTGCAGTAATCATTGCTTCCCGATTACCTCTTTTGATTGAACCAAAGGTTACTACACCATCGATTTCCGCTACAATTGCAGGATTACTAGGGCTTCGCGCTTCAAATAATTCTGTAACACGTGGCAAACCACCCGTGATATCCTGAATTTTTCCAAGTTTACGTGGAATCTTTACAATCTTCTGTCCTGCTTGTACTTTCTCCCCATCTTCGATGGAAATATAAGCTCCAACTGGAAGCGTGTAAGATCTCTGCGCTTCCCCACTTTTATCCATGATGTTGATTACCGGAGCTTTCCGCTTGTTTTTAGATTCGATAATAACCTTTTCAGTTGTACCCGTTTGGTCATCACGTTCAATACGGAAAGTAACCCCTTCTTCAACGTCCTGAAACTCTGCCTTACCAGGGAATTCACTAATAATCACCGCATTGTACGGATCCCAGGTACAAATAACATCACCTTTAGCGACTTCCTGACCATCCTTTACCAAAATATTTGCACCATATGGCATGTGCGAAGTGGATAACACTTTCCTTGACTTAGTTTCAAGTATTTTGATTTCTCCTGTCCTCGATAATACGACTTCAATATTTTCTCCGGAATCATCTATAGATTGAACAACACGAACGCCATCGAACTCGATGATACCGGCAAAATTAGTTTTCATACTATTTTCCTGGTTCGTAGTTACTGCAGTACCCCCTGTATGGAAAGTCCGAAGTGTAAGCTGCGTACCCGGTTCACCAATAGATTGCGCTGCAATAATACCAACGGCATCTCCCATTTCGGTAATTCTACCAGAAGCAAGATTCTTTCCGTAGCATTTGGTACAAACTCCACGAGGAGTCTCGCAAGTCAACACTGATCGAATCGTTACGGCTTCAATCCCCAAAGTTTCAATTCGATTGGCTGCTTTTTCGTCAATATATTCACCAGCACCTACGATTAATTCTGAATCTTTTTCAGGATTGTAGATATCGTACAATGAAAAACGTCCAACTATCCGAGTACTTAATTTTTCAATAATTTTATCTCCGTCCTTCAGTGCATAGGTTTCATTTCCACGAAGCGTGTTGCAATCCTCATCAACAATGACTACATCCTGTGCAACATCCACCAAACGACGTGTCAAATAACCTGCATCTGCAGTTTTCAGGGCCGTATCCGCAAGTCCCTTACGGGCACCGTGCGTCGAGATAAAAAACTCCAATACCGATAGACCTTCGGAGAAATTCGAAAGGATTGGGTTTTCAATGATCGCTGGACCCGAGTCGCCTGATTTTTTAGGTTTGGCCATCAATCCACGCAATCCACAAAGTTGTTTGATCTGCTGTTTAGATCCACGTGCTCCGGAGTCAAGCATCATAAATACGGAATTGAATCCTTGCTTATGCTTGGCCAACTCACGCATCAATGTGTCTGTAATACGATTATCTGCAAAACTCCATTTGTCAATAATCTGGTTGTAACGCTCATTATTGGTTATTAAACCCATGTTGTAGCTTTCCCAGATTTCGTCAACTTCTTCCTGAGCTGATATCAATGTTTTCTTCCGGATAGAAGGCTCAATCAAATCACCGAGGTTAAACGACAGGCCACCTTTAAACGACCAGTTATATCCAAGCTCTTTAATATTATCCAAAAAGTCAGCAGTTACCGCAAAACTTGTACGGCGGATAATATCACCGATGATCGCCTTCAGGTTTTTCTTGGTCAACAATTGATTGATGTACGGAACACCCTTCGGTACCGCTTGATTAAACAAGATACGACCAGGCGTCGTTTCAATTAATTTAGTAACCAAATGTCCATTTTCATCCTCTGCATTATGAACTTTAACCTGAATAGCTGCATGGATGTCCAATTGCCTTTCGTTAAGGGCTATGACCACTTCTTCGGCAGCGTAGAACTTGCGTCCTTCACCTTTCACTTTTATTTCGCCTTCAGAACGACGTTCTTTAGTAATGTAATACAATCCCAAAACCATGTCCTGAGACGGAACTGTGATCGGAGATCCATCCTGAGGATTTAGCATATTGTGAGCCGAAAGCATTAAAACCTGCGCTTCAAGGATAGCCGCCTGACTCAGGGGTACGTGTACCGCCATTTGGTCACCATCAAAATCCGCATTAAATGCTCCACAAACTAATGGATGCAATTGAATAGCTTTCCCTTCAATCAAACGAGGTTGAAAAGCCTGTATGGAAAGCCGGTGCAATGTTGGAGCACGATTAAGCATAACCGGGTGCCCTTTCAAAATATTTTCGAGAATCTCCCAAATTACCGGATCTTTCTTGTCAACTAATTTCTTGGCTGACTTTACCGTTTTGACAATTCCTCTTTCAATAAGCTTTCTGATAACGAATGGCTTAAATAATTCGGCAGCCATTGCTTTCGGAATTCCGCACTCGTGCAATTTCAATGACGGACCAACCACAATAACCGAACGACCGGAATAATCTACTCGTTTACCCAAAAGGTTCTGACGGAAACGTCCTTGCTTTCCTTTAAGAATATCACTCAAGGATTTTAAAGCGCGACCACCTTCAGCTTTTACTGCATTTGACTTTCTTGAGTTGTCGAACAAACTGTCGACCGACTCTTGAAGCATACGCTTTTCATTACGAAGGATTACTTCTGGCGCCTTAATTTCTAACAAACGCTTCAAACGGTTGTTACGAATAATAACTCTGCGGTACAAATCATTTAAGTCAGAACTCGCAAAACGACCTCCATCTAAAGGAACCAATGGTCTCAACTCTGGTGGAATGACCGGTAAGTACTGAATGATCATCCATTCAGGCTTATTTTCCATCCGTGTTTGGGCATCACGGAATGCTTCCACAACACGAAGGCGCTTCAATGCTTCAGATTTCCGTTGCTGAGAAGTTTCATTAGCAGCCTGATTTCTCAGTTCATACGAAAGGTCATCTAATTTCAAACGCATCAGTAAATCCCGAACTGCCTCAGCACCCATACGGGCGATAAATTTGTTCGGATCCATATCATCCAACGCCTGATTTTCTTTGGGTAGCGCTTCTATGATATCGATATATTCTTCTTCCGTTAGGGTATCATAAGCAGATAACTTATCTCCTAATACTCCCGCTTGCACGACAACATATCGCTCATAATAAACGATTGTTTCAAGCTTTTTGGAAGACATTCCCAAAAGATATCCTATCTTGTTCGGCAGTGATTTGAAGAACCAAATATGAACGACCGGCACAACCAATTTAATATGACCCATGCGCTCGCGACGAACTTTCTTTTCGGTAACTTCAACACCACATCGATCACACACGATACCTTTGTAGCGGATACGTTTGTATTTACCACAGTAGCATTCGTAATCCTTTACCGGTCCGAAGATCCGCTCGCAGAACAAACCGTCCCGTTCTGGTTTATACGAACGATAATTGATCGTCTCCGGCTTAAGTACTTCGCCATAGCTACGCTCTAAAATAGAGTCAGGCGATGCTAAGCTTATCGTAATACTTTCAAAGCTAGCTGCCGCCGGATTATTAATTTTCTTCTTTAAAGACATATTTTCTTATTTTAGATTAAGCAACCGAGCTTATAGTTGGAAACTACAATGTCGGTTGCTTAAAACTATAATTTAAATTAATCAAACTTCACATCCAAAGCAAGTCCGCGCAATTCGTGGACCAATACGTTGAAAGATTCAGGAATATTTGGTTCTGGCAAATTATCTCCTTTGACAATTGCTTCATAAGCTTTTGCACGTCCGATGATATCATCTGACTTAATAGTTAACAATTCTTGCAGAATATTGGATGCACCAAATGCTTCCAATGCCCAAACCTCCATTTCACCAAAACGCTGACCTCCAAACTGTGCTTTACCTCCTAATGGCTGTTGTGTAATCAAAGAGTATGGTCCGATTGAACGCGCATGCATCTTATCATCGACCATGTGACTTAATTTCAACATGTAGATTACTCCAACCGTCGCTTGCTGGTGGAATCTTTCACCAGTCTCCCCATCATATAAGAACGTTTGGCCATATTGAGGAAGACCCGCATCAACGATATACTGCTCAATCTCTTCTTTTTTGGCTCCATCAAAGATAGGTGTCGCAAAAGTCAAACCGAGTTTAACCCCTGCCCAGCCCAGAACGGTTTCAAAAATCTGACCCAGGTTCATACGAGAAGGAACACCAAGCGGATTCAACACGATATCAACGGCAGTACCATCATCAAGGAAAGGCATATTTTCAACACGTTCAATACGCGAAACAATTCCCTTGTTACCATGACGACCGGCAAGCTTATCTCCTACTTTTAGCTTACGCTTCTTAGCAAGATACACTTTGGCAAGTTTTAATACTCCGGCAGGCAATTCATCTCCAATACTTATGTTGAATTTCTCACGTTTGTAACGTCCGATTTCTTCATTTTCCTTGATACGATAGTTGTGCAACAATCTCGCAACAAGTTCATTGGTGTTTGCATCGTCAGTCCAACTGTTGTAATCAATACGAGCGTAGTCCGTTTCTCTTAGTAGTTGAGCAGTAAATTTTGTACCTTTACTGATTACCACTTCACCATAAATGGTCTTGACTCCGGTTGAAATCTTATCTTTGATAAGTACGATTAATTTATCAACAAGAATTGTACGCAATTCATTAAGTGCAATTTCATGCTGACTATCGAGCTTACCCAATAAGGCAACTTCCTTATCTTTTTGAGTCTTATCCTTTTTCGCTCTCGCAAAAAGCTGTTTATCAATTACCACACCATTCATTGAAGGTGGAACCTTCATGGATGCATCCTTGACATCACCTGCTTTATCTCCAAAGATGGCTCGAAGCAGTTTTTCTTCAGGTGTTGGATCAGATTCCCCTTTTGGCGTAATTTTACCAATAAGAATATCTCCTTCTTTAACCCAGGCACCGACGCGAATCATTCCATTCTCATCGAGGTCTTTGGTTGCTTCTTCTGACACATTGGGAATATCATTTGTCAATTCCTCTTCACCTAACTTGGTGTCGCGAACATCCATTTCAAATGATTCGATATGTAGAGAAGTGAAAATGTCTTCTTGAACTACCCTTTCAGATAAAACAATTGCATCTTCAAAGTTATAACCTTTCCAAGGCATGAATGCCACTTTAAGGTTTTGACCTAGCGCTAATTCACCTTTTTCAGTTGCATAACCGTCGCAAAGAACAGTACCTTTTATTACTTTATCACCTTTCTTAACGATAGGTTTCAGGTTGATACAAGTTCCTTGGTTAGTACGCAAGAATTTTGTCAAGTTATAAGATTTTCTGCTGTCTTCAAATGAAACCAACTGATCTTCATCGGTGCGATCATAACGAATGATTATCTGATTTGCATCTACATATTCGACCACACCATTTCCTTCTGCATTGATCAACATCCTAGAGTCACGTGCTACTCTGCCTTCAATTCCAGTTGCAACAATTGGGGCACGTGGTCTCAATAGTGGAACAGCCTGACGTTGCATGTTCGAACCCATCAAAGCACGATTCGCATCATCATTCTCAAGGAATGGAATCAACGAAGCCGAAACACCTACAATTTGGTTAGGAGCTACGTCCATCAAATCAACTTCTTCAGGAGTAAGAACTGGAAATTCACCGGTTTCACGTGATTTAATACGATCTGATGCGAAAACACCATTAGCTTCCAAAGGCGTATTGGCCTGGGCAATTTTACTCAAATCCTCCCCTTCTGCAGAAAAATAAGTTACACCATGATCCGTTAAATCCACTTTGCCATTCGTAACTTTCCTGTAGGGTGTTTCAAGGAAACCCATTTTATTGATTTTCGCATGTACACAAAGTGTAGAAATCAAACCAATATTCGGACCTTCCGGAGTCTCAATGGTACACAGACGACCATAGTGAGAATAGTGAACGTCACGCACCTCAAAACCGGCACGCTCTCTGCTCAACCCCCCGGGGCCCAAAGCTGAAATACGACGTTTGTGCGTAATTTCCGACAATGGATTGGTCTGATCTAAAAACTGTGACAACTGACTCGTTCCAAAAAAAGAGTTAATGACCGAAGAAAGTGTACGGGCATTAATCAAATCAGTTGGAGTAAATACTTCGTTGTCACGAACATTCATGCGTTCGCGAATTGTTCTGGCCATACGCGCCAAACCAACACCAAACTGTCCATACAACTGTTCACCAACCGTACGAATACGTCTGTTTGACAAGTGATCAATATCATCAATTTCTGCCTTTTGATTGATCAAACGCACCAAATAAACCACAATTTGGATGATATCGTCTTTGGTTAAAACCAAAGTCTCCATACTGGTGGTTTGCTCAAGTTTTCGGTTAATCTTGTAACGTCCCACTTCTCCCAGATTGTAACGTTTGTCAGAGAAAAACAATTTTTCAATGATACCACGAGCTGTTTCATCATCAGGAGGATCTGTTCCTCTTAACTGACGATAAATATATTGTACTGCTTCAAGTTCAGAACTTGAAGGGTCTTTTTGCAAAGTATTGTAAATAATGGAATAGTCATCTTCGATTCCTTCTTTTTGAAGTGAAATCATTTCCATACCGGAGGCAAGGACTTCATCGAGATTTTCTTCTGTTAATTCGATGTCTCTTTCCAGGATAATCTCATTTCTCTCAATGGTTACTACTTCACCGGTATCTTCATCTACAAAATCTTCTGTCCAAGAACGGAGAACTCGAGCGGCTAATTTTCTACCCAAATAGGGCAATAAATCAGCCTTAGCATTCTTCACTTCATCTGACAAACCAAAAATATTGAGAATGTCTCGATCTGTGTCAAAACCAATTGCTCTTAGTAGTGTAGTTACGGGAAACTTTTTCTTCCTGTCGATGTAAGCATACATGACATTATTAATGTCGGTAGCGAACTCCATCCACGCTCCTTTAAAAGGGATTACACGAGCCGAGTAAATCTTAGAACCATTGGGATGCACGCTTTGACCAAAGAATACTCCAGGTGAACGATGTAACTGCGAAACAATAACCCTTTCTGCACCATTAATTACAAAAGTTCCTTTTGGTGTCATGTAAGGGATGTTCCCCAAAAACACATCTTGTTCGATTGTTTGAAAGTCGACATGTTCTTCGTCATTACAAGACAGCCGAAGACGTGCTTTAAGTGGCAAAGAGTAGGTCAATCCCCTATGCATACACTCTTCAATGGTGTACCGAGGTGGATCGATAAAATAATCCAAAAACTCTAGAACGAAGATATTTCTGGCGTCAGTAATCGGAAAGTTTTCCTTAAAACATTTAAAAAGTCCTTCGTTAATACGATTTTCGGGAGTTGTTTCCAACTGAAAAAATTCTTCGAAAGATTTTAGCTGAATTTCCAATAAATCCGGCTGTGTTTCAGGAAGTATAATCTTTCCGAAATTGACTCTGTTTTTTTCAGCGTAAAGTGTTGCTGCGTTATTTGACATATTTCGATAAGATTTTCTTGTCTAAAAAAAGAAAAAGGATGAGATCAAAACGGGCATTGAATTTGCTATCTTAACGATACAAAAGCTTGAAAAATACAAGGCAATCGAACAGGATAATTTGTTTCAAGGTTGTTTAATTTCATCTATTCTGTTTTTGCTAGAGAAATAAATAAATTATCAATTAAAAAATAATTCAGTAGATGTATTGAATGGCACCAAAATAATTCTAATTGACCGAGATTTTCTGCATTTTATCACATACAAGAAACAACGATAGGCTTAATAGAATGCAAGAACATTCCACTAAGCCTTACGTGTATTACTCTATAAGGTAAATAAAAAGTGAATAATCATTGTAGGTTATAGCCGTAAAGGTAATGCAATAATTAACAAAAGTGATATTTGGGGCAAAATATGCCCCAAATATATTTTATTTAACTATAGAACATTACTTTAACTCGACTACTGCACCTGCAGCTTCCAAAGCAGCCTTAATGGATTCTGCTTCTTCTTTAGATGCTTTCTCTTTCACTACTGAAGGAGCACCATCCACCAAATCTTTAGCTTCTTTCAAACCAAGACCAGTGATATTTTTAACTTCTTTAACCACGTTCAACTTAGCAGCACCCGGATCTTTTAGAACAACATCGAACTCTGTCTTTGCAGGAGCAGCATCAGCAGCCCCACCAGCAGCAGGAGCAGCAGCAACAGCTACAGCTGCAGCAGCCGGTTCGATACCGTACTCGTCTTTTAAAATAGTTGCTAATTCGTTAACTTCCTTAATTGTAAGGTTTACTAGGTTTTCAGCTAGAGCTTTCAAATCTGCCATTGTATGATAGTTTTAATTAATTTAAATAATAATGTTTAAAAAATTTGATTTATTTTATTGTAATTCTTTACAGAAATCCAATAATGGCAATTAAGCCGCACGATCTTCAAGAGCCTTCACTAAGCCCGCGATCTTTCCTCCACCTGATTTAAGTGCTGAGATAAGATTCGAAGCCGGAGATTGCAACAAGCCGATAACTTCGCCCACCAACTCTTCTTTAGATTTGAGCTTAGTCAGCATGTCAATCTGATCATCACCAATAAAAGCAGAACCATCAATATAGGCAGCTTTAAGAATCGGTCTGTCATTCTCCTTTCTGAATTCTTTCAAAAGACGCGCAGGTACATTAGCAACATCTGCTAATAAAACTGCCGTTGGTCCATGAAGTGCTTCATAAACCGAATCGAAGTTTTTTTCTGCAGGTTGAGACTCCAACGCTTTGCGAATCAAGGTGTTCTTGGCCACTTTCATGAGAATGCCTTGCTCATAACATTTCCCGCGGAGACTGTTGACCTTTTCGACAGTCATTGTCGATGCATCTACGATATAAAAGAAGGGACTAGCTTCAAACATATCTTTCAGCATGGCAATTTCTGACGTCTTCTTATCTTTTGTCATTTAGAAATATTTTTAAATTGCTTTGTAAAATTATAATTTGACACCTTTAGTATCTACTTTAACACCCGGGCTCATGGTACTTGCAACTGCTATCGTCTTCATATAAGTACCTTTTGCAGTTGATGGTTTCATTTTCACCAAAGTGTTAAGCAATTCCATCGCATTTTCAGCGAGCTTGTCTGCACTAAACGAAGTACGACCTACAGAAGCATGAACAATACCAAATTTATCAACACGGAAAGCAATTTTACCGCCTTTTACATCTGCAACTGCTGCTGCTACGTCCATAGTTACTGTACCTGTTTTTGGATTAGGCATCAAACCACGTGGTCCCAAAATCCTACCAACTTTACCAAGCTGCACCATTACGTTAGGAGTAGCGACGATTACGTCGATATCTGTCCAACCACCCTGGATCTTAGTAATGTATTCATCAAGACCTACATAATCTGCTCCTGCAGCCTTTGCTTCAGCTTCCTTGTCAGGGGTACATAGTACCAAAACGCGCTTGGTTTTACCAGTTCCGTGAGGCAAACTAACAGTTCCACGCAAAGCCTGATCCGCTTTCCTAGGGTCAATTCCCAAACGTACGTGAATATCTACCGATGCATCAAATTTTGCGACATTAACTTCTTTGACTAAGCTCATTGCATCCTTAATAGGATACAATTTGCTGCTGTCAACTTTGCTGTCTACCGCTTTTCTTTTTTTTGTGACTTTCACACGAGGTGTGTGATTAGGTTTAGTACCTGCCATTTTATTGATTGTGTTTAAAGGTGAATAACATTCCTTTCCTCTGAAATTTACAAATATTCAGTTTAGGAACTCCCTATACAAATTCAACTATTTCAAATATTGAAATACATAGAATTTGCAGTTAAATAATGACTATGCCCAAGGAGCAGTACCTGTTACTGTAATACCAAGTGAGCGAGCAGTTCCTGCCACCATCTTCATGGCTGACTCAATTTTGAAACAATTGAGATCCGGCATTTTGTTTTCTGCAATCGCACGTACCTGATCCCAGGTCACAGAACCGACTTTATTACGGTTTGGTTGATCAGAACCTTGTTTTACTTTCGCAACTTCCAACAGCTGAATTGCAGCAGGAGGGGTCTTGATCACAAAATCAAAGGACTTATCTTTATAAACCGAAATAACTACCGGCAATACTTTTCCGGGCTGGTCTTGTGTTTGCGCGTTAAAACGCTTACAAAACTCCATGATATTCACACCTTTTGAACCTAGTGCAGGTCCGATTGGTGGAGCAGGATTGGCAGCGCCACCCTTCACCTGGAGTTTGATAAACACATCAACTTCTTTTGCCATGTCGTTTTTACGATTAAATGCTTAAAAAATGTGTTTAGAAGTATTCATGGAATTAACATGTAAAAAGTGGAAGCCTTCTCATGTCGTAACCATATTTACATTAAACTATATACAGGAAGTTTAAAAATAACAGCAGACGGAGAAGTGTCGATTATTATTAATTAAACTTTAAACTGTCAAAAAAAATTTATTGATCCTTCTCTACTTGCAAGAAATTCAATTCAACTTCAGTCCCTCTACCAAAAATTTTGACAATGACTTTTACTTTCTTTTTTTCATCATTGACATCAATGATATCACCTACAAAACCACTGAATGGCCCATCAATTATTTTAATAGTTTCACCGGCAATAAATGGTTCAACCATAGTCTCTCCTTGCTCACTGGACTCATCAACTTTTCCAAGCAGACGATTTACTTCTATAGTGGAAAGCGGGTCAGGTTTAATTCGCGGCAAAAAATGCATTACATCTTGAACATCAGTCAATGCCTTTACAATCTCTGCAGTAAACATCGAAGGAACGGCTTCAACCAATAAATAACCGGGTAAAATGTTGCGTTCAGAAATAACTTTCTTTCCGTTTTTAATCTTATATACTTTTTCGGAAGGAACAATTACTGATGTTACAATGTCACCCCATTTACTTCTGCTAACTTCCAGCTTTAAGCGATCGGCAATCTTATGTTCCTTTTGACTCACTACCCTAAGTGAGTACCATCTTCTTTCTTCAGCCATAAAATTAAACGGTAGTGATAAATGTGAAACTAATATTTGGGCAAAACAAAAGCCTTTCGTTATAGACAGGCTGTCAAAGACTTCTAGAGTCCATAGATCAATGAAGTCAATTGCTTTGAAATGATATCCATTACAAAAATCATCAAAGAAACCAGCAAAGTCGATCCAAGAACTAACATTCCAGTCTGCTGAAGGTTTTCCCAAGTCGGCCAGGTGACCTGATTTTTCAATTCATCGTAACTTTCAACGATGTATAACTTAATTTTATCCATTTCATTTCAATTTACCAGCAGCATTTTGTAAAACAAATGTACTGCTTCATTTATGATTATAAGCACGGAATGAGAGATTCGAACTCCCATCAACGGTTTTGGAGACCGCTATTCTGCCATTGAACTAATCCCGTGTATAAGTGAGAATGAGCGAAAGCAAACATGTGTTAACAATGTCTAACCTTTCGCTCATTCACAAATTATAATTTCGACTACGAAATGATCTCAGTTACCTGACCTGCACCTACTGTACGGCCACCCTCACGGATAGCGAAACGTAGACCTTTTTCCATTGCAATCGTATTGATCAATTTAACTTCCAAGTTTACGTTATCACCAGGAAGAACCATTTCAACACCAGCAGGAAGTGTACAGTCTCCTGTAACGTCTGTTGTACGGAAATAGAACTGTGGACGGTAACCGTTGAAAAATGGAGTGTGACGTCCACCTTCATCTTTGGAAAGTACATAAACCTCAGCTTTGAAGTGTTTGTGAGGCTTTACAGAACCCGGCTTGCAAATTACCATTCCACGACGGATAGCTTCTTTGTCAATACCACGCAACAAAATACCTGCATTATCACCCGCTTCACCGCGATCCAATAATTTACGGAACATCTCAACACCTGTACAAGTAGAAGCAAGAGGCTTCGCACCGTCAGGCATCATACCGATAATCTCTACAGCTTCACCAACTTTGATTACACCACGCTCGATACGTCCGGTTGCAACTGTACCACGACCAGTGATCGTAAATACATCCTCAACTGGCATAAGGAAATCCTTATCAACTGCACGAACAGGTTCAGGAATGTAGCTATCACAAGCTGCCATCAACTCTTCAATTTTAGCAACCCATTCAGGTTGTCCATCAAGAGCTTTCAACGCTGAACCTTGAATGATTGGAGTGTTATCGCCATCAAACTTGTAAGAGCTTAACAGTTCACGCAATTCCATTTCAACCAATTCCAACATTTCAGGATCCTCAACCAAGTCAACTTTGTTCATGAAAACAACAACTTCTGGTACACCTACCTGGCGAGCCAACAAGATGTGCTCACGAGTTTGAGGCATCGGCCCATCAGTCGCAGCACAAACCAAAATCGCACCATCCATTTGAGCAGCACCCGTAATCATGTTCTTAACATAATCCGCGTGACCTGGACAGTCAACGTGTGCATAGTGACGATTTGCAGTTTCATACTCAACGTGAGCAGTGTTAATAGTTATACCACGAGCCTTTTCTTCAGGAGCTGCATCGATGGAGTCATAAGATTTCTTTTCAGCCAAACCCTTGTTTGCCAAAACAGAAGTGATCGCCGCCGTTAATGTAGTCTTACCGTGGTCAACGTGACCGATTGTACCAATGTTAACGTGGGGCTTTGATCTATTAAATGTTTCTTTAGCCATTTTAAGAAGTAAAAATGTAAAATGTGTTAAAAAATAATGTTCGAAGTTAAATAGAGCCTTAGAAGGGAATTGAACCCTCGACCTCTTCCTTACCAAGGAAGTGCTCTACCCCTGAGCTACCAAGGCAATAATGCGAAAAAAATTGACTACTCAGTAGGCCTTATCCTCAAAAAACTTTGCACACGAATAAAAATGTACAAAGCGATCTTGATATCGTTTACTAATATAATTCTCTCCGTCTTTTAAAAAAATTTGAGCGGGAGACGAGGCTCGAACCCGCGACCTACAGCTTGGAAGGCTGTCGCTCTACCAACTGAGCTACTCCCGCATCATTTAATTTTTCAAATAAATTTTAGTCAAAAAACAATTTAAAACAGTTGATTGACATTATAATTAAAAAGTCATAAAGCGCAATAGTGTAAAATACAGCTTTATCGACTTTATGACTTTCAAATTTTTACTTAGTGGGAGCGGATGGATTCGAACCACCGAAGGTTTCCCAGCAGAGTTACAGTCTGCCCCATTTGGCCACTCTGGTACACTCCCGTCAAAAATTTCCCTACTACGAATATTAGAAAAGGAAAAGAGCCAAAGGAGGGACTCGAACCCCCGACCAGCTGATTACAAATCAGCTGCTCTACCAACTGAGCTACTTTGGCTTGTTAACTCTCATATACCCTTGATAATCAAGTCAAAAAATGTGACAATTTCAAAGATTTTACTCTTGGTTTGGTTGCCCTAAAATAACTACCTTTTCAAAAGCGATGCAAAGATATGGCTAGTTTTTTGAGTGTGCAAATTTTTGAACTTATTTTTTCAAAAAAAAAGCAACTTTTTTTATAAAATGAACAGAACAAATTGATTTTCAAAAAGATAAACTCATTAGTCATTTCAATACAAGTTCTCTATCTTGAGGCGTGCCGATAGATAAAGCACTTCAACACAACTTTTAAGCTAGTGACAACACTGCTTCCTTAAACTGCTCACCTCGATCTTCATAATTGCGAAACAAATCAAAGCTGGCACAGGCTGGTGAAAGCAAAACAGTATCTCCGGGATCAGACAGCGAGGATGCTTTATTAACTGCTTCCAATGCGCTATGTGTTTCAAATATGGGGAGATCAAAATTCCCAAAGTGGTTTAAAATAGTTGAATTGTCTTTTCCCATGCAGACAATAGCTTTTACTTTGGACCGCACCAATTCATCAATTTGCCGGTAGTCGTTGCCTTTATCTGTTCCACCTAAGATCAAGATTGTTGGCCGATCCATTGCACCGAGGGCATAATAAACACTATCAACATTGGTGGCTTTACTGTCATTGATGTACTCGACACCACCGATTGCAGCGACGAACTCAAGACGATGTGCGACATTCTGAAAACTCTCAAGACCCTCTTGAATTTTTTCTGGAGATGCGCCCGCAAGAAGAGCCGCTTTTACGGCACAATATGCATTAAACCAATTGTGCTCACCCTTTAGTTGACTGTACTTTAAATTGAACGTAAGCGCATACTCAGGAAAACGCAGGATGCCAATTTCATACAAGCTTCGCTTAACTTGAATTCTCTGGGCTTTCCCATTGTATTTTTGCGATAAATATGTGCTGATATTTTCATTATCTGAATTGTAAATGAAGTAATCAAGATCAGTTTGATTCATTGCAATCCGAAACTTAGCCGCGATATAATTATCCATCTTGTACTCGTACCTGTCTAAATGATCGGGAGTAATATTGAGTATCATAGAAATATTGGGTCGGTAATCTACAATACCATCTAATTGAAAACTGGATAATTCAAGTACATACCACAAGTTAGGAGCGCTGTCTGATTCAGCCAATTTTTCATCTGCAACCAATCTGGCGTAACTGAAACCTATATTCCCTCCAACATGGACAGGAAATCCGGCAGCTTTCAGGAGATGAAAAGTCAACATAGTGGTAGTGGTCTTCCCATTACTTCCGGTAATTCCAATTGTTTTAACTTTAGAAAACCAACTTGCAAATTCAATTTCACTAATGACGGACACACCTTTTTTCAACAACATCTGCACCAGCGGAGCCTTATCGGGTATACCCGGGCTTTTCACTACACAATCTGCTTCCAGTATTCTGCTGTTGTTGTGGCCATTTTCTTCGTATTCAATACTTGCCCTTTCGAGGTCTGCTTTATACATTTCTTTTATGGGACCGTTATCTGAAAGAAATACGTCGTACCCTTGTTGCTTGCCGAGTATTGCTGCTCCTGTGCCACTCTCCCCTGCCCCTAAAATGATTAGTTTTTTCATTTTTTCAAATTTGTATTTTTTTGCAAAATTAAAACAAATTAGTTAGCGAACGCATTTGTGTTCAAAAATGGATTTGATATAGTTAAATATTTAAAAGAAATTCTTAACTAAGTAAAATTAATTTTTAAAATTATAAATGTTATCTTTGCCATCGAAATCAACTTTTAAATATGAAAAAACAAGCAGGGCACCGATTATACAATGTGCCAGACGCAGATTTGTACCTTCAATGTCTGGAAGTGATTAAGAATATTCTCCGAGATATCGAACTTTTCAGACCGTACGGGTATGACGTCGAAAGACTAAAAGGATTTAGAGCGCTCTGTGATCGAATCCACGCGCTTCCAGATGATGATGAAATGGTAGGTGACCAAATGATTGTGACTGAAAAGAAAACAAAATCAGCTGAAAAATTAAAAAATGCGATCCGAAGTGTCATGACAAGGGTCGAAATAAAATTCAATAATCGATCAGGCCGATATAGAAAATTTGGCACCTCAAAAATTGGAGACATGACAGATGCTCAATTACTTTTCTGTGGAAGAAGAGTTATCCGAGTGGCTCGTCAGCAAATCGACTTTCTTAGTGATACCGGTTTAAATGACCTCGTTATTTCAAAAGTACAGGAAGCCTGCACTGAATTCGAAAACGCGATGAACATTCAGCAAGATAAAATAGCTGATCGCGACATCGCTGTCGAAAGAAGAGTGGAAATTGGCAATCAATTGTACACCGCTATGATTCTGGCTTGCAATATCGGAAAAGATATCTGGGCCGAAAAAGACATGGTGAAGTACCAGCAATACGTTATTTACGAAAGCAATAACGAGCAAAAAAAAGCCAGAAAAGTTAAAATATCAACAATTGATTAATTGCCTTCCACATAATCGCTAAGGTACTCAAACATCGGTGTCAACTTCCCGTCTTTTGTGATTGTCGCGTTTTCTATGATGGCACTGTCCTGTAAATGTAGCAGTTCAGTCAGTATGTTTTCAATAAACTGATTTCCAAAAAACTCCGAGGCATCCCTTGGTAATTCATTAGGCAAATTGTCAATCGCCATAACATCAATTACATGTTGTTGAAAAGGTGCTTCAATTTTTTCACTTTGTGGATTGTAACCATAAACAGGATCTGCAATGGTGGATGCTTTCAAGGTAGAAGGCACCGAAGACTTAGGTGCAATATCACAGGTTACATCTGCAATTACTTTGATTTTAAATTCAGGAGACTTCATTTCCTCCAAGCTAAAAAATTGAGGGGAACGGGAGTCCCAGAATATGGCATTAATAAAAACATCAGTTACTTTTGCATAGGGTCCAAAAGCAGATTCAAAGCGTTCTGGGTGGTTGTAAAATTCATTTTTGACAAAAGGAAGATTTTTCTTGTTTCTCACATAATGTCTTCCGTGTAGCTGTGTAAAAACGACCTCATCAAATCGTTTGTTTAAGTAATCTTCGGGAGAAACTTCCCTGATTTTCATATCTTTTAATACTTCAATTGCTCCATTAGCAACCCTCCCATTGCCGGTCAGGCAAATTTTAATCGCCGGCAAATTAAGGTCTTTGTACTGCTTTTTCAATAATTCATAATCATGACTTTCACATGCCCTGTTCAAAGAACACAAACCGGTCCTCTTTCCATAGGTCCACAATGCATTATGGGCACCTACGATGCCTGCATAATGACCAAAAGCGATTAATCGTTGCCCCATTACATCTTTCAATACTTCATAATCAATCATGCGGATTTTCTTCTCTAATAATGCCTGCAACAGTTTCCTGTTATAAGGCTGTTTTTTTATCGTGTGCGAAAAGAAAAAATAGGTTTTATCTTCATAAAGTAGTGAAACTGGAACTTCTTTTACACCCATAAGTACATCGCACTGACTTAAATCACTGCTAATTTTTAGACCTTCCCGAGCATACTCCTCATCCGCGAAACATCTCTTCTCCGAAGGTTCAATAATAAAATCCACAGGATAGATTTCCGAAACATATGCACATTGCTTGGGTGTAAGTGCGACTCTATTGTCAGGCGGTATTTTTCCCTCGCTGATAATTCCAATTTTCATTATTTCTAGATTTTAACCATACAACTCATACAGAACTTGGGATCTGCTACATCCCATTTTTACGATGAGATTCTCAACAGTCTCATCAATCATTTTATTCCAACCACAAATATAAAATCTTGTGTTTGCTTTTGCATCTTTGTATTTGGACATATAAACATCGTGTACATATCCGAAATACAGGTCAGCTACTTTTTCACGCGACAAACACACATCATATGTGAAATTTACATTTTTTCTAGCCAACTCCTCAAATTCAGCGCGATATAAAATATCTGCGACCGTCCGACAGCCGAAAATCAAATGAAGATTTATGACAAAACCCTTGTCCAAAACGTCATTTATGATGCTGCGGAAAGGCGCCACACCCGTACCGGTACAAATCATGACGGTATCATGATCAACAATTTCCGGGAGACAAAAAGTCCCTTCAGGTCCTTTAAATTTTAGTATTGTCCCGATTGCTACTTTTTGAAAGAAATAAGTGCTGGCCAATCCCATTTCTACCTTAACAATGCACAATTCAATTACATTCCCATTATTAGGTGCGTTGGCAATGGAATAGCTCCGCCATCTTTGCAGTCTTTTTTCACCGACCGGCAAATCAAAAGTTACAAATTGTCCAGCCTTGAAATTAAAGCAATTTACAGCTGGTATTTCTATAAAAAAACGCTTTACAGAAGGACTTTCCTGCAAAATGTTCACTACTTTGCCTTGTAACCAAGTGGTCATTATCTTAAGTTTGGGAAGTTGGCGATCTGTAAAATTTCTTCCAGGTAAGTACGATTGTTAGACAACCTCGGAACTTTATATTGTCCACCTAATCTGTTTTTGGATTTGAGCCAGCTGTAAAAAGTACCTTTAGGAACTTCGTGCAGCACCAGCGGTAACATTGCCAAATCATTAAACCTTTTGGCATCATAATCTGAATTTATTTTTCTTAGATTATCATCAAGTAGCGCAGCAAACAGTTTTCCGTTATTGGGCGGCTTCTCAAATTCAATCACCCATTCATGCCCTCCTTTTGAATTGCCTTGCAAAAAAACAGGTGCCAGACTGTATTCTTCGACTCGGGCATTCAGCTGCAGGCAGGTCAATGATACCGCCTTATCCGTATTTGCAATCATAACCTCTTCTCCAAACACATTAATGTACTGTTTGGTTCTACCACTAATCTGGATTTTATATGGATTTGTAGAAGTAAAAACTATGGTATCACCAATCAAATAACGCCACAAGCCTCCGTTAGTAGTGATCACAATCGCATAATGTTCGCCAATTTTTACATCTTCCAATGGTATTGCAGTGGGAAACTCTGTGTCCCATTCTGCCATAGGCAGAAACTCGTAAAATATGCCATTGTCTAATAAGAGTAGCATATCTTTTGTAGAATAATCATTTTGCACAGCAAAGAAACCTTCAGAAGCGTTGTATATTTCCTGATAAATAAACTTGTCGGAAGGGATAAACTGCCGAAATTGTTCTCTGTATGGCTCAAAACTTACACCTCCATGCAGATAACCTTCCAGATTGGGCCAGATCTCCAATAAATTACTCTTTCCGGTTTGTTCAAGAATTTTGCGAATCAAAACAACCGTCCATGTAGGTACTCCACCCAGTAAGACTAGATTTTCCCTTGGCAGCAATTCTGCCATTTTCTCCAGTTTTGCTTCAAAATTAGGGAGCATTGCGATTCCCATATCAGGTGCTACGAACGGACGACCTACCATCGGAATGTGTTGCATCATAATGGCCGACACATCACCTATGATACTTTGCGGATACAGATCGTATTTTTGCAGACTACCTCCCATTAAGATTGTTCGCTCACTAAATGCTTGAGAATTGGGATTATGGTGATAAAAAATACTCATAGAGTCCCATGAGCTGCGAATATGACCCTTTTTTAAATTTTGAGATGAAATCGGAATGAACTTACTCTTATCACTTGTTGTACCTGAAGATTTTGCATACCACTTTATTTGTCCATTCCAGAGGATGTCTTTTTCGCCAAGCATCATTCTTTCAATGTAAGGCTTGTGTCCTTCATAATCTCTGACTGGAATCTGCGCGGCAAAATCAACATATTTTCTAATGCTTTTGAAACCGTGTTCTTTGCCGAACTGGATAAAGCGATTGGTCGTTATCATATGAGAAAGCCACTCCGATTGGGCTTCATGTGGATGTTCCATTATTCGCTCTACACGTTTATAATGGTACTTTAAGTAGCTCTTGATAATCGCATTAACAATCTTTCTCATAATATGATTTGCAAATCTAATCAAGATTTACATTTTTCAAAAGTCAAACTACAAAAAATTGAGACTTCCCACCAACCAATTCAATCATTTATTCGTCTTGATTAAAAAAAGAAAAAATGAAATACCTAATTTTATGTTTATTGGCATCGATTACTTTCGCTTGCAAAAAAGATCAGAACAACATTTGGGTCACGTATACCATGACACAATGTTCAGATCCATGGCAAAATGATCTCTACTTTAAAGGCGATAAAGAAGGAGCTCTCCGACAGTTTTTAGAAAAGAAAGATATTGAAGTAATTGATTTAAATATCAAACTGGACTCACTTTGTGCCAAAACGGTCGTTTGCGCTGCTTGCACTTGCAGCAGTTGTCTGGATGCCACAGTGCTGATTCCTGAAGATGATTTTGGCAAGATCAGCAAGTTCAAATTCGTGAGGAAACCATAACTAAAGATTTACAAAACTATCTTTTTTAATCCTTTTTTTTCGTCCAGAAACATCCGAATTATTCTTAGTGTTTCAGGGTATTGTGGAAATTTTTTCACAAATCCTTTCATGATTTGAGGGTCGTTGATTGTCTCCTCCGCACTAAAATATCCGAAACCTACGAATTGATTATCTTCGACGTGAATGACGGCTTTTTCTTCAGCGCTCTTTCCCTGGTCAATCAGCATAAAATTATCGTGAAAAATGATCTGTAGATTTTCAATCGCTTGCATTGCTCTGATATTATAAATTTCAAAACTTTCTTCGTTGACACAAGCACCCTTGCAGCGGGAAAGATGATAAGGAAAACAAGGGCCTTCTCCTGCATCTGTACCGGTATGTTTGCCACAAAGTTCAAATTCTTTGGTAATAAAACTTAAAGCTCCTTTTGCATAATTCAACTGCTGATATTCGGCAACAATCGCCATTTTATTGCGGATATGATGTGTGTTCTTTGCCGTTCCAAAGCTTATATAACCGGATTCGTCCTTGTATTGGTAAATCACATAGGGGAAATTACGAGCTTTTTGCGCTTTGTTAATCCTTGGTTTAATTCGTTTAATTTCGTGATTTTCCAATAAGAGTGATATTAATTCACTTCCTGTGACTTCATATGAAATATCTGCTACGCCGTTGTACATCTTTTTTCCCTTTTCAGTCTTGTCGGCAAAATGCTCAAAAATCCTTTTCCTGATATTGATACTTTTCCCGACGTAAATAACATCTCCGGCCGCGTCATGTAAATAATAAACCCCGCAGGATTCCGGCAACTCATGCAAACGAGCGATGCTAATCCCTTCAGGTAAATTGGCTTCCTTAATTCCCAGATTGACTCGTTCTTCCATTGTGGAAGTGCCATTTTCAATTGCGATGATTTTTTCAAATAATTTGACTGTGGCCAATGTATCGTCCAAAGCTCTATGTCGGTTTTCTACCTTAATTCCTAAATGAGTTATCAGATTCCCAAGGCTATAGGAGCGCAAACCGGGCATTGATTGTCGCGCCATTTTTACGGTACAAAGTTGTTTTCGGCTATAAGTAAATCCAAGCCGCTTAAATTCTTCCTGCAGGAAGCTGTAGTCAAAACGGACATTGTGTGCAACAAAAACGCAATCTTCCGTCATTTCAACTACTTTCTTAGCGATTTCATAGAATTTAGGAGCATCTTTCACCATTGCATCGGTTATGCCTGTAATTTGCGTGATGTTGTAAGGAATACTTCTTTCCGGGTTAACAAGGGAAGAAAAAGTATCCAGCACTTCTACTCCATTGTGAATTGCGATGGCTATTTCTGTTATTCGTTCCCTGGACGCGGTGCCTCCTGTTGTCTCCAAATCAATAATTGCAAATTTTTTCATTAGATACCTGTTTTTTGTTAATTTTGCGCTTAATATTAATCGCGACAAACAAGATGTTATTAGCTAGCTAACACATTTCATTTTGCAATATATTAGATATTCCGTAAAAGTAAAAGACAAAACCATTTGTTTATCTAAAATGGTATTAAACTTTCAAATTTTTAAAATAACCTGCAAAAATACCAAGAAAATTCTTAATTATGTTGCAATTTAAAAACATTTTGTTTTTTTGTTTGTGCTTTGGATTGATTCAATGCAAAAGTGCAAAAAAAACGGAAAGTCCTGCTCCTAAGGGGATAAAAACAGGAGCGGAAAGAACAGAACTCTACCTTTCTAAATTAAAAGGAAAATCCGTCGGATTAGTCGTAAATCAAACTTCAGTAGTGAACCAGACGCATTTGGTGGATTTTTTACTGAGCAAACAAATCAAATTAACTAAAATTTTTTCACCGGAGCACGGATTCAGAGGAGATAGCCAAGCTGGTGAAAAAATTGATGATACTAAGGATGCAAAAACAGGATTGCCTATTATTTCGCTGCATGGAAACAAATACAAGCCAACTGCAATTGATTTGAAAGATATTGATGTGCTGCTTTTCGACATTCAAGATGTGGGAGTTCGCTTTTATACTTACATTTCTACTTTAAGTTATGTGATGGAAGCATGTGCTGAAAATGATAAAAAACTAATCGTTTTTGACAGACCTAATCCCAACGGCCATTATGTGGACGGCCCCGTTCTCGACATGGAATTCAAATCCTTCGTTGGAATTGCGCCTATCCCGGTCGTCCATGGATTGACAATTGGAGAATTTGCGATGATGAGCAATGGCGAAAAATGGCTTTCCGATAATTTAAAATGTGATTTGGAAGTTATTCCTTGCGCCAACTACACACATGACAGCTATTATGAAATTCAAATTCCGCCATCTCCTAATTTGAAAACGATGCGATCCATTCTGCTTTATCCATCCATTTGTTTTTTTGAAGGCACGGTCGTAAGTTTGGGTAGAGGAACGAACAATCCATTTGAAATTGCCGGACATCCCGCTTTAAAGGGAAAATATGAGTACAACTTTAAACCAATGCCCAATGCCGGCTCTAGCAACCCACCTCAAAATGGAAAACTCTGCTATGGTGTATCTTTTACCGACAAAACAACAGAGGCATTGTTTGCTCAGAAGCAATTGAACTTTCAATACCTATTTGATTTTTACAAAATAATCAATAAAAACGATACCTACTTCTTAAAGAATAATTTTTTTGATAAACTCGCCGGAACTGATACTTTCAGAAAAGCAATTATTGCGGGAAAAACAGAAGCCGAAATCAGAAAAAGCTGGGAACCTCCACTTGAAAAATACAAGAAAATAAGGGCTCAGTATTTACTGTACCCCTAGTCCTTAAAAAGCTCCTTTTAGTCAAAAAGGAGCTTTTTTCGTCTTATTTTTAAAGAAATATTTTTTTATAAAAATAATAAATGTAAATTTGCAAAATAAAAGTTAGTGTATTTTTAACAATAACTATTTAAAAAATTGACAATCATTTATTTAAATCATACAATCCTCCAAAATGAAAAGAATTGCAATTAATGGTTTCGGACGAATCGGCAGATTAACTTTCCGCAATCTCGTGAAAATGAAAGATGTTGAAGTGGTTGCAATTAATGATCTGACTGATACCAAGACGCTGGCTCATCTATTGAAATACGATTCAGCCCACGGCAAATTTGATGGCACAATTGAAGTTGAAGAACACGCCCTGATTATTAATGGGAAAAAAGTGTTGACATTTGCAGAAAAACTTCCTTTGCTTCTTCCTTGGAAATCACTTGAAATTGATGTGGTTATTGATTGTACAGGTCGTTTTACAGATTCAGAAGATGCCAAGCTGCATTTAAAATCAGGGGCAAAAAAGGTAGTAATATCAGCTCCGGCCACTGGAGAAGTGGAAACAATCGTAATTGGTGTAAATGATGATAAAATTACCGCTGATAAACATATATTTTCTAATGCATCGTGTACCACCAATTGTCTGGCGCCGATGGCTAAGGTGTTAGATGAAGCATTCGGAATTGAGTCGGGATTTATGCAGACTATTCATGCTTATACTGCTGACCAGAACTTGCAGGATGCTCCACATCGGGATTTGCGCAGAGCTCGTGCCGCTGCCTATAGTATGGTTCCAACCAGTACAGGCGCCGCGAAAGCAGTAGCATTAGTACTGCCACAACTCAAAGGCAAATTGAACGGCTCATCCATTCGGGTGCCTATAATTAATGGTTCAATTACTGATTTTACGGCTGTGTTGAAAAAACCTGCAACCGTTGACGAAATCAATGCCGCATTCAAAGCTGCAGCAGATGGCAGTCTGAAAGGGATTTTGTATTATGAAACTGACCCGATAGTGTCAATTGATATCGTTGGAAATCAGCATTCTTGCATTTTTGATTCCAAACTAACTTTAACTTTAGGAAATACAGTTAAAGTTTTGGGTTGGTATGATAATGAAGCTGGATATTCGGCGAGGTTAGCAGATTTGGCAATCCTGATATAATATTATGATGCCAAGGCAAAAATAAAATATTTACCCAAAAAATTCTTGTAACTCAATACTTTATGAACTCGTTTTAAACCTTGAAGGCAATCCCTTCGAGGTTTTTTTTTCTAAATGAAAATAATAAAGAGTAAGCAATCGTTAAAGAGGCAAAACTTTTGAAATCCCCAAATAAAAATACGTATGGACAAAATTAAAATATTGTGGGCTGATGATGAGATCGATTTGCTCAAGCCTCAGATCCTTTTTTTAACCAATAAAGGCTACGAAGTCGTAACCGTCAGCAATGGATATGATGCGGTAGAAGAAATCCAAAATGATAATGAAATCGATGTTGTTTTCTTAGATGAAAGCATGCCCGGGATGACTGGTCTTGAAACCCTTTCCAAAATAAAAGAAAATAACGTCAATCTTCCCGTGGTAATGATCACAAAAAATGAAGCCGAACATGTCATGGAAGAAGCTATTGGCTCACAAATTGCCGATTACCTGATCAAACCGGTTAACCCTAACCAAATTTTACTCACGTTAAAAAAAATCATCGATAATAAAAGGTTGGTTCGCGAAAAAGCCAGTTCAGATTACCGTTTGGAATTTCGGCAGATATCCATGCAAATGAATATGGGTTTGGATGAAGATGAGTGGGCGGACATTTACAAAAAAATTATAGGTTGGGAAATAAAGCTAGACGAATCCAAAACTACAGAAATGTCTGTTATCCTGTCGATGCAGAAAAGTGAAGCGAACGGCGAATTCTCTAAATTCGTCTCAAAAAGATATGCGGGTTGGATTAAAGACAATCAAATTACGATGTCGCACAACTTGATGAAAAACAAAATATTTCCACAATTAAAAGCAGAAGTTCCAACCATTATGTTGTTACTTGACAATTTGCGTTTTGATCAATGGAAAGTGATTGAACCCATTATTTCCGAACTGTATCGCGTGGAAGAAGAAGATTATTTTTACAGCATTTTACCGACTGCTACGCAATACAGCCGAAATGCAATTTTTGCCGGTATGCTACCGGCTGAAATTGAGAAAAAATTCCCGCAGTTTTGGTTGAATGATCATGAAGAGGGCGGTAAAAACATGAATGAACATGATTTCCTAACAGAACAAATCAAGAAAAATTTCCGCAAAGAAATCAAGCACGATTATACCAAAATTACGAGCATCAATCAGTCGAAACCCTTAGTTGACAACATTTTGAATTATCTCAACAATGATTTATCAGTGATTGTGTACAACTTCATTGATATGCTGTCACATGCCCGTACTGAAATGGAAGTTTTGAAAGAACTGGCAGGAGATGAAACCGCCTATCGATCTTTAACAAGATCATGGTTTCTGCATTCTCCACTTTGGGCAGCGCTCCAGCGACTAGCGGAAAAAGATGTACAATTAATAATCACGACCGATCATGGAACCATCAGGGTCAAACAGCCTTCAAAAGTGATTGGTGATAGAGAAACTACTTCAAATCTAAGATACAAAGTCGGCAGAAACCTACAGTATGATAAAAGGGATGTTCTAGAATTCCGCGACCCCGCTATTGTTGGTTTGCCTCGTCCCAATGTCAGCTCGACTTTTATTTTTGCCAAAGAAGATACCTTCTTCCTCTACCCGAACAACTACAATCATTTCAATAATTACTACAAGAATACTTTCCAGCATGGAGGCATTTCGCTCGAAGAAATGATTTGTCCCGTGATTCGATTGAGGAGTAAAAAAGGATAAGCTAATTTGAAGATTTGAAGATTTGAAAATTTGATGATGTTTTTGGATTTGCTTAAAATATACTACATGGAAAGTAGATTTGAAACTTTGATAATAACTTAAAATCATCATGTCATTGATTTGGCATGATGATTTTTTACTTCAGAACTACAACTCCCAACTCTTTTGCAATCGAATTTCGCATATCGAGAAATTTCTGATGCGCTTTCATCGCAATAATTAATTCGTCCATTTTCTCGCCATTGCTGTGTTGTTTTATTAGCTCGTGATTTTTATGACACAATCGAATTACTCTTCTCAGTAAAAACCTTTTTAGCGATTGCTCGGTATCGAGATTAAAATTTTCCTCCGGCATCTTCTGAAACTGCAACGGCAAATGATGCCGTTCCTCCCAATTGTGGCTATAAGCATCAGGTGACGAGGAAAGATCTACGGACAATTTGCGGATGTATTCATCTGGATGCTGAATGAAATACTGAAAATTGGTAGCTACTCCTCTACTGACTCGATCAAGATATTCCCTGGCTACGCTTTCATATACTTTATCGTCAAAATCATCAATAATGTCGCTAATATTACTCAAAATATATTCAGCAATGCTTAAATTATTGCCTGTATCGTAAATTCTATCTCCGGCAGTAATTAAAATTCTGACAATATCTTTCTCCTGAAGTTCATTACCGTAGGTTTTATTTGCTTCTGAGTTGGTTTTCTTCGGTTTGGAAATATAATCGACTTCATCATAAAATTGCTTTCCTTCCTCATGGTTGGGATCTGTTGCACGTGAACCTTGCTTTTCCGCCGCTTGCCTTTTTTTAGTCAAATCCTGGTAAATCAACTTGTTAAGTTCGCCAACTAGTGACTGTTCGCTCACATCAAGCGCAGAGGAACATTCCCGGATATAAACCGAACGCTTTATTTGATCAGGAATTAATGCAATCAACTCAATCAATTCGCGCAGTAATTTTACTTTCGAGATAGGATCCTTATCAATCTCTTTTTGCTGCAGCGCAATCTTGAAAAATATAAAATCCTGTGCACGATCAGCGATAAATGTCCGCAGCGCTTCAGCACCATGCTTTCGAATATAAGAATCCGGATCTTCAGCATCCGGCAAGATGACGACCTTCACATTTAAATCTTGCGGCAAAACATTCTTCAGGTTTTTGGTGGCGGCTGCTATTCCTGCCGCATCGCCATCAAATAGAAAAACTATATTACCGGTTCGTGTCAATCGCTTAATGATTCTGGCATGCTCTTCAACCAAAGCTGTACCACAAGGTGCGACAGCATTTTCAATACCTGCCTGATGCAATGAGATCACATCTGAATAACCTTCAACAATAATACATTCATCGAAATGCTGAATGGCTTTTTTAGCCTGAAAAGCACCGTAAAGAACTTTACTTTTAATGTACAGCTCCGACTCAGGAGAATTGACGTATTTAGGGACGGATTTGTCATTGCTAAGTGTTCGACCCGCAAATCCAACAAATTTTCCGGTTAAGTTTTGAATGGGAAACATCAACCTGGAGCGAAAAAAATCACGTCCTGAATCTGCAGTTAATTTTATTTTTTTTAGCAGTTCGACTTTATAACCTGCCGCAACGGCTGCTTTTGTCAGGGCATCACCGGAATCAGCGGCCCAACCCAATGAAAATTTTTGTATGGTCTCATCTAAAAATCCCCTCTGTTTGCAATAGTGAAGCGCAATACTTTTTCCATAATCCGTACCTAACATTTGCTGCTGAAAATGACCCACAGCAAAATCATTAATCAAATACAAACTATCTTGAATCATTCTTTCCTGCACATCCTCGGCACTTAATTCTACTTCCTCCAATTGCAGATTATACTTCTTGGCAATCCAGCGAATCGAATCTTCAAAAGTCATGTTCTCATGTTCTTTCAAAAAAGTTATTGAATCGCCGCCTTTGCCACAGCCGAAACATTTAAAAATATTTCTGCCTGGACTTACATTAAATGATGGAGTTTTTTCACCATGAAAAGGGCATAAGCCTATCATATTGACGCCACGACGCTTCAATCCCACAAATTCACCAACCACATCCTCAATCCGGACGGTATCTAAAACTTCTTGTATGGACTTCTTTGTAATCAATTGATGATTGAGTTGTTTAGATGTTGAGTTGTTTAGATGTTTAGTTGTTTAGATGTTGAGTTGCTGAAACGATAGTAAGATTTAAGAAAGTGAAATTAACAGGAACGTTTCAATTTTCAATTTAAAAAGTCATTTTCAACTTTCAATTTTCAATTTTCAATTCAAAAAAGTCATTTTCAACTTTCAATTTTTAATTTTCAATTCAAAAAAGTCATTTTCAACTTTCAATTTTCAATTTTCAATTATTTGTCAACTTTCAATTATTTGTCAGTTTTCAATTAGTTGCGCGAACATTTGCCAAATGCGGTCTCCTTCAGGAAATGGAGATTCAATCTTTACGGGTGCTTTTGTAACCGGATGCTCGAACTCGAGTGAAAAGCAGTGCAAGTAGATACTTTTTCCATCATGGTGTGGTCGCTCAGAGCCATATTTCAAATCACCTAAGATTGGATAACCAGCTTTAAAGAGTTGTGAACGAATCTGGTGTTGACGACCGGTATGCGGATTTACTTTCAGTAAATAATGATTATCTATATCGCCAGCCAACTCGTAGTCCAAACTGGCTTCCTTGGCTCCCCTGTTTCGGTTACTAGGTGCATCAAAAGCTTTGGTAATATTCTTTTCCGAATCTTTCAACAGCCAATGGCTCAAGGTGCCGCTTAGTGGATTTGGGCGCGTGCGGGTAACCGCATAATAAGTCTTGATAACTTTTTGCTCGGCAAACATTTTATTCATGCGTTCTAGAGCTTTGCTCGTTCGGGCAAAAACGACAGTCCCACTGGTTGGGCGGTCGATGCGGTGAATGGTACCGAGAAATACATCTCCGGGTTTATCATACCTTCGTCTGATGTACTCTTTTACCAATTCTCCAAGCGTAATATCACCGGTTTCATCGCCGTGCACTAATAATCCGGAAAGCTTGTTCACGGCAATGAGGTGATTATCTTCGTATATTACAATTAAATTTCTAAGGTCTAACATTACTAATGGTTTGTATGTATAAACACAAAAGTAACACATTTTTTTTCCTTTAAGAAATCGATTATTCTTTTCACAGATAATCTTAGCATTCATGTCCAAATTTAAATTTTACATCGTTCTGACCTCAACATTCATATTTTCATCTTATCATTGCACAAAAAATTAAAAGGATATGTGGATGAAAATCACAATGTTTTCTATTTTATTGATTACTAGCAGTTTGTCTCTATTTTCTCAGAATAAGGAAATACACTTGGCCAATCTCAGACAGTTGACACACGGAGGAGACAATGCCGAAGCTTACTTCAGTTTTGACAACAAAAAACTCATCTTTCAAAGTAATAACAAAAATTGGGGACTTTCTTGCGATCAGATTTTCATTATGGATATTGAGGCCGCTGTGAAGGATTCCAACTATATGCCCAAGAAGGTTTCTACAGGAAAAGGAAGAACAACATGCTCTTATTTTTTGAAAGGCGACAAAACTATCGTCTATGGTTCGACTCACGAGCATGGGGAGTCCTGTCCTGAAGTTGTCACCAAGACCGGAAAGTACACTTGGAATATTTATGATTATGACATTTACACAGCCAATACAAAAGGCAAAATCAAGAAGAAAATTGCCGGCGGAAAAGGCTACCAGGCGGAAGCAACTGTATCACCGTCAGGAGACAAAATAGTCTATACTTCAGACGAATCAGGTGATCTTGAATTGTGGATTATAAACATTGATGGCTCGAACAAGCGCCAGATAACCAATGGATTGGGTTATGACGGGGGAGCCTTCTTTTCTCCTGATGGGAAAAAATTAGTTTTTAGGGCTTCTCGGCCTTCTAATGAAGCCGAAGCCGCAGATTACAAAGCACTGTTGAAAGAGGGTTTAGTCACTCCATCTAATATGGAGATTTACACTGTAAACACTGACGGTTCAGATTTAAAACAAATCACTAAACTTGGAAAAGCCAATTGGGCACCATTTTTTAGCCCCGATGGCAAAAAAATTATTTTCTCCTCCAATCACCATTCGAAAAAAGGATATGATTTTCAATTGTACATGGTTAATTCCGCTGACGGATCAGGCCTGGAACAGATTACCTTTGAGAGCATGTTTAACGCCTTTGCTATGTTTTCTCCTGACGGTAAAAAACTGGTCTTTTGCTCAAATAGAAACAATCATGGAACCCGAGATACCAATGTGTTCATCGCAGATTGGATTAAATAAACTTACAAAAAACACAATATGAAAAAGTTAATATATGCAATGCTCGGACTTCTCCTTGCGGTTCAAATTGCTGGTTCACAAAATGCTATTCAAAAAAATAGGTTGGAAAAGCATATTGGATATTTTTCATCGGATAAATTGAAAGGTCGAGGTACAGCCAGTAAGGGTGAACGAAAAGCTGCAAAGTACATCGCAAAGTACTATCGGAATATTGGTTTGGCTCCAAAAGGAGATGATGGCACTTTTTACCATAATTTCACTTTCAAAAGAAGCAAAGACCCACATGGTTCAGTTGATCACGCCGGCAAGATTGAAAAAAGTAAAAATGTGGCTGCATATCTGGATAATGGAGCGGCTTACACCGTGGTAATCGGTGCACACTATGACCACTTGGGACTGGGTAACGACCACAATTCCCGCGAAGCAAACCCCAGTGGTCTGATCCATAATGGAGCAGATGACAATGCATCCGGCACAGCCGGAGTCATGGAACTGGCCAGATATTACAAAGAAAACGGTATAAAAGAACAATACAACTATCTTTTCCTGCACTTTTCCGGTGAAGAGTTAGGTCTGGTTGGTTCTAAAAAATTCTGCGAAAGACCAACAATCGATCTTAAGACTGTAAATTACATGCTTAATATGGATATGATTGGCCGATTAAATGCAGAAAAAGCACTTAAACTAGGTGGTGTGGGATCATCACCTGATTTTGTTCCTTTGGTCAATTCCATAAAAGATGAAATTAGGGTAAAACAGGATAGTTCTGGAATGGATGCCTCAGACCATACTTCCTTCTACCTACAGAATATTCCGGTGTTGTTTGCATTTACCGGTCAGCACGAAGATTATCACAAGGCAAGCGACGATGCAGACAAGATCAATTACGATGGAGAACAAATGGTCCTGGAATACCTTATCAAACTAATCAACGGAATCGATTCCAAAAGCAAACAAGTGTTTCAGGAGACCAAAAATAATCAACAAAAATCGGGTGGATTTAAAGTTACGATGGGGGTAATGCCAGACTATGTTTTTGAAGGTGAAGGTATGCGTATTGATGGCGTCACTGATGGTAAACCCGCTTCAAAAGCAGGAATAAAAAAGGGAGATGTTGTACTCAAACTAGGAGACGACAATGTCAAAGATGTGATGGGGTACATGAAATCTCTGGGAAAATATAAAAAAGGCGATCAAACTAAAGTACTTATCAAGAGAGGAGAAGAAAGTCTGACTTTTGATATTACATTCTAAAATTACAGAAAACTTTATGACATTGTAGCAATTATTGTATTTTTGCGGCCGATTTCCATGAACCGGAGATATTACATTAAATATGAATTACTACGACCTGTTTTTTAAATTTTTCAAATTCGGTATTGTTGGAGTATCCGGAACTGCTGTTGATTTTGGAGTCACCTATTTGCTAAAGGAAAAAGGAAAATTAAATAAATATTTTGCAAACAGCTGTGGTTTCATGATTGCAGTCAGCACAAACTACATTTTCAACCGAATATTTACTTTTCAAAGCAACGGTGATGTCAGCTCGCAGTACATCAAATTCGTTGCAATCGGTTTGATTGGAATGGGTTTGAACAATTACTTCATTTACTTATTCGACAAAAAATTTGGTTTCAATTTTTACTTTTCCAAATTGCTGGCTACCTTCATAGTAATGGTTTGGAATTTTGGAGCCAATTATGTATATACTTTTCAATAAAAAATCCCGTACAATTTTTAAAAGTTGTACGGGATTGTAATTTAAAGTTTCTCAGAAATTACTTCTTGGGAGCTCCTGCACCAAAACGATAATTCAAAGAAAGACTTGCCATATAAGGACTACCAATGGCCGTTTCAAATCCAAGACCAATGTTGTCTGTAATGTATCCTCTCAATGCAAAAGGGATGATTTGGAATTGCGGAAGAGCACCACTTCCCCTAAGCCCCTTAATTTCATTATCAGGATCGAACGATGGATTGGTGGAAGAATATTTTAAGCTCCAGATACCAACACCTAAGCGAACACCCGAATACATATCCAATCTGCCTTTATTGCCATAGTGAAACAACGCCCTTAACCCAATAGTAGTTCTTGCAACCTTAACATCATAATCTCCGTAAGTCAAATTTCCCGCGGCATCAGTCCATTCATAATTCGTAGCTTGAGTTTTTGCTTCATTAAAGGATACTGCTCCTCCAAGACTAAACACATTACCAAATCCATAATCATAGCTTGCTTGCAAAGTTGGTGAAGCATTGTAGGTGGCTCCCTGTGCTACATCTTGACTGGCACCTTTACCTAATACATTAAATAAGCTGTAACCAGCTGTTAATGAAACGACATTTTTAAAATTTTCACTTTGTGCTTGAATCGATGAAATTCCAAACACGGCAACAACAAAAATCATTGTGATTTTTTTCATAAATTATTTGTTAAAAGTTAGTTAAAAATAAACTTGTGTTTTATTGGGCGAAGATAAAAAAAATGTTTTCTGGCACGAATGCTTGCTTTCAAAAAATAGACCAAACTGCTATTTCAATAGCTGAAAACAAATTAAACTACCCACATAGGCCATAATTCCCATGATCACAAATTGAAAAATTGCCCACTTCCAGGATTTAGTCTCCCTTCGCACGACTGCCATCGTGCTCATACATTGCATGGCAAAAACATAGAAAACCAACAAAGAAATAGCAGTGGCAGCAGAATAAATGGGTGTACCGTCGGGCCATAATTCTTTTTGCATTTTTAGGTGCAATGAATCTTGATTGTCTCCTGCACTTCCAATACTATAAATGGTAGCCATCGTACCTACAAATACTTCCCGAGCTGCAAAAGATGTAATCAACGCAATTCCGATTTTCCAATCAAATCCCAAAGGCTTGATGGCCGGCTCAATCCATTTACCCATGATCCCGGCAAATGAAGCTTCAATCTTTTGCGAAGCAATAAAATCCTTGGTTTCAGTAGTATCCATTTGCATCAATTGAGCTTTGGAAATCGCACTTAATTCTGCATTTTGCATGGAACCTGTGGGACCGAAACTCGACAAAAGCCATAAAACCAAAGAAATCGCCAGGATTACTTTACCGGCTTCAACTACAAATGTCATCACCTTTTCCCGAACCATCAGCAGGGAATTTCTCAAAATCGGCAATCGGTAGTCAGGCAATTCCATCATCAAAGAAGAAGTCTCTTTGGTTCTTATGAATAACTTCAATAATATCGCAAGTAAAAGCGAGGATACTATCCCCAATAAATAAAGTCCGGTAAAAATCCAACCCTGGGCTTTGAATCCCAGCCAATACAAATCTGTTGGAACTACAAATGCAACCAACACCGCAAATACCGGAATTCTTGCAGAACAACTAATCAACGGTGTAACTAATATCGTTATTAATCTTTCTTTTCGGTTTTCGATGGTTCGGGTCGACATAATTGCAGGAATGGCACATGCACCACCTGAAACCATTGCAATTAGACTTCTACCATTCAAACCAAATTTTTGCATCAAATGATCAAACATATACACAACTCTCGCCATATAACCGGTTTCTTCCAGCAAAGTAAGCAAAAAGAAAAGAATACCTATCTGAGGCACGAAAACGACAATTCCACCCAGACCAGCCAGCAAACCATCTGCCAGTAAGCTGGAAAACCATCCATCCGGCAAATTGGTTTTAATTAAATCGCTGAGAAATCCTACCCCTTGATCTATCCAGTCCATAGGATATTGGGCAAAAGTAAAAATTGATTGAAAGACCAGAAACATCGTCAAAAAGAAAATTACCGGGCCCAAAAAACGATGGGTCAAAATGGCATCAATCCGCTCGGTCAAGGGATGAGAATCAGCTATCGGACGGATAAAAGCCTTCTTTAGCATCACCTGAAACTTGTCATAGCGTTTCATGGTCTCTTCTATCTGATTGACGATACTCCGAAAATTCTCACTTTGAACTGCCTGTTCGATGGATTTCTTTTGCGAATTATTCAAAAAAGGAAGCCATTGATAATGATGCGCAATCAACAAAGCCTGGTATGTTGACTGGACGGAAACAGCAGCAGTTACTACCCTGGTAAGCGCCAATTCTGTATTGCTAAGCGTATAAAAAGGTTTCTTTGCCTCTGATTGTTTAGAAAAATTTAACTTTGAAATTTCGTCCTTTAATAGATTGATATTTAAACCAAATTTACCACTTACGGGAACAACCGGTACAGAAAAATCATCGCTTAGTTTTTGATAATCATAATAGATCTGCTGCTTTTGAGAAAGATCGATCATGTTTAAAACAAAAATAATAGGCAAATTCAAATCTTTCAGTTGGGTAAGCAGTAAAAGGTGCTTTTCAATATTGGTTGCGTCTGCTATGTAAATAATCGCATCGGGAAAATCTTCATCCCCACAATTAGACAAAATGGCTGCAACTACTTTTTCATCGCTGGTAGTTGGATATAAACTGTAAGTTCCCGGAAAATCAATCAAGTCAAATTCTTTTCCCTGACCCAATATTAACTTACCAATTTTTTTATCAACTGTAACCCCCGGAAAATTGGCCACTTTCTGGCGCAAACCTGTCAATTGATTGAAAATTGATGATTTGCCGGCATTTGGATTGCCGATGAGTGCGATTCTATATTTCTTTTCCACTATCCGACAACTATACTTTTCATTTCGTTTTCTCTTAATGCAACATTTATACCGTCAATTCTCACATAATATCCTCCTCCAAAAGGAGCTTTGCGGATCATCATCAATTGGCTCCCAGGCATCATGCCCATGCTTATAAGTTTACCGGCCACTTTTTCATCACTGTATCGAACAATCATTGCATGTTCACCCGGAACAAGTTGAATAGCTAGTGACATAAAATCTTATTTAGAATTATTACAGATAATGCAAAAGTAAGTAACTTTTGATAAATTAAAGATAAAATGAGGAAATATTGACATTAGCAATTCATTTTTTTTGTAAATTTACCGCAGATATACCCATAAATAATTTTTCTAATGAAGATGTGCACCCAATTAAATGCAGTTTTATTCTCTACTGCTTTGCTTCTGTTGTCGAACATTGCAATTTCTCAAAATGCAACAGATACTTTAAAAATGCAATTAAAGTCATTACCGGCAAGGACATTTGAAAATGTCCCACACCTGAGTGCACGTGACTTGGATGAAATGACGCTCAGTAGTTCTTATCGATCGCCCAGCACCGGTTGGATACACACTTATTTCAATCAACGCTTCAAGGGTATCGAAGTGTACAATGCACTTTTAAATATTGTTGTCAAAAACAAGTCTATTGTACATATTGAAAATCAATTTTTTCAAAAGATTGACAAACTGAACCCCGAAGGTATTGCCTCCATAAACCCTGAAGGAGCGCTCAAACTGGCAGCCAACTATTTGGAAATAAATTTAACTAAAACAGAATTAATTAGCACTACCCTGCTTAAAAATGGGCAGATAGAAGAAGCAGTTTACAACGACAGCGAATTAAGTAAGGAAAAAATAAAAGTCAAACTCTACTGGCTTCCTACTGAAGATGGTGAAAGTGTCAGATTAGTTTGGAATGTAAACATTGAAACACCCGAAACTTCAGATTGGTGGAATCTTCGCTTTGATGCCAATACAGGAGAATTCATAGAAAAAAACAATTGGGTCGCACATTGCGAATTCGATAGCCAACCTGGATCTCATCATCATCATCATCATCATCATCAAACTGCTGAAAAAGAAAATAATTCTTTATCTTTCGCTGCAGAAAGCTATAATGTATTCAATTTGCCATTAGAAGCTCCTACTTTCGGTCCGCGAACGATTGTCACCTCACCATATACAACTTTCTTGCCTCCAGCAACCGGCCCTGGGACTACCAACGGTTGGCACCATGACGGTACGACGGCTTACACTACAACACGGGGAAATAATGTTTTAGCGCAGGACGATGTCGACAATAACAACAATACACCTGGAACTATGCCTAGTTCCGCAACTTTGGAATTTGATTATCCCTACACTTTTGGACCGAATACGGCGGTCGGAAATCGACTTGCTGCAATTACCAATCTTTTCTATTGGAACAACGTAATACATGACGTGCTTTACAAATTTGGCTTTGACGAACCAAGCGGAAATTTCCAGGCCAATAATATGAACAGAGGAGGTCTAGGAAACGATTATGTATTTGCAGATGCTCAGGATGGTGGTGGAACCAATAACGCCAATTTTTCGACACCGGTAGATGGTGGCAACGGTAGAATGCAAATGTACCTTTGGACCGGTTCCAGTTCTAGTAATATGACCGTAAATTCACCGGCCTCAATCGCCGGCACTTATACAACCTACGAATCTGCATTCAGTACAAATAATAAATTAACAAGTAGTCTTACCGGCAATCTGATAATTGTAGATGATGCCGGTGCGGCAACAACAGCTTTAGGCTGTGTACCATTTGACAATGCCGCTGCAATTGTCGGTAAAATTGCAGTAATCGACAGAGGTGGATCCACAACCACTTGTAATACTACATCATTTGTTGCTAAGGTTAAAAATGCACAAAATGCCGGTGCCATAGCAGTACTTGTGGTTAATAATGTCTCGACAACTCCCATCGCCATGGGAGGAACCGACAATACGATTACAATTCCCGCTTTTATGATCTCACTGGCAAATGGCAACACAATAAAAGCACAGCTGAACGCTGCGCAAACGGTTAATGTCACTTTAAATCCAGCCGGAGGATACCAACCCGATGGAGATTTTGATAATGGCATCATTTCTCATGAATTTGGTCATGGTTGGAGTATAAGATTAACCGGTGGTCCAGCTAATTCAGGGTGCCTGGGAAATGCCGAGCAGGGCGGCGAAGGATGGGCAGACTATCTTGGTCTAATGCTGACAACGAACTGGACCAACCAGACGCCTACTCTTGCAAGTGCAAACGTAGCAAGGGGAATTGGCACTTATGCTATTGCACAGCCAACTACAGGAGGAGGAATCAGGCCTTTCCCTTATTCGTACAACAAAACCGGTATTAATAATAATGTAACCTATGCAGGAGTTGGAAATACCTCCACATTTAGTCAGCCACATGGCATTGGATCTATCTGGTGTACTATGCTTTGGGATATGACTTGGGAAATAATTTTTCAGGACAATCAAATCGTTGCTGATATCTACAATACTTCCAATTTTGTGGGAAATATTGCTGCTTTAAAACTGGTCAATGAAGGATTGAGACTACAAAAATGTTCACCTAGTTTTGTCGATGCAAGAAATGCTATACTCCAGGCAGATCAATTGCTTTTCAATGGAAAATACAAATGCAGTATCTGGAAAGCTTTTGCACGCAGAGGACTAGGAGCCAATGCCAGTACAGGTGCTTCTTCGGGTGACCGAACAGTAACAGAAGATTATTCAATGCCTGCCGGAGTTGAAATCAAAAAGGATGTGGCTCCTCTTTTAGCACCTTCCGGAGGAACTGTAACTTTCACTTTGACTGCAACTTGTGGCTGTTCAAATACAACTTCTACTATTTCAGACCCATTGCCGTTAAATATAACGTATGTGCAGGGTTCTGCAAATAATGGTGGAATTTTATCAGGAAATACGGTGACCTGGTCAAATCAGAGTTTTTTGGCGAATGAGGTAAAGACTTATACTTTCCAGGCTGAAATAGCCAGTAATTCTTATGCTGCACCAACAACCCCGCTTAATGATGATTTTGATGGTAGCACGCCAGCAGGAAACTGGGTGACTGCGGTGACAACCGGTACAAATAATTTCAGCAACAGCAGTTCGTTTGTAAACAGCGGAGCAACTTCAAAATTTGCTCCGACCTCAAGTGTAGTTACAGATTTTAATTTGAGAAATTCAATTCCCTACACATTGACCGGGAAAGGTATTTTGTCTTTCTGGCATCGCTACAATACCGAAGATGGATATGACGGAGGTACTGTTGAAATTTCAACCAATAGTGGTAGTAGCTGGACCGATCTCGGACCTGATTTCATCTTAAATGGCTATTCCGGCTTCTTTAGCGGCAATAGCAATGGTTGGATTCAATCTCAAATAGACCTCTCCGCTTACATGGGCAGTACCGTTTTGATAAGATTCAGGATGATTACCGACGCAGGCGTAGATTGTACAGGAGGTAACTGCGGGTGGTACATCGATGACGTGAATTTAGTCATCAAAAGCGCTATCAGAAATACAGCTTCTACCAGTTCGGGTAGTACAGATGATGCAGTAGTTGAGATTACAAATATTGTCAATCCGAAAGTACAAGCAAAAGTTTATTTGAATAATTACAGCACATTGACAGGTTTAATGAGTGCCGATTTAAAGGATTTATTCAATTTTCCTTTAACCGATCCATATTCGAATGCACCTTACAGCAGTGCGTTTGTTCATGTCAATAGTGGTCCGGCAGCTACAGTCAGCCCTTTTGTCCTTTCACAAACAGGAAATAACGCGATAGTAGACTGGATATTCCTTGAACTTAGAACTGGCATTTCCGGATCTACCTCCGTCGCTTATACCCGTGCTGCACTTTTACAACAAGACGGTGACATTGTGGATATTGATGGAGTTTCTCCCGTAACATTTACAAATGCGCCAGCCGGAAACTACTTTATTGCAGTCCGACATAGAAATCACCTTGGTTTCCGAACTTTGGGTCAAATAGCGCTTAGCAATTCCACATCTCTTTTGGATTTCACCAATAACTCAATTGCTCTGAATGGTCTATATCCTACAAATCCAATTAGCGCCAACATTTCAACAATGAACGGTGGAGATGCAGATTACGATGGCTCCGTTGACTCCATTGACTCAGTTACCTGGGAAAATCAGAATGGTCTTTTTGATGACTATATGTTGAATTCCGATTATACGCTTGATGCTTCTGCTGACTCCGTTGACTCAGTCATTTGGGAAACAAACAATGGAAAATATCAGGAATTGGATTAATGAAGTATTGATATCAATTTACTCCATATTTTTTCATTCTCGTCAGTTACTTTTATGATTACTGATTTTGATGAAAAAGTATGGAGTGAAATGGTTAAATTAGGCTCAAGGCATTCTTGCTCAAAAATTTGCCTTCCATTTTCAGCGTAAATCTCAACCCTCCATTTTCCTTTCAACTTTGTACGGATATTTAAAACGTCGTGAACAGGATTAGGAAATATTTCAATGAGGTGTTTTTCAATTGAAGAATCGTCGTTAGCCACCAAATTCTGATCTTGTTTCATTGAGGTCAACCTATTTAATATTACATTCCTAGGATCAAGCACAATGCCGGTTACCCCCGAAAAGCCGTTGATGAAAAAGGTTTGATCATTTCTATCCTGATACAAGACAATGATTGTATCGGGAAAATTCACCCTTTTAATGGAGAATTCAATATTAGTTTTAAATAAGGGCGTGTTAGCACTGGAAGTGGTTTGCACTGATTTAATGAATAGTTTTTGATCCTTGTTCGCCCATGTGATTGCAAACTTCGGATAACCAAAACCATAATACCACTGATCAAAAAACAGAGAAAGGTCTTTTCCTGTTTCTTTTTCGATAGTTGCCTTGAAATCGGCGACGTCAGCACTTTTATGGCTATATTTTTTTTGAAAATTGGCTAAAGAACTAAAAAAAAGAGAATCGTTGGCTATTTCAGCACGTAAAGTATGAGCGATTACTGCTCCTTTCATGTATACATTGTCGTAATTATATATCGTGTTAAAGTTAGTGGTATCTGCTATATAAGTTCTGCCTGAAGCTTGTCTTAACGCATTATTGTGGTCGGTATCCATTATATTTTTCGCTTCTGCGGGAAACAAGCTCTCTGCAGTCAAGTACTCACTATATGTAGCCCATCCTTCGCTCAACCACACATCGTGATATGACTTCAAATTTATATTATCGCCCCACCACTGATGTGCCATCTCGTGAGCTACTAAGTACTTATCATAATCGGTAGCCAGATTTACAATGGTTTGGTGTTCCATACCACCACTCAAGGGTACAATGACGGTTCCAAATTTCTCTTTGTGAAAAGGGTAAAGTCCAAACAGATTAGAATAATTACCTAAAAAGCTTCCCACTTGATCTAGAATTGGCTTTTGTTTAATAATGGACGTCTGGTTATATAAAAAATTCATCACCGGCATGCTACCATCTGACTTACCGGGCAGTGCGACATCAAAATGATAAGGAACATATTTGCCAACATTAAACGAAATTAAATAATAATTAGTGGGATAGTTGCTTTTCCAGGTGACCGCATGTTTGCCATTTAGCAAATCCACATCAGAAACCGGCGAACCATTTGAAATTACACTATTTCCTATTTGTGTTATGATTGTCATCTTTACAGAATCGATTAGATCGGTCAAAACCTGCTTACATGGAAACCATTCATAAGCGTGATATGGAACACTCAAAGTGTAGAAAACATCAGTATTGTATTTCGTTTCCCTTTTTTGCACGATTCCATTACCCCAATTATTGGTACTCAGCGGGGCATTTCCTCTATAGTATATTGTTAGACTGAACATTTTATTCGCAGAGAGCGGAACCGGTAATATAGCCTGCTTTCTATGCGCACCGATCTTCTGAACAACTAAGTGTTGATCATTATAAACTACAGAATCAATTGCGTAATTGTCGTGCAGTTGAAACTCAAAAGCATCAAGCGCATCAGATATACTTCTCGCACTGATCACTACTGAACCATGCAATGCGCGACTATTGGTTTCAACATTCAATCTGAAATGATAATGAAGCAAATCATAGTCAGAAAATCCTGAATTCAGATCAAAAGTCCTAGCATCAGAAATGCTATTTGCGAATGAAGAATTCAAAAAAAATGAACTCAAACCTATGAAAGTAAAAATCAAATATTTCATTTAATATAAAACTAGAAATTTTAAATATTAATTGTACCATCAAAGATAGTGGGCATTATAGAAAATTCAAATTCGTATAAAGTTTTTGTTGCAGATTAAAAAAAAAGCATCCTGACATTCACTCGAATATCAGGATGCTCCATTAATAACAATTAAAAATACTTACTATTTATCCCACCAAACCGGATCGTCCAATTTAGCATTTACAACCGCCTTTGTATTATAAAGACGCTCTGTCAATGCAGTTGGATATCTTCTTGGAATAAAATTGACAGTTGCACCAGCGTTAGGAGTCAAAGCAGGAATATTGGTTCTTCTCCAGTCATTATACACCTCAGGTTGCGTAAACATTGCAATATACTTATGTGTCATAATTGCTCCCTGCGTGATCGTAGCAGCAGTTTCATCAGCAAATGGAGATGTAGCGGCGCCAGTTACCAAAAGGATACTTGCTTTAACCGCCTCGTTTTGAGCAGCCGCAGCTTTGTCTTTAGCACCTGCACGCAAGTTTGCTTCAGCTTCAATGAATTTAGCTTCCATAAAAGAAACCATCGGCATTTTCTCCCCCCTGGCATATTCACCAAATGCAGATTTATCGCCCATTGTTTTGTCCTTTGCATAGAAGGACAAACGTGGATCATTTAGTCCTGTCATCAAATCCATCATATTCTTATTCATTGTAAGATAACCAGCTCTCTGCGCATCGTAAGCTTTCCACTGATTAAATGAATTGGCAGCAGTGTTGTCGAAGACTGCATTACAATTGCTTGCAGAGCTTGTAAATCCTGCTTTATAGGCTTCTGCTAAAAAATTAATAGCATCAGTAGCAGAACCAGCCGGATTTTTCTTGCTCAAACGATTGGCATATCTTGCTTTTAATACCCATGCAGCACCAATCCACTTTTTCGCATCGCCACCATAAACTAAATCGTCTGCTCCCGGTTTTACGATATCTCCTGATGCAGAACCAAGATCAGCAATTGCATCGCTAAGCATCTTTTGAATATCCTTAATTACATCTTCTTGCGAATCGAATTTAGCATTGAAAGTTTTACCATCTTGTCCTAAACCAGCCTCTGAATTAGGCACATCACCCCATAGATCAGTTGCCAACCCTAGGTTCATTGCTTTCATGATTCGAGCAATGCCGCGATACGTTTTGCTTTTATCATCAGATTTGTTGATCAAAACATTACAGTTGACAATAGAAAGACTATAAATCTGAGCCCAGTCACCATCTACTGAAGATTCTGTGAGCGCATAGCTCTCCAATTCTTGAGCTTGAAATAGCGCACCCTTTAATTGTTGGGTAAGAACACCTGCGTCACGCGCATTTTTACCGGTTAAGTTTGAAAACGTAGACACTTGGATTGCAGGCAACAACAATACCGGTGGAGCATCTGAAGGTGCATTAGGAGAAACGTCATACCCTTCTACAAACTTTGAGCAACTCGATATCAATACGAGTACGATCAATATTAATGAAGAATTAATTATTTTTTTCATATGTATTTAATATTTTTATTTTGATTTAATTAGAAACTAGTTCTCAATCCAACAATGTAAGAGCGTGCTCCAGGCATATTGAAATAGTCAAAACCACCAATATTTGAACCTGCACCAGTTAAGCTTGTTTCAGGATCAACACCCGGATAGTTGGTTTTTAACCAAAGGTTTCTGCCCGTTACATAAATTTCAGCATTTTTCAACACTTTCGCGAAAGAAGGCAAGGTATAGGTCAAAGTAACCTCACGCAATCTCACCCATCCACCTGAGAAAATAGCATTTTCAGACGCAGAACCGGCACCATCACCCTTGTAAGTTCCAAAGTATTGTTGAGGAGTTATTTTGATGTCATTTTTCGAACCATCAGCTTTAACACCGTCAATTACATAGAAGTCAGATCTTTTACCGGTCTCAGCCATTTTACCAATTCTGTTCAAACGAGCAACTGTTCCACCCCATAAGTCACCACCTTCTCTAATATCCAACAAAGCGAATAACCTAAGTCCTTTGTATGAAAATGTATTGCGAATACCTGCAGTCCATTTTGGGAATGGGTTGCCAATATAACCTTCAGCAGCATCCCTGTTTGGCAGGCCATTCGCTCCAATAATCAATTGACCAGCAGCGTTTCTAGACCATTTTCCTCCGAAAATAGCACCATAGGGCTGTCCTACGATTGCATAAGAACCAATTCCTGTAAATGCAGCTTCAAGGCTGATTTGGTCAACACCTTCTGCAAGTTTTAATACTTCACTTACATTTTTAGTGAATACACCACCAATATTCCAGCTGAATCCATTAGTATTTAAAACATTGATATCTAAATCCGCTTCAATACCACTGTTTCTCATCTCTCCGGTATTTGAGTTAACTGCCTGGAAACCAGAAGTAGAAGCCAATGGACGAGCCACCAATAGATCACTTGCCAATGAATTATAATAAGTCACAGCAGCAGTAATTTTATTCTTCAAGAATTTAGCATCGATACCCGCTTCGTACGAAGTGTTGATCTCCGGACGAAGTGCCGGATTTCCCAATACGTTGCTTATCGAAAAGCCATTAGCATTTTTGTAAGGGAAACCAAAACCGTCTGTAAATCCGTCAGTGATGAATGGTTTTACGAAATAAGTACGAGAAGAATAAGCACCTGGCTCTCTACCCGCTCTTGCAAATGATCCACGAACCTTTAGGAAAGTCATGATGTCATTTTTAGGCAATATTTCGGAAAGTACAGCAGACAAACTTGCAGTTGGATAGAAGAAAGACTTTTTAGCCTGTGGTCCGAAAGTTGACGCCCAGTCATTACGGCCTGCAACATTTAAATATAGGAAGTTTTTGTAATCTAAATCCAAACTAAAGAACATACCAGCAATTCTTCTTGTAGTGTTTGTTTCGTCAGCATACAAGGTAGTTGCATTTCTTAAATTGAAAAAACCAGGAATAGTCAAATCTCTACCTCTAGAGAAAATTGATTGATCGTAGCGTTGATTCAATTGGTTACCTACAGTCAAACTACCACCAAGATCGCCAACTGTCTTTTTTGCAGTTATGAAGAAATCAGAGTTAACCTCCTCATGTTTGTTGTTCGACTCCCAAAGTTCACCATTGGATCCAATGTTATTTGATCCGATATCAAAAATTTGCTTACGAACATCGTTATACATATCTGTACCAATTCTGTACGTAAATGTCAACCAATCTGCAGGCATATAGTCGAATTTCACATTTCCTGAAAGACGATTTACTCTTGAGTCTTGGGGATTGTGATATGCGGTCCAAAGCGGATTATCATAGTTGCCAAGATAGGTATGCTGCTTACCGGCAGCCGTTTCATAACCGCCTGTTCCAGCACCACCAATGATATTAAAATCAACTGGCATACGAAGCAAAGGAAGCATAATACCAGACAGGTTACTACCATTTTGAGCTTTTCTCGCATTGGTGTTGGTATAAGCCACTGATGTAGTGACCTTTAGTTGATCTGTTCCAGTTGTGGCATTCACTCTGAAAGTATTTCTTTTCAAGAATGTATTCGGTATAATACCTTCCTGATCATCATTTCTATAAGAAAAACGTACACTAGACCTATCATTTCCACCTGAAATAGAGAAATTATTTGCCCAGGATTGACCTTTGCGAAAATAATTGTCATTATTGTCAAAAACATTTGCAGCTTTTGGCCCCCAGCTATTGGGTGTTGTTGCAGCATAAGTTCCTGTTTCATTGATCAAACCGGTAGTTGCATTTTTTAATCCACCACCATTTCCTTGACCGTACGCTGTCTGGTATTCAGGCATTTTATTTACTTCCGATAAATCGAATTGAACGCCATAATCTACACTTAGACCTTTCTTACCTGATTTGGTTGTAATCAAAACGACACCATTTGCAGCACGTGTACCATACAATGCAGATGCAGAAGGTCCTTTCAGAATTGAGATATTCTCAATATCATTGGGGTTAATGTCCAAAGCTCTGTTTGATTCATTGATACCTTGCAAGTTAGCGTTGAAAGGATAATCAGCAGAAACCACTGAATTGGTTTGATTGTCAAAAGGCACACCATCCACAACAAATAAAGGTTGGTTCTCACCAGTGAAAGTGGAGTTACCTCTAATTAAAATTTTGGACGAAGCTCCGGGTACACCAGCAGATCCTACTATTTGTACACCTGATGCTTTTGCGGCAAGACCTTGAACAGCGTTAATCTCACCAGAACTGGATACTGCAGCACCGCTGACCTTGCTGACCCCATAACCGATTGATTTGTCTTTTTTGGCAATTCCTAAAGCCGTTACGACCACATCCGTCAGCACTTTAGAATTTTCCTGCAATCTAATGTCTACAACATTGGAGGCACCTAAACTTACCTCTTCATCTGTAAAACCAATGTAGCTGAAAACAAGCACATTACTACCTGCCGGAACAGCTATTCTGTAGTTACCGTCCACATCCGTGGCGGCACCTACCGAAGTTCCTTTTACAAGGACATTTGCTCCAACAATGGCTTCGCCTTTTTCGTCAGAGACTTTCCCGGTAATCGTTCTTTGCGCAAGCAATAAGCTAAGCGAAGCAAATAACATCACCAAAACGAGTGTTAATTTTTTCATACTAATCCGAATTTTGTTATGAAAATGGTTAAATAAAATATATACGTAAATAAAATAGATAAATTAATCTCTATGACGCGATTTAGGGGAGAAATGCTGAAATCAATCTGAATAGAACTGTCCACTATAATATAAATTTAATTTAGATAATTGTAAACTTCAAAATTGATACTACGAAATATATAGCCCAACATACCATTTTTACGAGCAATATATGTGGCAAAATTAATAATTAATTAACAATACAAAAATAATAACGCTTAAATTTTGCTTATCGCTGCCTAATATTTTGCCACATAGCAAATAAATAAACTACAATTTGCATAATGAATTGAATATCAAATATATAAGAAATATCTAATAATTATTTTACTCATGAACTTCAAGCTTAAAATATTGCGTTACCTTTGCGATGAGAAACTAAATATGGAATTATAATACTTGTATGCTAAGAAATATCGCAGTATTTGCATCGGGAGGTGGATCCAATGCACAAAAGTTAATGGAGTACTTTAAGGATTCCGAAAAAGCAAAGGTTGTCTTATTAGTAGGTAATAAAAAAGAAATGGGTGCGTACGAAAAAGCAAAGGATTTTGGAGTGCAAACCATGATTATTGATCGTACTACTTTTTACGAAAGTGATTTACTTCCGCAACTCTTGAAGAAAGCGAATGTCGACCTAATAGTACTTGCCGGTTTTTTATGGCTGATTCCTTCCGCTCTAATTAAAGCCTTTCCGAACAAGATTGTTAACATCCACCCATCCCTATTGCCAAAATATGGCGGAAAAGGAATGTTTGGACATCATGTCCATGAAGCGGTGCATGCTGCCCAGGAAAAAGAAAGCGGGATGACCATCCATTATGTAAATGAGAAGTTCGATGAAGGTGAAATTATCTTTCAGGACAAATGTGACATCAATGCTGCAGATACGCCGGAGACTATTGCACAAAAAGTATTGCTGCTGGAGCATAGGAATTATGCCCCGGTCATTGATAATTTGATACAAAAAATGCAGTAAATTCGATCAATACCCCAATATCTTCAACATTGATTCAGCGGTTTGCTCGGGATTAGCTACCCAGTCAACAAATTCGCCTCTAACATTTCTATCAACCAAAATATGCTTGGGTGCAGGAATCAGGCAGTGCTTTATTCCACCGTAACCACTTAGAGAATCCTGATAAGCGCCTGTATGGAAAAAGCCAAGGTACAAAGGGTCATCTCCATCTTCCATTTTGGGTAAAAAAACTTGATTGATATGAGCCTCCGCATTGTAGTAATCTGAATTGTCACAACTGATGCCACCTACATTCACCCGATGATATTCTTTATCCCAATGGTTAATTGGCAGTAAAATAAACCTTTCGCTTATTCCCCAGGTATCCGGCAAAGTAGTCATCAACGAATTATCCACCATGTACCATCTTTCAGAATCATTTTGTCTTTTTTGTCCAATGACTTTGAAGATAGTAGCCCCGCTCTCTCCCACCGTAAACTTGCCAAATTCCGTAAATATATTGGGTTCGGGCACATTTTCAGAAACGCAGGCATCTTTAATCAATCGCACTATTTCATCAACCATGTATTGGTAATCATACTCAAAGCTCAGTGAATTGCGTATAGGCATGCCGCCTCCAATATTGATAGAAGCCAGTTCAGGACATATTTTTTTAAGGTTGCAATAAGTTTTTATTCCCTTCTTCAGTTCTGACCAATAGTAAAGAGAATCCTTAATGCCGGTATCCACAAAAAAGTGGAGCATTTTCAGCTTAAACTTCGGATTTGGGGCAATTCTTTGTTCGTAAAATTCAAAAATCGAAGATTGACGAATGCCAAGCCTGGATGTGTAAAACTCAAAAGTTGGCTCCTCCTCGGTAGCCATTCGCAAGCCAATATTGATGCAATCTTTCTTAACGTATTTTTCATACAATTCCAGCTCGCGCTTATTGTCTAATACAGGGATAACATTGATAAATCCTGCGTCGATCAGGTTGGCTATTTTCTCTGCATAACTATCGGTCTTGAAACCATTGTTGATGATAAGCGCCTTATTGTTTATTTTTCCGGTAAGATGTAATTTCCAGATTAAATCAATATCAAACGATGATGAAGTTTCAAGTTGAGTAACATTCTCGAGCACTTCGTCAAGCACAAATTTAAAATGTGAACTTTTAGTGCAATAGGAATAGTAGTATTTTCCCTGGTAATTGTGCTTTTTAAAAGCACTTGAAAACCAATCGTGCGCTTTTTGGATTTGCTGTGAAATCTTAGGAATATATGTCACCTTTAGTGGCGTGCCATATTTTTCAATCAATTCCTTTAAAAGAATCTCATTGAAGGTCAAACCGTCATTATCAAAAGCAAATCCTTCCTGAGGAAAATCAAATGTTTGATCAACTAGATCAAAGTAAGAGTTATTCATCGACTCTTAGTTTTATAGATATTCAAATTACAAAAAAATTGTTTTTCCGCTTACTATTATACTGTTTGAAAGCAGCGCGCAAAGGTAGGCTTATTTTAAATATAATTTCAGGAATATTATAAAAATGCGGTAGGTTATTAAAAGAAAAAGGCTATTCAAAACTGTTGCGTTCTGAATAGCCTTGCCGGGATTTATGCTCCCAGGTAATTTTTCAATAATTTGCTTTTTGAAGCGGTACGTAATTTATTGATTGCTTTATCTTTAATCTGACGAACTCGTTCCCGTGTAAGTCCAAATCTGTCGCCAATGTCTTCCAGACTCATGGGATGTTCAACTCCGATTCCGAAATACAATTTAATAACATCAGCTTGCCTATCAGTAAGTGTAGACAAAGAACGATCAATTTCCCGACGGAGAGACTCCCTGTATTCCAAAGCGGAATCGGTTTTATCTCCCGCGAAATCTTCTAATACATCCAAAAGGGAATTGTCCTCACCATCAATAAAAGGTGCATCCATTGATACGTGACGCGCTGCCACTCCAAGCGTAGTTTCAACTTCTTCCGTTGGTATTTCGAGTAGATCTGCCAATTCTTCTGCAGAAGGCTCTCGTTCGAATTCCTGCTCTAATTCAGAGAATGCTTTGTTGATTTTGTTTAATGAACCGACTTTATTTAGCGGAAGGCGGACAATTCGGGATTGTTCTGCCAATGCTTGCAGAATAGACTGGCGAATCCACCAAACGGCATAAGAGATAAATTTAAATCCTCTCGTTTCATCAAATCTTTGTGCAGCTTTAATTAAGCCTAAATTACCCTCGTTGATGAGGTCACTTAAAGAAAGACCTTGATTTTGATATTGTTTCGCTACTGATACCACAAACCTGAGATTTGCTTTAGTTAATTTCTCTAGCGCTATTTGATCCCCTTGTTTAATTCGTTTTGCAAGATCGACCTCCTCTTCCGGAGTTAACAAATCCACTTTTCCGATTTCTTGAAGGTATTTTTCAAGAGATTGACTCTCGCGGTTTGTAATGGATTTTGTAATTTTGAGCTGTCTCATGTAATGTTATACAAATTTTTAACGCAGTAATTAATATTGAAAATTCAGAATATACAAAAGAATTATCACTATTTTAAGTACAAGAAAATACAAAAAATAGCAATTGGATCATTTAAGGAAATATGTTTAGATTTTGGGTCGAATTGTTTTCTCTTTTTCGCGGACTAAAAATCAACGTATTTGACTTAGTTTGGCTTAAATTATCCTGCAAAAGTACGACAAAAAACCGCACTTGTCAAGGGTGTATAACGAAATACATTAAAATAAGTTGCTATATTGACTGATATTCAAGCAGATAAATCAAAACAAAGTTTTTTTCATTTTTTTATGCTCGATTCCGACCTCAGTGAAAGTATCACTGATAATTTCGTATCCCAGACGCTCGTAAAATGGTATAGCATTGGCTCTGGCATTCAATAAAATAGTTTTGTTCCCATTGAGTCTGGCGTAAGTTTCTGCAGCATCAACTAGCGCTTTTCCGATACCGGCTCCCTGTCTTTTTTCTTTTACTGCTACTTGCCGCATCTTCAAAGTGTCATCCTCGAATTTAGACAGAATCAAACAACCCAGCATTTCCGAATGTTGGGAATAACAGACAAGGTGAATGTCAGACCATTCTTTCTCCAACTGAGCAACAGAGAAATCGAGACCCAACGGCTTTCTAAGGACCTCATATCTTATTGATACAGCCTCATCATATTCAGGAGTACCAAATTCAATTGGGATTACAGTATACATATCTTAAAATTGAGTAAAAATCTTCTGATCTATTTTTTTGTGAACCACAATCTCCTCCATTCCTCCTTCTGCTCTACCCCGGCCACTTGAAAGTAGCACATTGCCATGCTTTTTGTAGTCTGTCCACGGATTACTGAACTCTGGTTTTTCATCTTTTGCAGATTTGAAAAAGGACCATTGTGAGACCAATCTGGTTTGAGAATCTACATAGACCCAATACTTGTTATCGGGTGTATAACCGACTTGATTGAAAGTTAGCTGCAGAATATCGGCAGAACTCCCATCGAGCGCATTCCCTTTCCCAAGATATTTTAATGTTACGCCTGAATCTTTTAATTTCATTGGCATAATGAGCCAATAGGCGTCATTCACCAATATTTTTTTTCCTCGCTCAAGTGCTTTTAAGCATTCGGCTGATGTATCACTTAAAATTTCACCTTTGCGACTTACCTTTCCCTTTCCGGTATTGACATTCATCAGGATTTTTGTATCGCTCTTGAGATCATGAATACGCACATCTCCCGTATATCGATCCCAGATTAGTTTTCTGAATGAAAAAAACTTCCACGACAAGTAACGCGTCTTATCCCAGTTCATTCGTCCTCCCATTGCTTCCATTACTTCGTCTGCTATAGCTATTGCCTCAGAATCACTTTCTTTTATATTAAAATCAATCGCTGCAGGGTTTTGCGAAAATCCCTGATTCATAAAAAAAGCAATGCAAAATAGCGGAATCAAATAATACTGGATGGATAATCTCATATTGAAACTAGTTTAGCTATTAACATTTAAAAAATCTTCCGGAGAAATACTGGCTTCGCCGTTCAGATTGCTGTACAAGATTTCAGAATCACAGCTATACACCTCCCAGGTATGGTCTGCCAATAATCTGCATGTGGCGACCCACGTGTATGGCTTTCTAGCTCCCCACTCTTCCGGCGCGATCATTGATAGCACATGTGTACTATCTTTTTTCAAATATAGGTGATAGACATTCCCCATTACCGGTTTGAAATTCATGTCTGCCCGGTAAATTTTTTCAGAAATTGCAACCCGATCGTGAATCATTTTAGCTTGCATCGCCAACAATTCTACTTGTTTCCGAATCTGATCTAGATCAGCATTAGACTGCTCGTACATCGCTCGTACTGCAATTCCTTTGGCCCTTCCTTTGTCGATAGGCTGTACGATTGCACTGGCAGCATTGTGGGCATAAGGTAGCAAACCGGGATTTTGGGCTACTTTTTTAGGATCAATCGGATTATTTATTTCCATACACATGCAAAATTAAAGGAATAACACCGGGAATCCAATAAGGTTTGCAAAATATCCTTGTCACTTTAACATTATTCAGATCGCGATACTAATATGAACAAAAAAAGGCTGCTCAAAATAGAGACAGCCTTTTTGTATGAAATATAAACTTTGATTAATTGAATAAATTCTTTTTCAACTTTTTAGAGTTATTCCCCCCTACATATTCACCTCTGTGGTATACACGTACTTCGTACTGAGAATGCGGCTCAATCTTAGTGTCTTCTAAGATAACAGAAGCAGTGACTTCTTGCTCAGCTCCCGAATAGTTTACATCCGTTGAAGAAGTAAAAGACACTTCTTCATCATTGTTTAATTTTACTTTCATTGCTTTGTTGCTGATTGTAACACCTTGCGGGGAAATAACCTGAACGTAAAAAGTTTCTTTTCCTTTAGCAAACGAATTTTTAGAAGTTTTAAACTTAATTTTAAACCCATCGGCGTTTTTAGCTTTTTTAACATCCTCGCCTTTGGCATTAATCGCAACCAACTCCACTTTGTCTACTTTAATGACCTTTTTTAAATTATCTTCACGAGCCTTCGTATCTTCAAGATCTCTGGCAGTGTTAGACAATTGGGTATTTAAGTTATTTTTGTCATCAGTCAGTGTCCTTACGTTACTTTCCAGTTGCAAAGCTTGTTCTTCCACTTCCTTTACTTTGGCAGCCAATTTGGTATTATCTTGCTTAAGTGCCTGAATTTCTGCCAGGTATTGGTTCAACTGTGTCTTCATTCCATCAATTTGGGCACGAGCGCCCGCAAGATCTTTTTTATTGCGAATCAAATCATCAATTTTAGACTTTTGCTGCGACAGTTGAGCTTTCTGCGAGTCAATTACTTTATTGAGTTCGGTATTTGAACTCTTCATTTCTTCCAATTGAGAAAGTGACTCGTAATATTCCTTCTCTAATTTTGCTTTAACGCCTTCTACTTCATCAACTTTAGAATCCAAAGTGGTGATTTGCTCATTTTTATTGGAGTTATTGAATAACCAAAATGCATTTGAACCCAGCAATAGCGCTGCCAAAATACCAATCCATACTGTTTTGTTACTCTTTTGATCCTGATTAGTGCTCATAAATAGTGTGATTTTTAATTAAAATACGATTTTCCGTAATACTGAGGAATAATTTCCTCATTTGAACATTTGCAAAAATAAATTACCTGCAAAGATAATATGAATCTTATAAAATATATGCAATTTACATTAAAATTTATTATAATGCTACTAAATGAACCAAGTGGCCGGACTTTTAGCAGATACTAAAACCTGCGCACAAACTGATTATCATATATAAACACATTAAAAGGCTCTCCTAGTATAGCAACTTGCAAAAAAAAGTCATTTTAACTAAATTTTAATTCTACAGCGGCCGCTGAACATGATAATTTTAGTTTTCCGGTCGACCAATCATCGATTGAGCAGCCTTTGATTCAGCATCCGGCAATTTGTCCAAAGGAGAATTCAGCTCTTTTTCTTCCTGATCTAATTGATTTAAATCAGGTTGACCGGCATTGACCCAGGCTGTGAACCAGATACTTCCTATCGACAGGATGGCGGCCCTCATTCGATCTTCGACTTGCCCATTAAGTCGCGCACTGTACGCTCTTACGTACGATTCACATTGTGTTTTGATGGTCGTTCCTTGCCTTTCTTCCAGACAAAATATTTGATCGGAGGGATAGGAAAGACTAAGTTTTTTTTCGATCTGCAGCAGCGAGTCTACTAATTTATGGCTGTCAAAAACAATTTGCCAAAATGTTTCAGAAGTATTGGGTATGAACTCTGCCGACCCGACCCAGTAATCATAATCTTCAGACAATAATTCAGGAATGCGACTTTCCCAAAATGCATGTATCCCGCGCTGCCCACTGAGTTGCCCATTGTAATTCCTCGTCGTATGTAGTGGGACATGAGCATCGCCAAGGTAGTGACCGATTTCAGCGGAAAGCTGCAGAATTCTTTTGGAATTTTTATCCCTAAATGCTTCAGTAAGCCGCTTTTCCATGTGGCTCAGGTGATAAGGAACAATTCCATGCTGGGTAAGGTGTTCTTTTGCAATCACAGATGTTATATCAGCAGAAAGTGTACATACATTTTTCAAACTATCAATTGGGATAGCAATCAAATCCTCTTCATAGAGGCGATTGATGATGTTTCGGTAGAAAAAATCCTTAAAAAGTTTCTTGTCGCTAAATAAAGTATCGCGGCAAAGGATTTCGTTCATTTGTCCACCGGTAAACAGCATTTCGCTTCTGGTTTGAATAGTCAAATGGGGGTCAAAAAGCAACAAAGTATCCGATTGCCGGTTCACTGCGAATATCTCAGAATACTTGATCAACGCGTCCAGCCAGTTGCGGGGAAGTTCAGAAAACGGTGCTTCGCCATAGGCATCTAAATCGATGTAATGCCGAGGAGCCTCAAACTTGGAAGAATAGCGGCGTTTATCGGGATCAACCGCATGTTCTTCGATAAAATCAAGATGTTTCTTGTAAAATCCGGCCATTTCAACAGGCAACGTAAAGACCGCCAATCTATTGATCTTTTTGTGTGCGAAAAAACCCCAAAGTTCAGGAGGTGCGGCCGAAAAGACGAAAGTACTCAGCGAAACGAGCTCCAAGATTAATGTAGTGCAAATTTTTGTTTTCATGACTTAAAAATTTAATCTTTTGTTAAAAAACCAACGATATTTCTGTAATTTTGCTCTTTTTTAAAAAAACAAGTGATTTTGCATCTAAATTACAAAAGTATGAACGTTTGCAGCCGAAATTTAATATATTTTTTTTGTGTTTTTTGCGTTTTAGCAGCATCATGTAATCGCAAAACAACTCAAAAGACCAAAGGCAGCCAGGCCGCGATTCCGGAGAAGGAAGTAATAGTCCCTAAGCCGCAAAAAGACACAGGGGTTTATACCGTGTTGCAGATTGAGCGGACGATTTGTTACGGAAACTGTCCAGTTTACACCGCAACTTTGCGATCAGATGGAAAGGCGCTGTATGTCGGGTCAAGAAGTGTTGAATTACTGGGCACTTATGAAGCTGAAGTCGGAAAAGAGCAAATTGCAGAAATTTTAGAAAAAGCAAAGCAAGTTGATTTTTTCAAATTTGCAGATCATTATCCGCTGAACAGAAACAATATTATTGCGGATTTACCATATACCTATACAACGTTTTGCGATGGTATGAAAAAAAAGAAAATATCGGATAATTATGACAGTCCCGAAAACTTGCAATGGTTTGAAAAAGAACTGGATATTTTTTTTAACCAATTAACCTGGAAAAAAACTAAAGATTAATATGAAAACGACTATGGATTTTAAAAAAATTGGGATTTCTTTTTTATGCATGATGCTTATCTGCACTACAGTATTGATGTGTCAAACAAAGAAAAAGAAACCGATGACAGCTGCACAAAAGAAGAAGGCCAGAACTGAAAAAGCTGCCAAGCAGGCGGAAAATTTTTGGCTGGACAAAATGTGGTATGGCGCCGAACTTCATTTTCCTTCATTTGGAAATGGGCAATTTAATATGAGTATATCGCCGAGAGCTGCGTATAAATTCAACAGATGGCTTTCGGCTGGAGCAGTTTTTAAAGGAGATTATTATTACTACAAGCTTGACCCAGTAAGTACCGGCGGTTTGCACAAATACGAAAACTTAAATTATGGTGTAGGACTTTTTTCCAGAGCAAGAATATTCAGTGGCTTATTTGCACAGGTCGAACTGGAAAATAGTACGTTCAAAGTCGATCCACAAATCGATTTGAACACCAATAAAATATACACCACCAAAATATCGCAGCCTTACTGCAATGTTGGATTAGGATGGTCAAGTGGAGCTGGTAAATGGCAAACTCAGATTGCAGTTTATAGAAACATATTGGACGGACCGACTTACATAAGAAGCGCCTGGGATTTACAATTTGGAATTTCCTATAATTTTTGACACCTTAAATTTTCCTGACAAAAAACCATCACATTATTTTACTAAATTTTGAAAACAAATTGAGTGTAAACTCAAGCTGCTAACTACAAAAAAACGTATTTAACATGACAACAAATAAATTAAGAAGCTATTTCGCGCTTTATATGCTAGGAATGAGTTTTTTCGTCAGCGCTCAGTCTGCCGATGAAATTTCTAAAGCTATTGAAAAGGAAGATTATATTTCTGCCAGAAAAATGTGTCTGCAATTGATTTCGAAAGATCCGAAATCTTCAGAAGGACATTTTTTCATGGGAGAGACTTATTATGAAAACGAAAAGTCCGATTCTGCACAGCTTTATTACACAAAAGGTCTTACTGCAAATCCTGATGCGGCACTTTGTCTGATCGGGCAAGGTAAACTGTTGCTGGATCAAAACAAACCGGCAGAAGCACTCAAGAATTTTGAAAAGGCAGCCAAATGGACACGCAATAAAAATGCGTACATCATGTATCAAGTAGGCAAAGCATATTTAGACCAGAATTTTGCCAAAGCATATCTAGAAAATACCAGTAAATATGCTGAACAGGCAATCGAATGGTTGGATAAAGCAATTGCAATTAATCCCAAAGATGGAAATTTCTTTTCTTTGCTAGGTGATGCTTATTTTTTCAAAAAAGATGCCGGTACTGCATTAAACAAATACGAATTTGCAACTGAAAAGAACAAAGCTGATCTTAAAAACTATGTCAAAAGAGCAAGAATAAATAAATCAGCAAAGATTTTCAAAGATGCAGAAGCTATTTTGAATGAAGCACTTACGCTTGACCCCAATTATGCACCGGCATTGAAAGAAATGACCGAGGTATACGTTGCGTCAGGTCAATACTCTAAGGTAGCTCCGATTTTGCAAAAATATACTGCATTGGCAGGTAAAGATGTCGAAGCCAGAGAACGTTTGGTCAGATACTTGTGCTACTATGCCAAAGATTATGATGCAGCCATCAAAGAAGCCAATAATGTCCTCGCGATGAACCCAAAAAGCAATACAATGTATCGCTGGTTAGCTTGGGCGTATACTTATAAAGGCAAAGCCAAAGATAAAGAAAATCCAACCGCTGCTGCAGAAGACTTTAAGAAAGGACTTGAATATTCCAAAAGTTTCATACAAAATATTGGAACTACCAAGCCCATAATTACCGATTATGACAATTATTTATTCTGCGCTTTAAAAACTAAAGATTTCGAAACTGCTTCGCAAATGACTTCAAATATCCTTGAACTGGATAGCACCAGAACGGATGTTTATGAAACCATGGGAAAAGCGTATTTCGACAATAAAATGTGGGAAAAGTCAGCAGCTATGTATGAACTGAAGATGAGCAAAGCCAAAGCTACGACTTCCGATTATTTCTACATTGGACAATGTTACAGAAAATCGGGAAATTTAGTGAAAGCCGAGCAGGCATTTACCAAACTCAAAGATTTGTCTCCGACCTACTTATTCGCATGGACTCAATTGGCGGACATCGCTGAAATTGGCGATCCTGAATTAAAGACAGGTGCTGCCCTGCCATTTCACGAAAAAGTAGTTGAACTGGCAAAAGCAGATGAAGTAAAAAACAAAGCGCAACTCATCAAATCAAATTACTTCCTTGGGGTATGTAATGTGCACTTTGTCAACGACAACGCGAAAGCCCTCACTTATTTCAATGAAGTTCTCAGACTGGACCCAACCAATGTTGACGCCTTGGCAGCAAAATCTAATCTGGAGGCTAACACTCCAACAACTGGAAATAAATAAAATTAAGAAAATCAAGCAAAGAGGAGGTTTTCAAAAAATGCTCCTCTTTGCTTTTTCTATGCGATGAAATTAATAAAAATAGTACTGGCGATTTTATTTTACCTGTTTCTGTATCTCTTCGGTGCATATGCAATACCTGAAATTTTTGCAAGTTTTGACGTAAAAGTTATTCCTTTCATTCCCATATTCATCACCTGGGGACTACTTTGTCTTTATCTGTTGATGAAAAGAATTAAAAAGATAAATCCTCCCATTGAAAAAACACCCGAATCTTAACTTAAAGCGCTTATATTTAGGCAAATAATAGTGTTTCCTCCCTACATACGATATCTTTCTTCAATTCATTTTGCTTTATTAAGAAAAGTGGATATTTTTACATAAGAATTGTTCTATCCCGCTAAACATTCAATATGAGACTGGTACTTCCATCAATATTTTTGCTTTGTAGCTTTTTTGCTGCAGCTCAGGAGCGGCCAATACTTATTCCTTGTTCAGCGCTCAATTTGACGCAAATCAATAATAATACCTTATTCGACCCAGTCTTTAGTAAAAAGCAAATTGTACAAATTGATTCGAGAATGTGGTCAATGGCTTTACAAAATTCAGAACAACTTGGCAGGCGGTATAGGATGGGATGGGAGAACTTACCTAAATTCGACTTTATTCTACAGGAAAATGATATTCTTTCCCACAAATACAATTTTGAAGTAAGTAGCGAATCAGGTAATATTATTTACCCTAAAGCATCCTGCTTTACTTACGAGGGGTATATATTGGGAGAACCAAAAAGTACAGTAAGTCTAACAATCAGAGATGGATTTATCTTTGGCTATTTTCAAGTTAATCCAAATTTGACTTTCTTTATTGAACCCGCCAATTACTACGATCGATCCCTTTCCGCAGATGCATATGTTATTTACGATGTTCAAGATGTTAATTTAGACAAGTCAGCTAAATGCGGAGTAAAAGATTTTAACAAAATAAAAGAAGAACTGAAGTTGAATGCGGATGATCGAACCGGATCAATTTGCAGGCAAGTGGAACTGGCGATCGCTTCAGATTTGAGTATGCTAACACGATATGGATCCGCAACAGCAGTAGAGAACCATAATATTGGCGTTATCAACAGCGTAAATACAGACTATCGAAACAATGATCAATTTGCAGATAATATCGAGTTTAAAATTGTCAAACAATACCAATCCACAGCAACTGCAACCGAACCATTAAGTCCAGTTTATGGTGGTACCAACAGCAATACCATACTCAGCAATTTCAGAAGCTGGGGCAATGCAGGCAATTTTGGCGTAAATTTTGATTTGGCGACATTCTGGACTTGCAGAAACCTTGATGAAAATGGAGCAGGGTTGAATCAAAGTCTGGCAGGACTGTCCTATGTTGGGTCGGTTTGCGGCTCATATAAATACCATATTTTAGAGGATTATCTAGGCACCGTAATTAATGGAACTGGTTTTGGACTTCGTGTATTGGCTGCTCATGAGATTGGACACGCATTCAATTGCAATCATGACGCCGCGAGCAATTTCATCATGAGTCCGGTTGTCAACAATAGTACAGTATGGTCCGCGGCTTCAGTGGCAGCGATTAATTCTTTTTCAACTTTGTTGCCTTGTTTGTCTTCCTGCGGTGCCACGCAAGCACCCGCTACTTCAATTAGATTATTGACTGACATCAATTGCACCAATTTTGGCATAACCGTCAAAGACAATTCAACTAATGGCCCTACGACCTGGACCTGGACAGCCAACGGAGCTTCTATTAGTCCTACCATTAATTCGAGAAATGTAACACTAAATTACAACAGCGCCGGGTTAAAGACTATTTCTCTTTTAGCTGAAAATGGAATTGGTTCAAATTCCAGCACACAAAACGTAAATGTGTTTAGTCAACCTTCACCAAGTTGTCCGATTGGAAATACAGCGCCTGCTAATGCGGGGATCAGCTATTTTGAATTTGGACCTTTATCAAAATCTTCAGGAACGGCGACAGCTGATGGCAGTGAATACATCGACAATATCTGTACGAGCAATGCATTTTTATCTCCTTCCACTGTTTATCCGGTATATTTGTATACCAGCGCCGCAGGATTTTCGAATATGGGAGCAAAAATCTATTTGGACTACAACAACAACGGCATCCTCAATGATCCCTATGAAACCCTCAGGACAGTAAGTAGCATCAATCCACCGGGAAACTATACGTTGGGAACCGTTACGACATCGGCAAATCCGACTTTAAATACTTTGCTGCGATTACGCGTTATGGCAAGCGCACCCAGCGACATCACTTCTCCTTGTTATGATCCAATCAACGGACAGGTAGAGGATTATGGAGTTGTTTTTATCGGGTCATTGCCTCTGGAATTATTAAGTTTTTATGCCAATTTCAAGGACAAAACAGTTAATATAGAATGGCAAACCTACAATGAATACAACAATAAGGGCTTCGACTTAGAAAGAAGTTACGATGGCTTACACTTTGATAAGCTTTTCTTTATTGAAGGAAAGGGTACGACCAACTATAAATATCGCTATAGTGTTACTGATCAATCCATCAACTGCGCAGCCAATCAAGTTTATTATCGGCTGAAGCAAATGGACAAGGACGGAAGGCATGAATACTCAAAAATTATTGCAGTGCCAATTAGTTGTGCTAAATCTCAACTTGAGGTTTTTCCCAATCCCGCACATGACCATTTGCAATTGCATATTTCATCAAAATTGAAAGAATCAGCTGCTGTAATACTCTATGATTTTCAAGGAAAGGAAGTCTGGCAGGAAACTAATATTCTTGCAGATGCCGTTTTCAAAATTGATATCAGCCAATTGCCCACTGGCATTTATTGGATAAAATTATTGCAAAACAATGAACAAGTAGCGATTAAAAAAGTAATCAAACTATAACTTTTAAATAAATTGCAGAAATTGAATAAGCAATTTGAAGTATTGAGAAGACATTCCATTCAGTTCCACAAAAAGCATTATTTAATAGTAACATATTCGTTGAATTTTCAAAGAATATACTTTTGAAATTTCACAATTATAGTTAATTATCAAGTTTATTATCTTGCAGATGTAGAATATTATTTCAATAGGTATTATTTTTGCATCTATTACTATTCACTATTTTTAAAACCTTCAATGAAAAAATCTATATTTATCCTAACGTTTTGTTTGTCTGGAATCTTATCTTATTCACAAACCACTACCTATTCTGTAACTGAAAATTTTGAATCCTACAACAATGAAGAATTTTTAGGTGTAGTAAATCCCGCTCGCTGGAAAGTTGTTTTTGATGACCCTGCCACGCCCACCGATGTTAAAGTCAGCAATGTAAAAGCACATGCCGGCAAAAACTCCATCTATTTGTTCTCAAATATATCAGGAGGAGGACCTCAAAATGTATATATGCCACTTTTTCAAAATGGTACGACAGAAGATCATGGAACGATGGATTTTTCTGTTTGGCTGTATATTCCAACACAACAAGGCGCCTACTTTAATTTCCAGGCATTGAACCCGGTTACAGATGCGATTGCCTGTCAAGTCTATTTCGACAACAATAATTTTTTGCGAATTGTAGATGAAGACAACCAAACGACTGGTTATACCAGATATGCGCAAAATTCGTGGATCAAGTTCTCCGTAAGAGCAAATTTAACCTCAAATGAGTGGTCGTTCTCCTACAACGACAAGTTATTTGCGATAAATACTTTCGAAAATAATACATTATATGCATTCAATATTAACCCACAGAGTATCGAAAACCAGTCGTCATTTTATTTAGATGATATTAGTTATACTTTCAAAAAAGATGAATTGAATGAATTAGATGCTTCAATATCGCCAATCCAGATGAAATCTGATATTCTGGCTGGTAGAACCAGCGTAGTCAGTGCCCAATTCAGAAATCTTGGCAAGCAGACCATTCAAAAAATAGAATTGGAATGGAGCGATGGCTTGAAAACCAATACCCAAATCTTAGATAATCTGAATATTAAATCGTTGACTAATAAAGCTTTTCAACTGGATCAAAATTACCTGGCACAGGTGGGGGCTAATAATGTGCGCATTACTATCAAAAAAGTAAATGAGCAGACAGATGCAGTTGCCGGCAACAATACCCAGGAAAGAGCCGTAAGTGTTTATGTTCCCACTCCCGGCAAAAAGGTCTTTGGTGAACAGGCAACAGGCACATGGTGTGTTTGGTGCCCACGAGGTCATGTTAGTATGCAAAAAATGGAGGACGATTACAACGATTATTTTGTAGGTGTCGCTGTACATGGTGATCAGAACGACCCGATGAGAATGAATTCTTATGTTGGTGGTCTTAATATCCCCGGTTTTCCTCATTCTGTTGTGAATCGCAATGAAAAGCAAGACCCAAGTGAAATAGAATCGGTTTTTTTAAGATCCATATCCAGACCGGTATCAGCAAAAATTGAAACCAGCGTGAAATTAGGCTCCTCAGCAAGAACCTTAGTAATCAATCCGAAGGCGACCTTCAATGCAAGTGCAAGTAAAGGAGCATACAAATTGGTTGTCATCCTTGCAGAAGACAGTATCCGGGGAACAACAGCTGCGTATAACCAGGCAAATGCTTATGCAGGAGGCCGAGCAGGTGTAATGGGTGGTTTTGAAAAAATGCCCAATCCGGTTCCAGCCAATAGAATGTATTACAGAAATGTTGCAAGAGCATTATTAAATGGTTTCAGCGGACAGACCAAAAGCTTTAGCACGATGTCTGCAGGGGTCGTTTTTGATGGTACACCCATTACCTATGAAGTGCCGGCTACCTTTCAGATGAACAAGCTTGAGGTGATCACCGCATTGATTGGTACGGATGGCGTGGTAGATAACGTGGTTGTCGATAAAGCTTCGAATTTTCTTTTGGCTGCTGAGGAAGTTGTGGAGCATCCTTTTTTCCGTTCAATTTCTCCAAATCCAGCTGATCTTTCTACAAATATTGACTTGAACATTACCGCAGCTTCTTCGGTTATCGTGAGTCTGGTCGATCTGAGTGGCAAAAGAATCAATATGCAGGATTACGGAATTCAGGAAGGTAGTCAACAATTGAGTTTTGACACAGCTGATCTACCTGATGGAATGTATCTAATGCAAATTCAAATCGGCAATAAGATGCTAACCCGAAAATTAATGGTCGCGCATTAAAATTATAATCCCCGGTTGGTAAACGAACCGGGGATTTTTTTTAGTAGGAAAATAATTTAAAATGAACAGGGAGTATAATTTACTTCAAGCCAGGAAGATTCACTTTGATATTTGCATCATTGGTGGAGGTGCGAGTGGCGCAGGATGTGCACTTGATGCTCAAAGTCGTGGCTTCACTACCCTATTGATCGAAAGCAATGATTTTTGCGCTGAGACTTCCTCCCGTTCTACTAAACTGATTCATGGTGGCGTTCGCTATCTCGAACAAGCATTTCGCAAATTTGATTTGGCCTCATTAAAGCAAGTACGTCACGGACTGAAAGAACGAGCAATTTTACTTCGAAATGCTCCACACCTGGCCCATCCCATCGAAATCCTGACGCCTTGTTTTTCCTGGTTCGAAGCAATTTATTACAAGATTGGACTTAGCTTGTATGATTTGATTTCTGGAACTGACTTTTTACCCAAAAGCAGATGGCTTAACCAAAAGTATACCTTAGCGAAAATCCCGGGACTGAACAGAAAAATTCAAAGTTCAGTAGTGTATTACGACGGGCAATTTGATGATGCCAGATACGGTTTAAGTCTGGTGCAAACTGCATCAGAAAAAGGTGCGATCGCCATTAATCACCTCAAGGTAATTGAATTCATCAAAGACCTTGATGGCAAAATTGTAGGACTTTTTGCAGAAGATCTGTTAAAGGGTGGGCGGATTGAAATTTCAGCGAAACTGTTCATTAACGCTTGCGGACCTCAGGCCGACCATTTGCGAAAACTTGCCAATATGGATTTGGCACCAATTATTGCAAAGAGTAAAGGAATTCATCTGGTACTTGATCCAATAGCCATTCCGAATACAAAATGTGCAATGTTAATCGCAGGCACCAGTGACGGCAGGATACTGTTTGTGATCCCCTGGGAAGGAAAATTACTCGTTGGCACTACTGATACTGCAATCGATGAAAATACCGACCAGGTTTTTCCGGATGAAACAGATACCACTTTCATTCTAAAAAACATCAATTTGGTGTTACAAAAAGAAGTACAGGTATCTCAGGTCAGAAGTGCATTTGCCGGTATAAGACCCTTACTAAAAGGACAACGACAAGAGACTAAAGAACTATTGCGAGATCATTACATTGAAGAAGATCCAATATCCGGATTAATAAGCATACTGGGAGGAAAGTGGACCACCTATCGGTTGATGGCTAAAGATTGCGTTGATCTTGTATCGCAAAAATTGGGTAAAAACAATATTTGTTCAAGCGATGAAATTGTACTGAAGGGTGCCCAAGATTTTCATCCTGATCATTGGAAGTTGTTGATAAAGGAATTTGCTGTAGAAGAAGATATCGCGAAACATTTGCATACAAAATATGGTTCTTGTGCAAAATCGGTTTTGAAACTGGGATTTAATAAAGAAGAGTCCGGACTAAACGCCAGAATTGTTGGTACATACCCTTTTATTAAAGCTGAAATACACTATGCAGTTGAAAATGAAATGGCACGTACCATTGCCGATTTTTTGAGCAGAAGGATCAGACTTAGCTTTCTGGACTGGGAGGCTACATTTCATGCAATCCCAGTAGTATCCGAAACAATGGCAGCATTACTGGGCTGGACCGAAGAACAAAAAGTTGAAAATGAACTTGAGTTCATTCGATATATCAATTCGATCAGCGGAAGCATCAATAATCAGTCTTCAAAATCTTAATGGTATGTATTTTAGTTTCACACTTCAGGTATAAAATATATACACCACTAGCGGCATTTTCAAAATTCAATTCGTACAATTTCGTATCCTTGGGAATTTCTCCTCTGCGGATGACTTTGCCATCAACTGTGCTTATAAGATAAGGAATCGGGGCAAATCGGTTGGTGTTGAATGTGATAATGGCATAATCAACAATAGGATTGGGCACGACAAGTACTTCAATCTGATCACAGGATAATTCGTTGGATACGATAATTTCCTTCTCCAGCTTACGTTCACCGCAATTGTTCTTAGCGGTCAACGACACCTTATACGTCCCGGAAGCCGGGTATATCATAGTAGCTTTTTCCGTGGTAGCTGTTTTACCCTCAGCACCAAAATCCCAAAGTATTGAATTGTACCTGCTTGCGCTGCTTTGAAATTCAACCGTCAGGCGATTAATTTTAGAATCAAAACCAACCAATGGCTTGTCATCGGTAATTATAATAGCTTTCTTAAATATGGAATCTTTACCTTTCGCATTAGTCACTACTAAACTAACATCATAAGTACCCGCATTTGAGTAAGTAACTTTGGGATTGATTTGAGAGGCGGTATCTTTATCTGCTCCGGGAAATCTCCAAAACCACTTGGTCGTATTTGCAGATGCCTGGCTGGAAAACTGTATTGTTACCGGCACACAAGCTTTGGTAACGTTATTTGCAAAACCTGCTTTGGGCAAAGTTTGAATCGTAATACTTTTGACGATTTGGTTTGATCCACAGACATTAGAGGCAGTCAGTGTGATCAGGTAATCTCCATCTTTCAGCAAATCGTGCTGCAGATCTTTTTGAACTGATGAAAAACCTGTATTAAAATCCCAGCGAAATGCAGTCGCATTATTTGAAGTCAGATTTTTCAAATCCACAACCGTACTGTTCAAGATGCTGATACTAAAATTTGCACTTGGCTTTTCCGCCACTGAAATGTAAGTTGGACGAGATAGCGAATCTTTAAATTTACTATTGGTGACAATTAAGGTGACGCCAAAAACGCCGCCAGCCGTATAAGTGACTACCGGATCTTTAGCATTCGAAACACTTATATCGGCTCCTTGAAATCTCCACAAATATCCGGTAACATTCTGCGAAGATGTATTCACAAACCGAACTTTTAATGGTGCACAACCTTGGATGGTATCAGCTCTAAAAGATGCGAGCGGTGGAGTCACGATTTCAATATCTTGTTGTTTGAAAGCTGCTCCACACCTATTTCTTGCTGTCAAACCCACAGTGAATTTGCCGTCTGTTGTGTACAAATGGGTGGGATTAGTGAATATTGACGTGTTGTTATCGCCAAAATCCCAGGTATACGAAATCGCATTGGCAGTTTTATTGGTGCAAATTAACTGCGCAGCCAGCACATTCAGATTAAAATCAATTTTGGGTATTGAATCAGCAAAAAGCTGAATTGGTTTCGAAATAATTGTCTGTCCACAAATCGTAGAAACCACACATTGAAATTCATAATTGATGAGCGAACTGCTAAAATTGTTGATGGTTAAAACAGGACCTAAAGAACCCGTATACTGCGCATTGTTTGGAACATTAGAGAACGTACCGCTTCCTTTTACGCTGCTTTGCCATTGGTATTTCAATCCTTTTCCACTAGCTTTCAGGCTAATTTTTGCAATACCGCCTACACATATGGTATCAGAGGCGGGTTGAACAGACAAACCCAGTGCTAAAAAAGGCTCCTTTGCAACGTCCAGATACTGAAAAACCTCAACAATTCCGTTGTCACCACTTTGAGCGCCGTTGGCTGCATTCTGGCAAGATCCATTTGTACTGACCCCATTTTTGCCACCGCTGACATTTTCATTGGCGACAAATGGAGAGGAATATATGATTCTACCACCCGCGCCACCGCCACCGGGACCAAAACAACGCTGTTCTCCTCTGTTGTTGATGGTTGCTCCTTGTCCACCTATCGCTTCTATATTCAGGATTCCCGCACTTTTTTCAAAATCGAATACGATGGTGCCTCCTGCACCGCCGCCGCCACCGCCATCACCATACGTTGAGCTGGAAGAAATTCCATTGGCACTAATTTTCTGTGCATTTGTTTTTAAGTTTTTTCCCGTCAGGAAAATCATTCCGCCTCCATTACCGCCATCACTGGCGAATCCATTGTTTCCGTGGCCAGCGCCACCACCTGCACCGAGGTAAAAATGATTTACAGCATTTGGTATTCCAACGGCTTTTCCTCCTACACCGGGATTGGGTCCCTGACAACTAAAATTTCCCGGATCATCATTTTTACCCCCATTTCCACCTTTAGAGATATTTGCGCCGCCGCCTCCACCTGAATTGTGGTCATTTCCGCCACCGCCGCCGGTAAATTGTGCACCCCGACCACATTCTTTATTTGGGATAAATTCAGCAATTCCCTCTCCTTTTTCTGCACCTCGCCAGTTTTTCCTGGGTAAATGGTAATCACTTACACTGACTATCCAGGAGCAATTGTTAGATGAATCAAACGTCTTAAGGCCTTTACCTCCCCGAAATCCTTTCCCGGAAACATCAATCGGAGCAGCAAGTTCCAACTGAACAGCATCCAATGCCAGAATTCCACCGATGCTGCCATCCCATGGCAATGCGCTCAATGTATCAGAAACAATCGCATTGATATAAGTCGGAATCGAAACAACCTGAACCAAAAATGAAGGATCATAAGGGAAAAGCATGTTGTACCTCAGGCGAAAACCATCAATAAACACAGAATCGATGGTGTTGATCTCGTACTCCCCTGCTCCACGTAGTGAAAATACATTGCCAAATGCAGAAGTGTTCGACTCGTTGATATTGGCTCCTTTCATCTGTATCAGTAGAATTCGATCCCCTACCACAAAGCTATGCGAAGCAGCTGTGCGAACGACATTAAGACATGTATCGACCTTGACTACTTTATAATAATTGTTAATTACCCCTTTAATTTGTGTCTGTGCAGCAGCAAAAGAACTAAAAAAACAAATTATCAACAAAAACTTTATAAAATGACCCATCATAAATTTGATTTTGTATTTATTCATTTAATTCCCGTTCCCAACTTACAAATTCGTAATCTGCCGAAGGTAGACAAGTTCGTAATTCATAATTCATAATTCATAATTCATAATTCATAATTCATAATTCGTAATTC
>JBMOJB010000002.1:0-79552 GCA_049316985.1 Saprospiraceae bacterium | reverse complement strand
CAAAAAACAGGAGCTTTTTTATTTGCGATATCTTAGACCTTCAAGAGAAAAAGAAATGTTCTTCCTAATCGATTTAGTATTTGTAACGATTCTAAACTAATCTTTTGTAGCAACTTTTCACTGATTATTTTGTAAAAGAGAAGTAATTTCTACGCTTATCTTTTTGAAAAGGCTTATTTTATTCCTAGTTTTGCCCTCTGATAGCGGCCATTAAATAACAAACACTTAAATCACTACTAATCAATACAATATGATTTTACTGCAATCTTTGAATCGTTCAAGTGATTTTCTCCCAATTCTGCTCATGTTTATTGTAGCCGCAGGCTTTGTTGTTTTTGTGATGCTAATATCACAATGGCTCGGCCCAAAACACAAATCCAAAATTAAATCAGATGCATTTGAATGTGGTATCGAACAAATTGGCAATGCCAGAACCCCGATTTCCATAAAATATTTTCTGGTAGCAATACTTTTTGTACTTTTTGATGTAGAGGTCATTTTCATGTACCCCTGGGCGGTCAATTTTAAATCGCTCGGAGCAATTGGTCTGTTTGAAATGTTTACGTTTATTGCCTTCTTGCTGATTGGCTTTTTCTACATCCTTAAAAAAGGTGCATTGAAATGGGAATAATTCTGCTTATTCAATTATGGAAAGATTCTTATTGCAAATAATAGACTACTACTAAAATAAACTTAAATGGCTGTTAATATAGACCCAAAGAATACACCCCCTGGCTATGAAGGGCAGGGTTTTTTCGCCACTACGCTGGATACTGTTGTAGGATTAGGAAGAGCTAATTCCTTATGGCCTTTGCCCTTTGCGACCTCATGTTGCGGAATTGAATTTATGGCCACAATGGGATCCAACTATGACCTGGCTCGATTTGGTTCAGAAAGAATCAGTTTCTCACCTCGTCAAGCGGACTTGCTTATTGTAGCAGGTACTATTTCGAAAAAATTAGCACCGATATTGCGTCAAGTTTACGAGCAAATGGCTGAACCCAAATGGGTAATTTCCATGGGAGCTTGTGCTTCAAGCGGAGGGATTTTTGATACATATAGTGTATTGCAGGGAATCGACAGAGTGATACCGGTAGACGTTTACGTCCCGGGATGCCCTCCACGTCCGGAACAATTAATAGATGCCTTGATGCAGGTTCAGGAAATGGCTAGAACGGAACGCCGCGATTACAGACAATCTGAGCGGTATATGAAAAGACTCGAACAATACGGAATCGAGTAACAAACCAAAAAATATATGATTACCACAGAAATAAAAGAAAGCATTCAAAGTAAGTTGGGCGATGCAGTAGTAGCAGTCGAACAGCATTATGATTTTCCGGTGTATGTGATTCGTAAAGAAAAAATACATGAGGCACTAAAAATGCTTAAAGAAGACCCCGAATTTAATTTTCACTTTCTGACAACCATGTGCGGCATCCACTCTCCTGAAAACAAAGGGGCAGAATTCGCACTCATGTACCAGTTACATAATATGCCAAAAAACTGGCGAATCCGGGTTCGTACATTCATGTCAAAGGAAGATCTAAATGTGCCGACTGTAAGTGATATCTGGCCCGCTGCCAATTGGCAAGAACGTCAGGAATACGATTTCTATGGCTTTAACTTTGTCGGGCACCCTGATTTAAGAAGGATATTAAATATGGAAGAAATGAACTACTTTCCGATGCGCCGAGAATATCCTTTAGAAGATGCCTGGCGTGAAGATAAAGAGGATAAATACTTTGGAAGATAGTATCTAGCTTTTGAATGATGCTATTAAATTCTAATATTATACTGAAAAGCAAATAATATAAAATATTCAATGTCGCAACTCGAAAAAATAACTTTGCCAACAAATAAAATGTAGTGCCAAATTATTCACTTTCTCAGTTGCACTTTTAAAGCGATATGACAGATATAAAATCAGCAAACTCAGCCCAACCGGAAGAAAAACAATACAACTATCTGAACCTTGGTCCTACTCACCCCGCAACACACGGAATCTTCCAAAATGTGTTGAAAATGGATGGCGAAATTATCGTAGATTCTTCTGACCAAATGATCGGTTACATACACCGGGCATTTGAAAAAATTGCAGAACACCGACCATATCAGCAAATAGTTACTTTAACCGACAGATTAAACTACTGTTCCTCTCCTATCAATAACATGGGCTGGCACATGACTGTTGAAAAACTGATCAATTGCCAACTTCCCAAACGTGCTGAATACCTTAGGGTAATCATTATGGAATTTGCCAGAATCAGCGACCACATTGTATGCGATGCCGTAATCGGTGTCGATAGTGGTGCATTAACTGGCTTTACCTATATGTTCCAATGGAGAGAAAAAATTTATGATATTTTTGAGGAAGTGTGTGGAGCTCGTTTGACTACAAATATCGGACGAATCGGAGGTATGGAAAGAGACTTCTCAGAAACATGTTGGAAAAGAATCAATGCGTTTTTGAAGGAATTCCCCAAGGCTTTGAAAGAATTCGAAAAATTGCTATGCCGCAATCGAATTTTCATGGACAGAACAGTGGGCGTAGGCCCTATTTCTGGCGAACGTGCTTTGGAATACGGATTCACAGGACCAAATCTACGTGCAGCAGGAATCGATTATGATGTTCGCGTCGCTCAACCCTACTCTAGCTATGAAGATTTTGATTTTGACATTCCGATTGGAAAAGTAGGAGATACTTATGATCGCTTCATGGTACGCCTGGAAGAAATGTGGCAGTCCTTACGCATTATTGAGCAAGCGATTGCCAAAATGCCAGATGGCGAGTTTCATGCGAATGTTCCGGATTTTTATCTGCCTAATAAAGAAGATGTATACAGCAAAATGGAAGCATTAATCTATCACTTTAAAATTGTAATGGGCGAGCAAGATGTGCCTAAAGGTGAAGTATATCATGCTGTAGAAGCTGGAAATGGAGAACTGGGTTATTATTTGATTTCAGATGGTGGAAGAACTCCTTACCGCATGCATATAAGAAGACCTTGCTTCATTTATTATCAAGCATATCCGGAAATGATCCGTGGAAGCATGATTTCTGATGCGATTTTGACGTTAAGCTCGTTGAACGTGATCGCGGGTGAGTTGGATGCTTAAAAACTTATGTAGTGATAACTCAATTGGAAATAATAGATTTTTTAAAAAAAAATAAGCAATTTATAAAGTCGGAATTTCATCTTTCTACAATTGCTTTATTTGGCTCTTTTTCAAAGAATCAACAAAATAATGAGAGCGATATAGATATACTAGTTGAATTCGAACCGGACACGAGCCAATTATTTGATACGAATGAAAAACTTCGTGCTTTCTTAGAGAACGCATTCAATAAGCAGGTTGATATTGCTTCCGCTAAGTATTTAAAACCTTATTACAAAGATTTAATTCTAAAAGATGCAATATTTATCTGATAAAGATCGTGCAAATTTTTTTGGAATTTTAGATTCAATAGATAGCATAATAAATTTTACTTCTGAGTATGAAGATGCAGCTTCTTTCTATAAAGATAAAAAGACTTTTGATGCAGTTCTCATGAACTTTATTGTAATCGGGGAACTAGTGGGTCGTTTACCAGGAGAAATAAAATTGAAATTGAACAAAATTCCTTGGCAAAGAGTACAATCCTTTAGAAATATGATTGCACATGATTATTTTGGAATTAATGCGGATATCGTTTGGGAAATTATTGAAAAAGAAATTCCAATAATAAAGAGCTTAATAGAAGATATATTAATTTAATATGACTGATACAAAAAATATAGAATTCAGCGCGGAGACAATGGCAAAAGCAGAAGAGATTATTGCTCGCTATCCCGCTGACAAAAAGAAATCTGCTTTGATACCATTGTTGCATTTAGCGCAGGATGAAAATGATGGCTGGCTTAGTGCTGAAACTATGGACTATGTTGCGTCAATTTTGGGTATTCTACCCATCGAAGCATATGAGGTCGCTTCATTCTATTCAATGTTCAACTTGAAAAAACGTGGAAATTGTCTTATTGAGGTTTGCCGCACAAGTTCATGTTGGCTGACCGGTGCAGAAGATATCGTTCGTCACATTGAACGGAGACTGGGAATTAAAGATGGCGAGACGACTCCCGATGGAAAATTTTCACTGAAAACAGTGGAATGTCTTGGAGCTTGTGGATATGCTCCCATGCTGCAAGTGGGTGAAAAATACCACGAACACCTGACTATTGAAAAAGTAGATGCGCTCATCGAGCAGTTCAAAGTCGAATTCGCAAACACTAACAGTAAATATTTACTATAATTCAGCATTTGAACTGAATTTTTGAATAGCAGAAGTAAACAAACTTATGAGTAAAATACTCCTTTTAGAAAAAGTAAACATACCGGGCATCGAGACCTATGAAGTATATCGTCGGGAGGGTGGCTACAAAAGTGTAGAAAAAGCACTGAAAGAAATGACTCCGGAAGCAATGGTAGAGGAAGTCAAAAAATCAGGTCTTCGTGGTCGGGGCGGTGCAGGATTCCCTACAGGTATGAAATGGTCTTTCCTGGCGAAACCGGAAGGCGTTCCACGTCATTTGGTTTGCAATGCCGATGAAAGTGAGCCGGGTACCTTCAAAGACCGTTATTTAATGGAAAAATTACCGCATTTATTGATTGAAGGGATGATTACTTCCTCTATCGCTTTAGGTGCACATACTTCCTATATTTATATTCGCGGAGAATACGCTTTTGTCTATAAAATAATGGAAAAAGCCATTAAAGAAGCGTATGCAGCGGGTTGGTTGGGAAAAAACATTCAAGGATTAGGATATGACCTCGATGTGTACATGCAGATTGGTGCCGGAGCTTATATTTGTGGAGAAGAAACTGCTTTATTGGAAAGCCTGGAAGGTAAAAGAGGGAATCCACGGATAAAACCACCGTTTCCGGCAATTGCCGGCCTTTGGGGTAGACCAACTGTAGTCAACAATGTTGAAACAATTATGGCTGTTGTGCCTATCATCAATGACGGTGGAGATACTTATGCCGCAATTGGAATTGGCAGATCGACGGGTACAAAATTAATATCCGCCAGCGGTCACCTCAATAAACCAGGCGTCTATGAAATAGAGCTAGGTCTTCCTGTTGAAGAATTTATTTACAGCGATGAATATTGTGGGGGTATCCGCAATGGAAAAAAACTTAAAGCTGTAGTGGCAGGAGGATCATCGGTACCAATCCTACCCGCTCACTTGATTACACATACCATCACTGGTGAAAAGAGATTAATGAGCTATGAAAGCCTTGCAGAAGGCGGTTTTGAATCGGGAACAATGTTGGGATCTGGTGGATTCATTGCAATGGACGAAGATACAAGCATCGTAAAGAACCTCTATACTTTTACCCGTTTCTACCACCACGAAAGCTGCGGACAATGCAGTCCTTGTCGTGAAGGAACCGGATGGATGGAAAAAATTCTTCACAAAATATTAACCGGAAGAGGTACTCTGCAAGATGTAGATCTACTATGGGATCTTCAGAAAAATATCGAAGGGAAAACCATTTGTCCTTTGGGAGATGCAGCTGCCTGGCCGGTTGCAAGTGCAATTAGACATTTCAGAGCTGATTTCGAAGAGTATGTTCGCAATCCACAGCAAATCAGAGATGTCAAACATTACTATAGATTGAATAACCTGGCGGAAGCCTGATTTGCAGCATACTAATATAGTTTTCAACTGCAATTAAATACAGCATAAAGCAACAAAATATATGGCAAGAGTAACCATAGATGATATAACGATTGAAGTTCCTGATGGGACGACCATATTGAACGCAGCCAGAATGATCGGTGGAGATATTGTTCCTCCCGCCATGTGTTATTACTCTTCACTGAAAACTAGTGGTGGCTATTGTCGCACTTGTATCGTGAAAGTAGAACAAGGTTCTGAAAAAGATCCAAGACCGATGCCCAAACCAGTTGCAAGCTGCAGGACTACGGTCATGGATGGAATGGTAGTCAGAAATATTACTTCGCCCGAAATCCTGGAAACAAGAGCTGGTGTTGTAGAATTTCTGTTGGCCAATCATCCTTTGGATTGTCCGGTTTGTGACCAAGCTGGCGAATGCCACCTGCAAGACCTTGGCTACCAGCATGGAAAAGCGGGGACTCGTTATGAGTTTCCAAGACGTGAATTTGAGAAAATTGATATTGGAGACAAGATTCAGTTGCACATGACGCGTTGTATCTTATGCTACCGCTGTGTCAAAGTGGCCGAGCAATTAACACCAACACGGGTACATGGAGTTATGAATCGCGGAGATGTTGGTGAGATTTCCACTTATATTGAGAATGTTATTGATAATGAAATGTCGGGTAACATGATAGATGTATGTCCTGTCGGCGCTTTAACAGATAAAACTTTCCGATTCAAAAGCAGAGTTTGGTTTACCAAACCTGTCGATGCACATCGCGATTGTCCGAGCTGTAATGGAAAAGTTAGGCTTTGGTACAAAGGAGAAGAAGTGTTGCGCGTAACCGGAAGAAAAGATGAATACGGTGAAATCATCAAAAATGAAGATGGCTCTACCGCTTGGGTATGCAATTCTTGCCGTTTTGATCATAAAAAAACAAGTGATTGGGTAATTGAAGGCCCTTCCAAAGTACAACGGGATAGTGTGATCGGGGCGAATCATTATTTGCAAGAAGTAAAATTTGAAACCCAGCTGGCACAAAAGTTTCTGGAAGTTGGAAAACGCCAGGAATTGGGCGACGGATTTCTGAATCCTAATAATGTTTGATCCGAAATTAAGTAATAACAAAGACTTTTGTTATTTTTCACAAAAGTTAAAGAGAAATAAGACATGCTTTCATCCTTTTTATTTATTAAAATCATCTTGGTAATTGCTGTTTTTGCCATTTCACTAGGTGTTGCGGCATATGCAACCTATGGAGAACGCAAGGTAGCTGCTTTCATGCAGGACAGAGTCGGTCCAGACCGAGCAGGTCCTTTCGGACTATTACAACCCATCGCCGATGGAGTGAAAATGTTTATGAAAGAGGATTTTGTTCCAGCTTCTTCTAATAAATTTCTTTTTGTACTCGGACCCAGTATTGCGATGACCACTGCGCTGATGACGGCTGTAGTAGTTCCTTGGGCTAGTCCTGTTAATGGAATTCCGTTGCAAATAACTGATATTAATATTGGTGTTTTATATGTATTTGGCGTGGTTTCAATAGGAGTTTATGGTATCATGATCGGTGGCTGGGCATCAAACAATAAATATTCATTGTTGGGAGCATTACGAGCAAGCTCACAAATGATCAGCTATGAAATTGCAATGGGATTGTCCTTGATTTCAATAGTGATGCTTACCGGTACTATGTCGTTGGGAAAAATTGTTGAAATGCAGTCATTGGGCTATTGGAATGTTTTTCTACAACCCCTCGCATTCCTTATTTTCCTCATTTGTGCTTTCGCAGAAACGAATCGCGCGCCTTTTGACCTTCCCGAGTGTGAAACAGAATTGGTTGGTGGATACCATACCGAGTTTTCATCTATGAAATTGGGATTCTATTTGTTTTCTGAATATGTAAACATGTTCAATTCAGGAGCAATTATGGCTTCATTATTCTGGGGTGGTTACAATCTACCTTTTGCCTCTTTTTTTACTGATTTGGTGGGACAAAACTGGATCTTGAGTCTGATTCAATTCTTGTTTTTCTTTGGAAAGATATTATTTTTCATTTTCTTATTCATGTGGGTGCGCTGGACATTACCTCGTTTCCGCTACGACCAGTTAATGACGCTGGGCTGGAAAATATTGTTGCCGATATCGATACTGAATATTGTAGCAACAGGTTTGTTTATGTATTTTACAGGACAAATACACTAAAATTAATTAAAGTTCAACTTTTAACGCTGTCAAAAAATTCAATCGATAACGTTAGAAAAAGCCGTTTAATATGCAATTAACCAATAGATCCAAGCAGGTTTCCAATACCGAAATGACATTTACAGAAAGCCTGTATTTACCGGCTATTCTGAATGGTATGGCGATTACCTTTAAACATATGTTCAAAAAGGAAGCAACTGTTCGCTTTCCTGATCAAAAACGCTCGATTGCTCCTGTTTATAGGGGACAACATGTATTGAAGCGCGACGAAAATGGTGCCGAACGATGCACCGCCTGTGGATTATGCGCTGTTGCATGTCCTGCAGAAGCGATCACTATGGAAGCTGCCGAACGAAAGAAAGGTGAAGAAACGCAATATAGAGAAGAGAAATATGCCGCTGTGTATGAAATCAACATGCTGCGCTGTATTTTTTGTGGCCTTTGCGAAGAAGCCTGTCCCAAAGAGGCAATATTCCTGACGGACAGAATTGTTCCTGCAGAAGATATGAGGAATGATTTCATTTATGGAAAAGACAAACTGGTGGAAGCTACTGACAATCGCATAGATGTGAGCATACGCCAACCGATTGATGTATTGGATTTCAAAAAAGACAAAAGCAAATACCATAATCAGACACATGAAGATGGAAAAGACATCGTTCATCCGTGGAAACACTAATACTTCAGTAAATAATTTCATTTGTTCCTCATTTGTGGAATCAAATTATCAAAGCATACTATGATCAGTCAATATTTATTTTACTTTTTATCTTTTGTCTCAATATTGAGTGCACTGATGGTCGTTTTTTCTAAAAATCCGGTCTACAGTGTTTTGTACCTTATCGTCACTTTCTTTGCTATTGCCGGACATTATTTTTTGTTGAATGCCCAGTTTTTAGGTATGGTGCATATTATTGTTTATGCAGGGGCTATTATGGTATTGTTTCTTTATGTTATCATGATGCTCAACCTCAATAAAGAAGATGAAGCCAATACAACTTTTACATCCAAAGTTGCTGCAGCAATTGCAGGTGGATTATTTCTGCTGGTAATGGTAGCTGCTACCAGATCAGTTACTGGAAGCGTCGAAGGAGGAGTTGAGTCTAGCCAAATCGGAAGCATTGAAAATCTTGGAAAAGTATTGTTTTCAGAAAATGGTTTCTTATTGCCGTTTGAGATTAGTTCTATTTTATTTTTGGCTTCTATGGTGGGAGCAGTATTCTTGAGTAAAAAAGAAATTCATTAAAATGGAAGGTTGCCTATGTTTGATATTATTTCTCAGCGCAACTTCGTATTATAAACATCTAATAAGTCTGCAATATGGAATTATTACCCGGTATTTCAATTGATCACTATATATTTCTATCAGTAGTCCTGTTTTGCATTGGTGCATTTGGCGTTATGTATCGTCGTGATGCAATTATTATATTCATGTGCATAGAATTAATGCTAAATGCAGTCAATCTACTGTTAGTTGCTTTCTCAAGACAGTGGAACTCAGTAGATGCCCAGGTTTTCGTATTTTTTGTTATGGCGGTAGCCGCTGCAGAAGTCGCAGTAGGTCTAGCCATTTTAATGATGATTTACCGAAACACAGGCACTACCAATATTGATGTTTTGAATAAACTGAAAGGCTAGAATCGAAATTCGATTCATTTATTGAAAAAATATACTGTTACATCTATATAGATCTTTTCAGACCGCAGTGTACGGCTTATTTTTGTTAAAACGCAGAATACGATTGCAATCTTAATTTGCATTACAAATAGATATGGAACAATTAGTGAAATTTATTCCGCTTTTCCCTTTAATTGGCTTTGCCATTATTGGATTAGCGAACAGAAATTTATCGAAAAGCATTACAGGTTTCTTGGCGACCAGTACTGTTTTGGCGTCCTTTGTTATTTCCGTTATGATTTTTATGAATCGTCTCGGAGGTGATGGTCAGGCAATCACAGTGACATTATTTGACTGGATTTCGGCCGGAAGTTTCAGTGCTAAATTTTCTTTCCTGGTAGATAATTTATCTACTATGTTTCTCTTGGTCATTACTGGTGTAGGCACATTAATCCATCTCTATTCGGTTGGATACATGCAGGAAGATGATGGGTTTAGACGATTTATGTCTTATATGAATCTGTTTATCTTTTTCATGTTGTTACTTGTACTTGGTGATAATTATCTGGTAATGTTTATTGGATGGGAAGGAGTAGGATTATGCTCATACTTGCTGATTGGATTTTGGTTTAAAAATATTGAATACAGCAGCGCCGCTAAGAAAGCATTTATTATGAACCGTATAGGAGACCTTGGTCTTTTATTAGGAGTTTTATTGATTTTCACCGCTACAGGTAGCGTTAATTACAATGAGGTATTTGCCAAAGCATCAACTATTGCTATTCCGGTTGTTACGACAGCTACAATATTATTGTTCATAGGTGCAATGGGTAAATCTGCTCAAATTCCATTGTACACCTGGTTGCCTGATGCAATGGCCGGACCTACACCTGTTTCAGCTTTGATTCATGCTGCGACCATGGTTACAGCGGGTGTTTACATGGTTGCCCGTTCTTCAGTACTCTACAATATGGCGCCGATTTCAATGGATTTGGTTGCCTGGACTGGTGTGGTTACTGCACTTTTTGCAGCTTCAATTGGTTTTGCTCAAACGGACATCAAAAAGGTATTGGCTTATTCTACCGTTTCTCAACTAGGTTTCATGTTTGCTGCATTAGGCGTTGGTGCTTTTAGCGCAGGGGTATTCCATGTCGTAACACATGCATTTTTTAAGGCACTCCTTTTCTTAGCTGCGGGATCAGTAATACATGCCATGCATCATGAGCAAGATATAAGAAATATGGGAGGTTTGGCTAAAAAGTTGCCGATTACACATGCTACATTTTTGTTGGGTTACCTGGCCATTATTGGTTTTCCTTTCTTTGCAGGTTACTACTCAAAAGATGAAATCATTATTCAAGCTTTGGCAAACAAACCTATTATTGGATACTTATTGATTTTTGGTGCCTTGATGACTGCATTTTACATGAGTCGCTTGTACTTCCTGACTTTCTGGGGAAAATTCAGAGGAACTGAAGAACAAGAGCATCACCTCCATGAGAGTCCATTTAGTATGACCATTCCTTTGATGGTTTTGGCCACTTTATCCGTAATTGGTGGATCGGTTTTACAAGGATATATGGAACATAACCTTACAATGGGTAGTTCAGTATTGGCTAGCCCACTTATTGAAGAGCACCATCTTCATGGATTCCATAATATTATGATGGGTGTCACCGCAGCAGTAATTGTTTTGGCTATCTATGCGTTTTTTAGGTATGTATCACAAGGAACAGTACCCTCTTCCGATTCCGAAATGACTGGATTGGAGAAAACGGTCTACAATAAATATTATGTAGATGAAATTTACGAAACTAGTATTACCAAGCCACTGAATTCACTGTCGTCTTTCTTATCCAATTGGATTGACATCAACATTATTGATCGAGTGGTCAATGGTTTTGGTGATGGAGTAAAGATTTTGAGTAGTCAATTGCGTTTGACCCAGAGCGGCAGTACCGGTTTTTATATCGTGGCCATGGTGATAGGCATGGTATTGATATTTGCGATGTCCCTGTTCAGATAAATCGATTTGCCTGTAAGCGTTCTTTCGAAGCAGGCTTTACTATTTTCATATTCGATATTTTAAATTATGCTTACGACTTTCCTTATTATACTGCCATTTTTGGGTGCAATCGCAAGCGCAGCAGCTGGAGCTTATGCTTCCAGAGTCGCGCTATTTTCATCAATTGCGGAGTTAATTTTGGCAATTTTTGCTTATAATGTTTACATAATGAACCCTTCAGATAATTTGCTAACCGCACAAGTGATGTGGAGCAATTCTTTGGGCTCTAATTTTCATGTTAGTATGGATGGAATTTCCATGCTAATGGTTTTGCTTACCTCCTTAATTACACCATTTATTGTTTTTTCTGCCTATTCAAAGCCATATGGTTCTTCAAAATCATTTTTCGCTTTGGTGCTGGCGATGCAAGCCGCTTTAGTTGGTGTTTTTACTGCAATGGATGGCCTAATATTTTATGTTTTCTGGGAATTGGCGCTTATTCCAATCTGGTTTATTTGCTTAATCTGGGGTGCAGAAGGACGCCAAAGAATTACATTTAAATTTTTTATTTATACACTTGCAGGTAGTTTATTCATGTTGGCTGCTTTGATTTATTTATACAGTAAAGCAGGAAACACTTTTGACATTCATGCGCTTTATTCTGCCGGTAATCAACTTAGTGCCTGGGAACAAACCATAGTTTTCTGGGCGTTGTTTCTGGCATTTGCCATCAAAATGCCCGTTTTCCCTTTCCACACCTGGCAACCCGATACTTATACAAATGCGCCTACACAAGGCACGATGTTACTTTCTGGTATAATGCTGAAAATGGGAACATATGGATTGATTCGCTGGCTTATCCCTATGGTACCGATGGGTGTTATTCAAAATGGTTACATAGCAATTAGCTTGGCTGTTATTAGTATCGTTTATGCATCTTTTATTGCGATTGCTCAAAAAGATTTCAAACGGATGATTGCATATTCGTCAATTGCCCACGTCGGATTGATTGCCGCCGGTCTGATGTCTTTCAATATTCAAGGAATTCAAGGGGGCATGGTTCAAATGCTGGCTCACGGTATCAATGTTGTCGGTTTATTCTTCATTTGTGATATTATTTTTTCCAGAATGGGCACAGCTGAAATGAATGTTCTCGGTGGAATCCGCGGAGTTGCCCCTCAATTTGCTTTGGTTTTCTTGATTGTACTTTTGGGAAGTGTAGCTTTACCTTTAACGAATGGATTCGTTGGTGAATTCTTGCTCCTCAATGGATTGTTCCAATACAATTTCTGGATGGCTGTTTTCGGCGGCCTTACTGTAATATTAGGCGCTGTGTACATGTTGCGGGCTTATCAAAAAATGATGCTGGGAGAAACCAATAGCCGCACACTGGGTTTTACAGACTTAACAAAAAATGAAAAATGGGTATTGATTCCAATTTGCATATTAATCATTGTTATGGGTGTATATCCAAAGCCCATTTTAGATCTGACCGAACCTAGCGTTAAAGCACTAATAGATGGAGTATCCAGTGGTTGGACGGTAAAATAAGCTCAAATCCACGAAACTAAAAATTAGTACAATTTATCATTTTGCTGTGATAAAAAACATTAATTACCTTTAAAATTTAAAGTGCCATCCAACAGGTTGCATTTTTTACAGACATATGAACGAATTACTGACATTAACCGGTCTCGGTTTATTTTCCATGATTGCGGAAATATTTAACTTCCGCAAAGCAATTTTTCCGGTCATTATTATTGGCTTAGTGGGACTTTTGGGTCTTTGTTTTATGGATTGGGGCAGTTACAACAGCACTATCACCCATTTTTCAATGATGAAGGTGGATAATTTTTCCATCGCTTTCACAGGTGTAATGGCAACAACAGCGCTATTTTGGTTCCTGATGTCAAAATCATTCTTCGAAGACGAGACCAATATGTCCGATCACTTCTCATTGATTTTGTTTGCCTTAACCGGAGCTTTTTGTCTTACTTCTTTTACCAACTTAACTATGTTGTTTCTGGGCATCGAGGTGATGTCGCTGCCCGTATATGTACTTGCAGGAAGTAGAAAAAAAGATATTGCATCAAATGAAGCTGCATTTAAGTACTTTTTAATGGGTTCATTTGCTTCCGCAATATTCTTATTTGGCACAGCTTTTATTTTCGGTGCAGTAGGATCGTTCAATCTTGAAAATATTGCAACTTACGTTCAAACAAATCCGCAAGTCTCACCTTTGTTTCTTGTTGGCTTACTGTTAATCTTGGTTGCTATGTCATTCAAATTAGGTGCCGCTCCTTTTCACTTTTGGACTCCTGATGTTTACGAAGGAGCTCCCACGATCATCACGGCATTTATGTCCACCATTGTAAAAACAGCTGCCATCGCTGCTTTTTTCCATTTGTTTCAAGTTTCTTTTGCCGGAATAGAAGGCAAATATACTGATGCAGTGTGGGCAATGGCTGCACTTACTATGCTTGTTGGAAATATTATTGCAGCGGCGCAGTATAACGTAAAGCGATTATTAGCATATTCATCTATCGGACACGCGGGGTTCATGCTCATTGCCATTTTAGTGATGAGTAACTTTGCTGCAAAAACAGTTTTGTATTACACAGCAGCCTATTCAGCAGCAAGTATAGCAGCATTCCTGGTACTATATCTCGTGGGAAGTGCAAATAATGGTGAAACGCCAATTATTTCGTTTAATGGTCTCGTCAAACGCAATCCTATTATGGCAGGCACGATGACCATGGCTTTGCTAAGTATGGCAGGTATCCCACCATTGGCAGGATTTTTTGCCAAATACTTTATATTTGTAAATGCAATGGAAAACGGATATGTTGGTTTGGTAGTAATAGCAATTATTTGTTCACTTATTGGCGTATACTACTATTTCAAAATCATAATCGCGATGTTCTTCGGAAAACCCGATAATTTACCGACATATCATCTTTCTAATACGCATAAATTCCTTTTACTATTAATTTCAGCAACGATAATAATTATGGGATTGTTTCCAGATATGATCATGGGAATTATCTGATTGAAGATCTAATTTCATTTGTAGCGTTAGGCAAATTATCCATTGCTTAACGCTTTTTTATTGCTATTGAGGCCCAAACATAGAAAAAAAGTGTACATCAAAGCGCCCACCTGTGTCTCCAATGTTGATTCAACTAGAAGTGAGCAGAAGATAATGCAGTGAAAAGCCAGAAAAAACCAGTCCCGATAGTTTTTTCTGTAAAAGATGGGGAAGAAGAAGGTAAAAATTAAAATCAACACGCCAACAATACCTGTTGTAGCATAAGTCATAACAAATTGGTTATGCGGAATTTTATATTCATTTTCCTGCGGAAATACGCGTTGGTAAGTCAAACTAATTTCTTTTTCAATGTTCCCGTAGCCACAACCAAGGAAGGGATAACGATTCCCAATATCCATACCAACCAATATCGAACCAAATCGCTCAGAATCTGAGAAATCTGCTCCATTACCAGCTTTGAACTGTTGATAATCATAAATCGAGTATTTAACTTTATTTTGCAAACTCGGCAAACTTAAATAAGCAATAATCGGAATTACCAACAATGAAGCACCCAAAATTAAGCCCTTAACATACTCTTTCTTTTTAACTATGTAATAGCGAAAACCCAGCACAGAAAACGTGCCATACAAGGCTACAATACCGCTTCTTACGCTTAATATGTGTATCGTTAAAAAAAGAAAAATACTTAGCCCCAAAATTAATTTTCTTTCCCAGATATAGCGCAAATAAAAATTGTCGAGATATAGTAAAACGCCGGCACATATACTAAAGCCTAAAATCAGGCTAAATCTGATGTGATTCATGGGAACGGGTATGTTCTTACCGTGACGTAAAGATTCCGTTATAACCTCGAAGTTCAAAACATAATTAATCAATATGCCAACACTTACTACTGAAATCACCAAAATCATAATATAAAACACCAACCGATAATCCTTTTTACTGATAACCGGAAGCCAGGCAAAAATGAACGGCATAGCGAGAAAAGGTAAACGCACCCTCAGCTTGCTCAACCAAATATCATTGGGAGGTGTCCACAAACCACTTAGCAGTACAAAAAGAAAAAAAATAATAACAACCGAAAATGCCTTGTATTTCCAAAATTCAAGTAAATTCTCTTTGATTGCTTTGCTAAAAGTAAAGAATGGAAATGTACTGTTTCTAAACGTAAAGATAGCAGTCAACAACAGCCAGATAACTGCCTGACTCATAAAAAGCCGCAATTCGAGGACCATTGATAGGATAATCATAATATACAAGAACAATAACCAATTTCCTATTTTAATCAAAGCTGCCATTTTTTCAGATACAAAATACAAAGGTAAAGGATTGTATCATTTTTATACGATTGCAACTTACAAAAAACAAAGAACCGATAGCAAAATGGTAGTTTTAATGAAAATTCACCTACTTTTGCATAGATAAATCGTTACGCTGACATTTCTTGTGTTGCATTATGTATTAATGCGCCTTGATTATCAAACTTATTAAAAAATATCCAAATAATTACCTTTTATGTCATTAGAAGAAAAAATAATGCAGGACCTCAAAGAAGCAATGAAAGCTAAAGACGAAGCTGCATTGCGAGGAATACGAGCAATAAAAAGTGCAATATTAATAGCTAAAACAGATGGGTCTGGAAATGCTATTGATGAAGCAAAAGAAATCCAAATGCTACAGAAATTGGTGAAACAGCGCAAAGAATCCCTTGAAATCTATGAAAAACAAAATAGGGAGGATCTGGCTAAAGTTGAGATGGAAGAAATTGCAGTAATCGAAAAATACTTGCCAAAACAAATGGATACAGCAGAACTGACAGAAGCCTTAAAAGCGATTATCTCACAAGTAGGTGCCAGTAGCGCAAAAGATATGGGTAAAGTGATGGGAGCCGCCTCAAAAGAATTTGCCGGAAAGGCTGATGGTAAATTGATCTCAGAAATTGTCAAGCAATTGCTGGTTTAGTAAGTAAATCATTGTTAAAATTTTGTTAGCTTAAAATAGTTGTACAACTAAATTAAACTAGCTGAACACTTTGTTGTATTATTTCACAAGAAACACTTAATGAAAAAATTAGTTATCTTAACATTAGCACTTTGCATCTCAATTGGTGCTTATGCCCAACAGAAATTTGGCCACCTAAATACTGGTAATCTCCTTGAAAGTTTACCGGAAGTCGCTCTAGCAGATAGTCTGCTGATGAAATATCAAGACTCGCTTGCTGTCAAAGGACAAGAACTTGTCAAAACTTTTGAAAAAGACTATACCGCGTACATTGACGAAGTAAATAAGGGCTTACTTCCTCCTGTTCAACAACAACAGAAGGAAGCTGCGCTTCAAAAACAACAGGAGACAATTGAAGCTTATAAAAACGAAATGGAAACTAAAATTGGCTTAAGACGTCAAGCTTATTTAAAGCCAATACTTAGCAAAGTAGACGAGGAAATCCGCAAAATTGGTAAAGAAAATAATTATGCATTTATTTTTGATACCAGTACAGGGACAACGCTTTTTGCTTTAGAATCGGAAGACCTTACTCAACTGGTCCTGAAAAGACTAGGTAAAAAATAAATATTTTAAGCAACCCCTCAATTGATAATGAATGAATTGAAGGGTTGCTAATAAAATTCAATTTGAATGGCATCTTCAAGTTCCAAGCTCAACATACTAGAGGCTGTTCCCATATTTATTGCAATTTCCAGGTGATTCGCTGAGTTGAAAAGACAAAGATTCTCCCCTATGGCTACATCAGCATACGAAGTACTAAGCTGCGTAATTGCATCATGCCTTTTGAAAAACAATGCAAATCGATGATAATAGGAGTATCTGTCCCATAGATCTTTGGTGATATTTAAAATCACATTTTCATAGTGGTCGATGTGAATTACAGTACCCCTGATCATTCTCTCTCCCGTAATTGCTTGCAAACTAAAGCGTTCAATTATTTCGCTGCAATTTTTACCTAGACCATCAATAGAAAGTCCTTTCATCAGGTAATCAACTGCATAGGTAAATGCATCTTTATAACTCAAAATACTATAGGACTCGCAAGGAATTTCGTAACATTCAAGCGGTTTCTGTTCAAAAGCTAAAGAAAAAACACCGTTATCAGGTCCAATAAAATAATGCTCTTCATGCTTTATAACCAGATATTTCGGATGTGGAGTATAAAAATTGTGAACACTCACAATATGAATTGTCCCGGCAGGAAACTCGCGATATGTGTACTTTACAGAGTATGCAGCCTGAACTATATTGAAATTCTTGATGTTATGTGTTAAGTCAATGAAGTTTACATGGGGCTGGGCTGAAATAATAGAACCTTTCAACATTGCCACATATAAATCTTGTGAACCAAAGTCCGTTGTTAACGTTATTATTTGCATTTATATCCTCGAGAATTCAAATTTTAAACTATAAATCATTTATTTTACAGCAAAAATACAAGTTTTATTTGTTATTTGCATTTCAACAGCATGCTACTTAAATAATCCTAAATAAATATAAAAAACTTGAGTGAAATATCATTAACAATAGAGGATCTCGACCTTCTTGACCTTTTTGGAGAGAATAACGTAAAACTTAATTTGCTTAGAAAAGCATTTCCCGATGTCAATATTACTGCCAGGGGCAACATCCTAAAATTAGCAGGAGACAAAAGTAAAACTCAAGAAGCCAAAGGGAAGTTTGAACAAATGATGAGAATGCTTAAAGAACATGGAAAACTCGAAACGCAGACGATTGAGGATATGATCAAAGGCGAAAACCCTTTTGATGTACACCTTCCCGATCACAATTCTAATACAACTATTGTAATCGGCCGAGATGGCAAACCCATCAAAGCAAAGACTTTTAACCAGAAAAAATTGGTAGAAGCAGTAGAAAACAATGATGTTGTATTTGCGGTAGGTCCTGCAGGAACCGGAAAAACGTACACCGCCGTGGCATTGGCAGTACGTGCTTTGAAAAACAGAACCGTTAAAAAAATTATTCTGACTAGACCCGCCGTAGAAGCAGGCGAAAATCTTGGTTTTCTACCCGGCGATTTGAAAGAAAAGGTAGATCCATACCTTAGACCACTCTATGATGCCCTGGAAGACATGTTTACCTCTGAAAAATTAGCCTATTTTATGGAGAGCAGAACAATAGAAGTAGCTCCCTTGGCATATATGAGAGGCCGAACACTAGATAATGCTTTTATTATTCTGGACGAAGCACAAAATGCGACTACTTTACAACTTAAAATGTTTCTGACCAGACTTGGGCCCTCTGCTCAGGCAATTATCACAGGGGATCTGACACAAATCGATTTACCCCACAACCAAAAATCAGGTCTCAGGCAAGCTATAGATCTATTTGGCAATATTGATGGTATCGCAATTACCTACCTTACAACCGAAGATGTAGTTCGTCACCGATTGGTTAAAGACATCCTCCGAGCTTATGAAAAATATGATCTTGCGGAACAACAGCGAAGAGATGCTTATAGAAAAGCAAAAGAAGAAGCGGCACAAGCGATTGATAATCGAGCAGTCGAAAATGATAAAGAATAAAAACCAGGTGCAATCAACAAGATAAAAAACATAAGTAATAAAATCTCTTTCAGCTTGAAGACCAACCAATGCATCTAATTTTCGATAAATGTGCTACCTTTGACCTATGCAACTTAGCGAACTTATTATTTTTCAGTCACACCAGTTTGTCGTCGCCAACAAACCTGCAGGGGTTCCCACACAACCGGATATGACCGGTGACAAGTCTTTGGTAGATCTTTTGTCCATATATTGTAAATCTGATTTATACGTTATTCACCGACTCGATCGACCTGTTAGTGGTGTTGTATTGATGGCAAAAACAAAAAAAGCCGCTGCGACTTTGAACAAGCAATTTCAAGATAAAAAAGTCGAAAAAACTTATCTGGCAGTAGTCAAAGAGGCTCCGGAGCAAAAAGACGGCGTACTTTCCCACTATTTACGAAAACAAGGTAAGCAGGAAAAAGTATTTAAGGAACCTGGTCAAGGTGCACTTGAAGCTAGTCTGACATACGAAACGATCAGCAGCTCTGATAATTATACTTTGTTGAAAGTTGTACCAACTACTGGCAGGTTTCACCAAATAAGAGCACAGTTGTCAGCCATCGGAAGTCCGATAAAAGGCGATGTTAAATATGGGTCCAAACGAAGTAACCCCGATCGTTCTATACATCTTCACGCCTGGAAATTGAGTTTCTACCACCCTGTAACTAACCATAAGCTAGAGTTTGAAGCCCCAATTCCTGACGATATACTTTGGAAAGCTTTGATGCCCACAGCAGAAAAATAAAAAAGTGCCTTTTGCATAACTTTACTGCAAAAGGCACTTTTCTCTTATTAAATGTAAACTATTTGGAATACAGATGGCGTAAAGTAAAGATAAAAATTGAACCGTAACCAATCACAAGCATTAAGTGAAAGGTGAGAAATTCAGTGATTCCAAAAAACAAACCATCAAGAATTGCCAATACGAAGTACACCATCAGCAAACCTTCCCAAATTGTCTGAGGTTTCAACTTGGCTTTTATGTAATTCCCCTTTTTGATTACATCTCCTTTCTTAGTAATGTTAAATTTAGGTGTCCTTACAAATTCTGATTTTTTCCCCATCCATCCCTCTAATACAGCCTTGGCATTGTGTAAAGCCAGACCAAGAGATAAAGATAAGCACAGTGGGAAGCGCCAAATAAAACCTTTGAATAATTCCCATTTCGACTTCCCGCTGATATCAGCAGTAACATTTCCAGTAAAGTAAATAGTTACCATTGATAAGAACCCGACCATAAAATAGGTAAAGATCTTTGACGGCACCCAAGTCCAACTAAGTTTGACCAGATGAAATGTATGCATTACCGGAACACTGGTAATGCTCATAACAAACACCATTAAAAACAAAGAGCTACCAAAAAGATGTGAAGTCGCCTGTATTTTTTTCCATAATGAAAGCCTGGCTGAACGCCATATTGTTGGCAGCATTTTTCTTGCCGTCTCTGCTCCACCCTTCATCCAGCGATGCTGCTGCGCTTTAAAAGCATTCATTTCGGCGGGCAATTCTGCAGGAGAACCCAGTTGTTCCAGAAACAAAATTTGATACCCCTTCAATTGTGCTCGTATACTAAGGTCCAGATCTTCAGTAAGTGTATCTGATTCCCAGCCCCCTGCATCTTCAATGGTTTGTTTTCGCCACACGCCAGCCGTTCCATTAAACTGCAGCAAGTAACCACCGGACATTCTTCCTAATTGCTCGATTGTAAAATGCACATTTAAGGGAAGGACCTGAAGTTTAGTTAAAAGTGATTGCTCTTGGTTAATATGCTCCCAACGCGTCTGTACCACTCCTATCGAAGGATCTTGAAAATAAGGAATAGTTTTTCGCAAGAAACTCGGATAAGGCTCAAAGTCAGCATCAAAAATTGCCAGAAACTCCCCTTTCGCAAGTGGCATTGCATCTTTTAGTGCTCCGGCCTTAAACCCTTGTCTATGCGGACGGCGGATATACTCAATATTGAAACCTTTCTCTTTCCATTCCTTGACTTTTGCCTGCGCAATCTCAACCGTTTCATCGTTCGAGTCATCTATAACATGTACTTCAAATTTATCCTTTGGATAATCAAATTTCATCATGATATCCACAAGTTTTTCGACTACATATTTTTCATTGAACATAGGCAACTGTATGGTCACCATAGGCAATTTGTCATCAGAAATTGCTGAAGGAGGCGGAGGATCTTTAGGATACTTTCTCCTGTACTTAATATAGTTGTAATACAATTGAAATTGCATCAGACAGTAGAAGGTAGTAAACAACAATGACAGGATATATATTACGAAGACAATTTTCGCAAATAAAATCAAGGCGGCACTAGCTACAAAATCCTGACCACTAGCCGCTACCGGATCAAGATGTAGCAGTTTAATTACCCAATTCTGGAAATCTTCCAATAAAACCATAGTATGCTTTGTTATTACCCTACAATAATTCTCACAAATATAATGATATTACATCACACATTAAATAAATTATCTAGATTTTGGCATTCTTCGTTTTCCACCAAATTGCCTGAAACCAGCGCCCATCGAAGCTTTGATCTGCCCTTTTTGATTCAGCGCTTTTTCTATCATCTGTAACTGTTCTTTAATCATCGGCTCTGTCACCTTATAACTTTTTGCTTTATTGTAGTACGCCTGAGCCTGATTCCAGCGCATTTTATTCGCATGAATACTTGAAAGCTGCATATAAATGCCGGCTAGCTCATTGTCCCCCAGTGCTTTAAATGAAGCCGCTTTCAAAAGCAACTTCTCGCCTTCTTCAAAATTTTGTCCCTGCATTTTGATCATGCCTTTCAGCATAAAATAGATTGCTTGATTGGGTTCATACAACCAACCGGGCTTCACAATCAAACCAAGCCTTTGTTCGGCACCACTGAGGTCTTGCATTTGCACCATTGTTGCAGCTGATTGTACAGTTCCTAACAAGAAATAGCCCACCAATAAAATAATACCCATAAAAATAAACAAAAAGCCATACCAGAAACCTAGTGTGGCACTCATAATCAATCCGCCTATAATACCGAACGCAATTAAAGCAAAACGCAGATAAATATTAATTGTAAACATCGTTTGTAATATTTAATTTGAATGTTTGTAAAATCTAATTCTTTGATAAATGCAACTTATTATTCAAAGTTAACAGTCACTATACGACCGTCCTCTCTGCTTTGTTCGGCCTTAAATGCCATTAAATGACTTTCCATTGACAACTCCAATGTGGATGTCAATATAGAAGCATCTTGTCGAGAAACAGCCAGTAAAAAATCACGGACTAACCCAAAATCACCGCCACCATGTCCTGAATTAATGGCAGAGTGATCACTGGTCTTCCAAATTTCTGATTTCATATCAGCAAATCGAGTAATAGTCATTTCATCTTCATTCCCAACCAGATCACCTTCACTTCCCATAATCCTGGTCCGCCTTCCTTGATAGCTGGTATGTGCTTCCATACTAAAGGTCGCAGTAATATTATCTTCAAAGGTCATCGCACAAACCTGATGATCGACCACATCATTGTCACAATGATACACGCATCGACCATAATTCCTTTCTTTCAGTTCTTCCAAAATAGCCGGCCCCTGATCAGCAGTCTCCGGCAGATCAAAATGATACAACCAGGTTCTATCGCGATAATAGATTTTAAGCGCAGAATAGGGACAAGTAGCCTCGACTGTACAACCGTCTGTGCACCTCAAGGTGCTCCCCGCTGGTGCATTCTTTGCTCTGAACCAATCCAAAGAACCAAAAGATACCATATCCTTGCAACTTCGACCTGTCATCCAACGCAATATGTCCATATCATGGCATGATTTTGCCATAATAATAGGATTAGTTTCTGCTTTCTTTCGCCAGATACCGCGAACATACGAATGCGACATATGAATATGTTCAATAGGCTCCATATGTTGTATACTGATTATTTTGCCGAGTAATTTACTATCCACAACAGATTTCATCTTTCTGAAATAAGGAGAATAGCGCAACACATGACAAACTGCGACGATGCGCTTATATTTTTTGGACTGATCTAAAATATTTTTACATTCCTCCCAACTTTGAGCTATTGGTTTTTCCAACAATAGATCATACCCCATCTGCAATGCCTCCATGGCAGGGCCATAATGAAGATGATCAGGCGTACAGATCAACACAGCATCAGCAAACTTAGGTACTTTAAAAACATCTTCCCAAGTAATAAACTGTTGCTCATCAGGAACTTGATATCGCTTAGAAAAACGATTTCTTCGCAGCGGTATTGGCTCAGCTACTCCAACGACTTGCATTTCTCCCAGATAATTCTCTGAATAAGCTGCATAAGTGTTGCCACGAGCACCGGCACCCAATATAATGCATGTTACTGGCTTCGAAGGTTTTGTTTTTTCTCCAGCATCTTTAGTTTTTGGGGAAATATCAAAGGTAAACCTATCATTAGCTTCAACGTCTTCGATTGCCGAGCCAAGTGATACAAAACCCAATAATTTTAGCCAACTACGGCGTGTCCAGTTTTTCATATGCGACACTGTTTGTTTGATGAAATTTTGCATTTAATGCAGCTGATTTTCAGCTGGCAAAGGTACAAGTCTATTTTATTATTTCTTTATTTAGATTTTCATTTTTATCTGCTTTGTCTAACTTCCAGTTCCAGTAAATATAAAAAGGAATACCCGTCAACATCAGGGCCATGCCTTTCAATGCTTCAACCGGACTTGTATAAAAGGTATTTACAATCAGTGCTACACAAAAAATTATGAAAATCGCCGGTACAATAGGATACCCCCACACTCTATAGGGTCTCTCCGCATCTGGCTCTCTTTTGCGCAGTATAAATACCCCAAGAGCAGTTGCTCCATAAAAGAAAAATGCCGCAAAAATCAACATATCAGTCAACTGATCAAAATTTCCGGAAAGTACCAATACTGCAGCCCAGGTACATTGCATCCACAAGGCATTATTAGGTGTATGGTATTTTGGGTGAATGACAGCAGCGCTCTTGAAGAAAACGCCATCTTTAGCCATTGCATAATACAAGCGTGGCGGCATGATAATGGTACTGTTTGTACAACCCAGCGTAGTAATTAAAATGATCACTGAAAGCACTACAGTCCCAAAACTACCTGCATAACTCCTCACTACTTCAACCGCTGCAATTTGATTTTGCCCATGAAATACTTCCTGCAATTTATCAACCGGATACACATAAAAATAGGTGAAATTCACCAGCAAATAAGCGGAAATAATGATCATTAAACCTGAAAACAATGCTATTGGCAAATTTTTATTAGGATTCTGAATTTCACCTCCTAAAAAACCTACCGTATTCCAACCTTCATAAGCCCAAAAAGCAGCAAGCATGGCTGCCAAAAAAGCATTTAGAAAACTGATATCCGTTATTGGTCGATCTACAAAATTTGATGCTGTAGTACTGATATTTGCCAAAGTCCCTTGACTGAAAAACAAACCCGATATTGCAATCATTACCAAAGCTACTATGACAAGCCTGGTTATCCAGTTGCTAAACATTTCGCCTCCTTTTAAACCGCGTGTATTAAGAAATGTCAGTCCAATGATCAGCAAAATAGTTACTAACTTGATTTCAAAGTTTTCAAATGGCTGGAAAATCCAAATTTGCATGGTTTCAAGCTGCGAAACGTCGCCAAAGATTCCTTTTAGCGGTAAGATATTATTGAGTGATTGCGTGAATACATAGGCAATACTTGAAACAGATGCAGTTTTAATAATGGAAAATATACTCCATCCAAATATGAAAGACATGAATCTACCATAAATTCGCTTGAAGTAAACATATTCACCTCCAGAATCAGCCATCATGCCTGCAATTTCAGCATTACTCAACGCTCCAAATAGGCTGATTATGCCGGCAAATAACCAGGCAAGCAAAACCAATTTCGGAGAACCAAGCAAATCGCTCATTTTTGCAGCTTTCTTATATACTCCGGACCCAATAACTGAACTTACGACAAGTATAATTGCGGAGCCTAAGGTAACAGTACGAACCAATTGCGCATTGTAATTTTTCATATTAAGTATTACAAATTAAAAAATGTTGAATGGCTGAAAATTATTAGAAAATGTCAAACGAAAAAAAGTCTGCTATTAAAAAAAAGAACTGCAAGGTAGTGATTTTTGCTAAAAAATAAACCACTACTGGTATTACTGCAGACCTGCAACTCACTAAACAAAATAAGTTCTATCTCTTAATCGTCAAAATAGGACGCCTCTTCTGTTTTTGATGAATTTTCAACTAGTGCGTTGATAACTTTAACCTCAGCAGGCGTGAAGTAGCGCCATTTTCCTATGGGTAAATTTCTTAACGAAATATTCATTATTCTGAGACGAGTCAAGGTCTGTACCTCGTATCCCAGCACTTCACACATCCTTCTGATTTGTCTATTTAATCCCTGCGTCAGAATGATTCGAAATCTGTACGTTCCTTCCATTTTTACAAAACAGGGTTTTGTAACTGTGTCCAATATTGCAACTCCCTCACTCATCTTCTTTATAAAAGATGTATGGATGGGTTTGTCTACAGTTACCAAATATTCCTTTTCATGATTATTTCCTGCCCTGAGTATTTTATTAACTATATCGCCGTCATTCGTAAGAAATATTAAGCCATCTGATGGCTTATCCAATCTTCCAATCGGAAAAATCCTTGTCTTGAATTTTAAGTAATCAATAATATTTGTCTTGTCTTTTAGATCAGTTGTACAAGTTATCCCTTTCGGCTTGTTGAATGCGATGTAAACTACCTCCGGCTTACTGATAAGTGGTTTATTATTAACTAATACTAGGTCGTTTTCCCGAACTCGATTCCCTTTCCGGGCTACTACTCCATTGATTTTCACTCTACCTTCCTCTATCAACCTATCCGCTTCTCTTCGCGAGCACATACCTGTCTCGCTGATGTATTTATTTAAACTTTTATCTTCCACTAAAAAGAATATTTATTGGTCAAAAACTGGTTATAATGGTTACCCTCTAATTGATGAAAACTTCCATTGCAATATAATCAGCCATTAGTTTTCCTTTATCAGTAAGCGTAAAAATCCATTCGTGCTTACAAACTAGTTCTCTTTCTAACATTTGTTGAATTTTACTTTCAAAATGCAATACATAATTGGTTCCCATCTTTTGAATTTCTAAAAGATCCGTACCCCAGATTGTCCTCATCGAAATTAAAATATATTCATTATATTTTTGATCTGCCGACAAATTTTCAACGTCAAACGGTATTTGATCGTTTTCAATTGCCTTGATATAAGCTGCATTATTGGCAATATTGCTCCTTCGTACTGTACCATCGTAGGAATGGGCTGATGGCCCAATTCCCAGATAAGGAATTCCTTTCCAATAATTAGAATTGTGCCGCGAATAGTAACCAGGTTTGGCAAAGTTAGATATTTCGTAATGATCAAAACCATTGTCAATCATCTTTCGCATGAGTATTTCGAATTGCCCGGCAGATTGCTCCTCATCAACTTGCTTAAGCTTTCCTTTTCTTATAAAACTATCGAGTGCTGTTTTGGGCTCGACTGTAAGATTATAACATGAAATATGCGGAATTTGCATTTCAATAGTTGTATTAATATTGCTTTTCCATCGATTGTCATCCATCGTTGGTGTGCCATAGATCAGATCAATGGTAATATTTTCAAAACCTGCATCCTGAACTCTCTTTACACTTGCATGAGCATCATTTGAATTATGCGCCCGATTCATATATAGAAGGTCTTCATCAAAAAAAGATTGAATACCTATACTAAATCGACTTATATCCGTTTTTCTAAGCTCCTCTACTTTATGCCGACTGAGGTCGTCGGGATTTGCCTCCAAAGTTACTTCAGCGTCTGACTGAATAGAATGAAAGCGAGAGAGTTGGTCAATGATTCTTTTTATGTCGTCGCTGTCCAATAAAGAAGGAGTGCCACCGCCAAAGTAGATAGTTTCAATCGTTCCATTGCGCAAGTAGTCCTTTGACAATTCTACTTCTTTCAAAATTGCATTAATCATTGACGATTTATATTTCAATGAAGTTGAAAAATGAAAATTACAATAGTAGCACGCTTGTTTGCAAAAAGGAATATGAAGGTAAATACCGGCCATCTTAATGATTCAATACAAATTAAAAAAAGGGAGCGAATTCTGCTTGCTACAAATGAAATGTTTTCTTTACTTTTGTGTTAAGAGTTGAATAACAGTAAAATCCCAAAAATAATATGACTAGATTAGAACAACTTTTTCATTTTCTTAAAGATAGCCCTCAAGATTCTTTTCTAAATTTTGCAATTGCAAAAGAATATGAAGCGCTTGACGATAAAAAAAACGCATTTGAATACTACCACAAGCTTATCGGCGAAAATGAGGACTATGTCGGCACTTACTACCACTTGGGTAAGTTATATGAAAAAATAAATCAACACACAGATGCCATTATCACATACAAAAAGGGAATGGAAATCGCTCAAAAACAGGGTGATCGACATTCCTATAGTGAACTAGCTGCTGCGAAACTTGATTTATCAGATGAAGATGAGTAAAACTTACCTGGGTTTGAACTCATAAGCACCAATATCTGGTTTTGAAACATCTCTGTTTACGCCATCTAAGTCAATCTCAAACCCAATAACCGGCAAAGCTTTATTTTCAGCAATAGAAAGCGTATCCAAACGATAATTGTCAGCGTCTATTTTTTTAAACAACTTATCTGTACTTTTTAGGTTTATACAATTTGATGAATGTGTGAAAAAATCAACATAACCACCTCTTTCCGCTTTAACCAAATCCTCCACCCTATAAATACAATTTTCAAAACTGTAATTAAATCCAGCGTTTTGCACTTCAAAAAAACTAAGTGCATCTCGCTGTGAACTATTGATTATTGAATTTCGCATAATGGAGCGAAGGGGTGATGTCAATAATTGAATACAATTACCTTGTGAATCATAAGTTTTACAATAAGCATTAGAAAGTTCAATTGCAGGTGAATTAGCACCAAAGTTTGCTATGGTTGAATAAGTTGACCTAAATTCACCTCCCTGAGCAATTACAACTGAACGATCACCATTAGAATGAATCAGACAATTATCCAATTGAACATCTGCCTGCCTGGCAAAAATACCCGGCCCACCGGTATTAAATATCTGACAATATTTCATGCGCACTGTACTCAAAGAATCAGCAAAAAGTCCTATCCTTGAATTCTTAATCGTCGCATATGAAAAACTAGCTTTGGACTCCGGACCAAAGTAGATAAGGTTCCACTGAGAAGGAATTTGTTCAAACTCTTTTTCGAGTCTATCTCCCTCGATTAACACAATCTTGTCTTTAGTTCCATTAATCTCAATCTCTCCTCCATTTTGGACATAGATCATTCCATCACTATATACATCACGCTGATTGGTCTTTACCAAACCTCCGTGTACATGAATGCGAGTACCGGCAGCTATAGTTAACTTGCAGCCGTCGACTACAAGTATTCCATAAATTACATATGGTTTTGGATCGTTCCAGAATTGATCTTGAGTCATTGTAGCAATTTTTCCTTTTACCAAATTATTGGGTATATAATTTGCATTTTGACCCCAGGCTTCCAAAACCATACTTTGCTGATTACCGTTTACTTCAACAATCAATTTTTCGTCAATTACAAAAGGATTCTCTGTCCTGTTCGGATCAATGGTAACTTCAGCAAAAACATAAATACTGTCTTTTGCAGGAATAACAATATTTTCCTGCAAATCTCCGGATACGCCATCAATATTGAGGTTAAATAAGGATGATGAACCTTTCTCCAGATAAACTTTAGATAATTGTATGGATTGGTTGTGCGGATTTAATATTTTTATAAATCGGGTAGCTGAACCCACTTTAGTAAAAACGGTATCGAATCGCAAAGTATCGTTTGAAAATACAATTTTAGCTCCCGCATCCGTAATTAAACCTTCTTTTTTACAAGAACCAAGAAATAAAGATAATCCCAGTAATGCAAAAACTATATATCTTAATGTCCTCATCGAGCTATTTTTAAACAGAAATCATTCATTTTTACAATGAATATTAATAAAAGCAGTTATTACTAAGACAATACATCTACTTTTAACTTTGCTTAACAACAAAGGTAATATTAATCCACAAATTTTTTCTTCTAGGTCGCTCAGATTATATTCTTGATTGCGACTCAAAAATAAATAATGATGTTATATTCTATTGGACAAAAAGTAATTCTAAAGCATACCGGTTATGCGGCAATAATTCAAAAAATACTGGGAGATGGGATGATTGCTGTGCGCTTAGAATACGATGATATGGTGATTCCCGTATTTGAGGATGATATCTCAGCAGCTACTGTACTGCCGTTTACAAAATCAAATGAATTACCTAAAGTCGGCACCAAAGAGCATTATAATGTTGAAATAAAAACACAATATGACATCATAAATAGCCTTGGCCTGCAAATTGCTTTCGAAGCCGTACTTAAAAATGATACAATTGAAAAGTACCAAATGTATCTCATCAATGACACAAAATCAAAGCTTCTATTTATTATTAAGATTGTGCAGAACCAAACTTTACTATTGGAAATCGACAATGTAATTCTACCTCTAGCTGTTTTCCATCTCGGGGATATGACCTATGATATGGTTACCGCTATGCCGGAGATTACGATTGAAATCAGAGAAGTTTCTACTGAAGGGATTGGCATCCCGCTGAGTCGGTCCTTAAAACTAAAACCCAAAAATTTCTTTAAAAGTGTAATAATGGCTCCTCTGCTGAATAAGCAGGTTCATCATTTTATACTTTTTGATCAATTTAATACGCAAACAACGGCTCCAAAAGAAAATAAAGAAGATTTAAAATCCTATACCAATCGTGTTTTGACTCCAAAGAAAACATACTTTAGTTCTAAAGTAAACAGCCACCACAAGAATTTAACAAAAAATGAAATTAGTGAATATGCCCATTTTAACCCGGAAATTGATTTGCATATTGAAAACCTCACCGACAAGCACAGCAAAATGACAAATACTGAAATCCTAAATTTGCAGCTAAAGCATTATGAAAAATTTATGGACCAGGCGTATCGCCTGGGAGTGCCCAGAGTATTTGTGATTCATGGTCTTGGTAAAGGCACATTAAGAGATGCTATTGCGACCAGACTATTCCAGGATCAAAGAATTGAACGATTCATTAATGAATACCACCCCAAGTACGGATTTGGTGCAACTGAGGTAATTTTCTAAATAAAAAAAAGCCCCCACTACCGTCGCAGTGAGAGGCCATCCCAAAAACCGCTTTCATCTATGAGACTTAAGCGGTTTGGGCGGTTTTAAATTGTTCTAGTTTACGAGTTGTTGCTCTTTATATCTATCCTAAATTACTCCAGGATGATCATACTCTTGGTAGCGGTTTCAGTAGCAGTTTCAAGCTTGTAGTTCAGTACACCTGAACCAAGGATTTCATCTATAGCTACTTCGTTGTAACCTTTGCTGAAATCACCTTCTACAGTCTTGATCACGCGACCTGCAATATCAAATATTGTCATTTTTGCATGTTCAGCTTTAGGAAGATTAAATCCTACAATCGTGCGACCCATGAAAGGATTCGGTTGATTCTGATACAATGCAAATCTATCACGTGCGCCATTGAATTTCAATGTAACATTGTTGTAGTCACCTGATTTACTGTAAGCTTCTGCATTGGTAAATTTAGAGTTGATGTTCAACATTTCACTCAAATTACCTGCTTTCTTAGCTTTAAATACCAAAGTAAATAGGTTGTCAGTATTCTGTGCGTTTCCGTTCCAGCTTGTAGTTAATGATCCATTTTCAACCATTCCAAAGTTTTCAGGATTGCCTTCAATATTAGACAATTCTAAAACATCTTTGTCATAACCCAAAGTGAATTGATAACCTTCCATATTAGCTATATCCGCTGCGTTGAAAGTAGCTTTGACTTCTTCTCCAGCCACAAACACTTTCTCATTTACATCAAACTGTAAAGTACCTGTAGTTTTTGGCGATGCAGAATTAGCGCTTAAGTTGATATCACCAATCTTGATACCTGTGAAATTAACAACCTGTGCTTTCAAAGGATTGTCAAATTCAGGCTTTTCCTTCATGTCACTCGTAAAGAATCTCCAAGACTTGTTGTTCTTGAATCCTGTTTGGATAGCAAGAATCATTTTGCGCAATTCTACAACGTCAGAAGTACTAACTGTTCCATTGTTATTGATATCTGCAGCAATTTTCAAGTAAGGACTTGTAATGGGTTGAAGAGACAAAATGTGCTTTGTCATCATTACCAAGTCAAAAGTAGAAACTCCATTCAATGGATTGTCATTCTTCTCAGCACTTACCTTAAGAGAACCTTGTCCTGCAGGAATATCTGCAGCATAATCGTTACCAAATGGCTTAGCAGCTACGATGCCTGAACCTAATTCAATACTAACATCAGCGTTTTTAACCAATTGGCTCTTCAAAGTTGTCAAAGTAACCAATACTCTGTTGCCATTAGCATTTACAGCAGGGCAATCAGCAGCGGTAGCACCCATATTGTTCTGAACCTGAACATAAGTATCACAGTAATCAGAATTACCGGCAGCGTCAGTTACCCAAAGTCTGATTGGAACGATTCCCTTACAATCAATTATTACCATATCAGCAGCAGCAGTAGGTAAGATCACCTGATTATCAGCATTCAACGAGAATGTAGAGAATCCAGGAGTACCTCTTTCAATACGTACCTTCAGATTTGCTGTAGCTGTACAATTATTGCCATCATAAGAACCCGCATCAAATTGTGGAGCCATTAACATAACATTTCCAGTAGTTGGCAACAAATCAGCTGATAATCCTTGGTAACAAACCGGTGTAGGCTTGATAATATCCCTAGGAGTTACATCGATATAATGATATGAATAGTTTCCACAACGATCAGTCATCTTGTAAGTAACTGTGAAAGTAGTACCAAAGTCAGAAGACAAGAAAGTATGTGTATAGGGCAAACTGTTTCCTGATTTTACAATTGCTAATGTTGTCTTATTAGAGATTGTCCAACTTGTGTCAATCTTATCAGAACAAACATCAGTTACAGTTAATCTAGGTAATGTTATGCTAACCTTACATTCTTTCGCTGCAGCGTCAAGTCTAATAGATGTCGGCGCATTAGTGATCACTGGTGGTACCTTGTCGTTTACGCTAATGAATTGAACATATTCAACATAACCATCAGTATCAACACCGGCAATTGTTCCTCCATCAGTATTATTTACATAAATACCATTAGGTGTAGTAGAAGCCATCAGGGCATTGTCAGGTGTTGCTGAATTTTGAATTCCCTTCATCATGCCACTTTGACATAAGTTAGCTATTTTCCAAGTACGCTTAATTCTATAACATGCATTAGTTACTGCATTTATAATGTCATCAGTATGACCTACTGCTACAACCGGGCATCCCGCAACATAAGTTACCCTCGGTCTTCCTGTATAAGCAGTATCTGTACTACCTGTAAGACATGTCAGAACTGTATCTCTTGGGAATACTACAGTGTAATGTGATCTTCCTGTTGAGTTATAGTATTGATTATCAGTAGCTGTTCGTCCACCTGCATCAGACAAAGTCCATGCGCGCTTGATATATCCTACTCCACAGTTGTTTATTCCAATAGAGTCTTTGCAGCTAAGTGTATAGTCACTGCAATTATCAAACAAGTAGCTTGTATTGTAACCTGTACGGTTGCTGGCAATTTGCAATTGAGCTCCACCTGCAATCACTGCTCCACTATCAGGCAATGTTGGGTCAAGTCTTGTAATTGTCAATAACCAATTACCGCTGGCACTTTGACCATCAAATGCGCTGAACTGACCTAAACCAAGGTAGGTACCATTTACGGTTCCTAAAGTTGCCGGTGTAATTGTATCACCAACACCTGGGATAGATGAGAACTGAGGCAAGAAGTTCGGATTTACAGAAGGCTCATCATTGAATGACAATCTGAAAATATTTGTACTTGGCACTCCATTAATCAACGGTGACGAATAAGGCGGACCATTTTGACTGGTAGGTTGAACAAATAATTCAACAGTAGTTCCTTCAGGTGATGTCAATGTAGCTGATAAATTTCCAATATTGGTGTGGTGTAATTTAACCGCAACATTTAAGTCTTGAATTGTATCAATACCTGTAACCGGAATTACAACGAAAGTCGTCAAAGAATCCGGGCTACTGTAGATTCTACCCTCTTCTTTTGAAGAGAATACATTTCCAGTTTGTGGATAACCCTGTAATTCTAATGAAACACCTCTTTCAAGTACTGCACCTTCACCTCCCAAATAAGGAGAGATCTTGCCAATATTTAATGTCCATATACCATCCAATTTCTCTTTCTCAATTTTAGCCAATTGATCAATTGTATTGAACTTTCTGTTTAAAGTAGATACATCATTTGCTTTAACGTCTGTTCCACTTACACCCAAATCATCAAATCCGGTAAACTGAACATAATCAGCAGGTGTTAGTGAAGGCTCATCATCAAATGTAAGGTTAAACGGATTGTTAACATCAGCACCTGTAGAAAGATAAGGAACTTTTCCAATTCTGGTTTTAGGTTGTCTGAATAAAGAAACCTTTGTTCCAGCAGGAGATACTAACTCAGCAAACAAGTTACCGATATTGTTGTGGAAGAAGTTCAACTTCACATTCAAATCAAGATTTCTGATGCTATTCAAACCTGTAACAGGAAACTTGATAGAAGTTACGCCATCTTTGATATCATATTGCTGATTCTCAGAGAAATAAGTAAACTTGTTGTATTCACCAAAGCCTGTCGTAGGTATTTGTGGTTGAGGTGTATGTGCATCCAACCAAGCCTTTCCTAAAACAACGTTTCCACAAATAACAGTAGTATCTTGTGTAACAACAACAGGAGGAAGTTTGTCCTCAACAATTACTGAAGCCATACAGATATTAACATTACCTCTGTTTCCAACACCGTAATCGTAATTAGGGTCAGTAGGACGGAACTGATTTCTACCCAGTATCGGGCTATTATCCCAAACACGGTAGATCACCATCACTGTATCTCCTATATCTGAACAACAGAACTTCACTTTATCTTGTGGATGCTTGTAATAATCGAATTCAGGATAGTCTCCAAAACCATCATTATCAAGATCGATTTCATCGTTCAAGAAACCATTTTTATTCAAATCTTCAGCTACACAGTCACCGTCATCTAAACGCCATACCTGGTATTTAGAAATATTACCGCAATTGTCATAGCTTCCACGATCAAATTCTTGTGCCGTCATGTATGCCGTACCATCATGTGTTAAAGATACTTTAACCAATGGTGCACAAACCGCGATCGGTGCAATACGGTCAGTTACCTTTATTCTGGAGGTAGCAGTTGCCGTGTTTCCACATTTATCTGTTACCGTGTATTTAACGTAATACCAATCTTCTGTAATAGTACCATTTATACTATTCACCGGAGAAGGTGCTATGTTGTCAAATTTATTAGCAGCTACAGGTGATTGTGAACCTGCAGGTATTGTAAGATTAGAATTAGAATACAATTCGTAAACAATATTCAATTCCGAAGCGTCATTACAGTTATCAGTTACTTCCGGTGCAGGAATCGTTAACGTAGCAATACACTGACCGACCGGAGGAGAAATAGTCTGATCCTGAGTAGGCGTAATTGACGGCGAAACGATATCTTGAACAGAAATATATTGCTGGTATTCAACCGCTTTGTTTGTACATGCATCATAAACTTTCCAAGTACGACGCACAGCAAAAGAACCATTGCCGGTACCACAAATATTATCAATTCTCATATCAGTATAACCAACTGAATAACTTGTACAAGTAAATGGTCTTGGTCTTCCTACAACGTTAGGATGCGGATTACCAGCTGCATCAAACCAAGGACCTCTGTATGTAGAAGCGATTTGAGCTCCTGCATCAATTGCTTTATTAATCGCATCTTGATCAGATGGATTAGATTTCAAGTTATTGTAAGTACAGTCCAATACGATATCGGAAGGATATACTTGATCTCTAAATTTCGCACGTTTGAAAGACACAGTATGTGAACAAGAACCAAGATTTCCGGCAGCATCTTTTGCGCTATAGGTTCTCTTGATAACTTTTACAATTGATGTGTCTTGCGTACAAGTATTAGTCTTGATCGATTCAGCCAATTGCGGCACCAGATTTAAAGTACAGAATTCCTGAACTGATGCTGACTCGATAGGAACGGACATCGTAATGATCAATTTAAGATCATTTGCTCCTGCCAAAAGTGCTCCTTGACCAGTATTGGTCGGTGTAGCGGCCTCCTGGAACTGAATAAACCAATCACCTTCAGCATCGATACCTGCAAGATTATCATTAATTGCATCTAACGGGAAATAAGTTCCATTTGGCGGTGGACAAGGATAACCACTTGCGACTACCAACGGTGCTAAAGGACCATTATCATTGAAATTGTATCTTACTATCGTGTTGTTTGCAAAAGGACCACAAGGTATACCCGCAAAACCATTGTCAATTAATCCAGGTTGGCTACCCAACTGAATCAAACCTCCGGAAGGAGTTACAAGATTGTAAAACAACCTGCTCAACGTAACAGCATTGGTTAACGTTACAGTTGTCTCTACCTTAACAGATATCACTTTTGCACCTTTAGGAGCATTTACCGGAATTGCTGAAGAAGAAATACCATTTGCTCCAACCGCAGCAAAATTTGATGTGAAGTTAGATGGATTTGTATAAGTCTGCGTGTAAACCAAAGTCGGTGATGTTACCAAGTCAGCTGAACAATCATCCACTGTGATATTTTCTGGACACACCACTTTAGGTGGAAACTTATCCTCAAATTTGACATTACCCCAACAGAAGTTATTTGAATTGGCAGCGTCAATCACTTTATAAGCATATGTCTTTCCAATTAAATCTCTGAATGGTGTTCCTACGTATGAACCGGTTTGTACACCGACCACATTCGTACCGCTTAGAATTTCTATTCTATATGCTCCCAAACATTTCGCATTGGTAGCATTAGCTAAAAATTCACTGGCTTTTAATGTATCCGAACAAAAAGCATCTAAAGATAGATTAACCAAATCCTGACAAACCAAAACTGGTGGTACAGCACCCGGTGCAGGTTTCACTTCAACCGTTTGTGAACAAGTTGCTGTGTTACCAGCCCTATCCGTAACTTGGAATACGTTTACAGTCTTTCCAATTGGATATGGTTTTTGGAAATCAATACCTGAAATTTGCTTGATTCCATCATATATGTAAATTGCTCTAGGAGTGTTAGGAGAAAATACACCAGGAGTAAATACCGGCGTTTTCTGAAAATACCCTATCGTACCGGAAGCCTTTTGACTAGGCAAAACAAAAATATTGTTGCCAGTAGGCGCTGTAGGTGCCGGTACCATTGCCGGTATATAGTTAACTTTTCCTGCAAACATCCGCACAGAACCTCCCGCACTTGCAATCGGAACAGGTGCTCCTAACAATTGATGCGCTAATGGGAAGTTAACTACCCCTTCAAATATCGCCGGAGTAGACGGCGGAACTGTAGGATTAGCAACTTGTGGGTATCCAGGCGACTCAAATTCATTAGGTCCAATATTTGCCGTATTGGTATTCCAACCACCTCTGATAATTACCGGAGGCAACTGAGCAGCAACGGATGGCAAAGGATATGGTGCACTTACAACGATACCTCCGTTAGTGACGTTACTATGAACGATACCAAAGGTCGTGTTGTTAGCAGCTGGAAACGGATAACCATTGGCATCCACACCAAAAATAGCTAAATAAACACCATAACGTGCTCCTGCCGGAATGACTAGAGAAGCTCCAATATCAGGAAAACTACCCGGTGAAGTATATGGAGGACCTGTCGCTGTACCTAAATTTAAGGTAAGGTTGCTGTAGTTTTTAGGTCTAAATTCAATTTCACTAATTGTACCCGGTGTTTGAGCAGGTACAATGTTCTGACCCCAGAAAATCCAGTTTGCCGGGTTATTCAAAACTGCACTACTTAAAATTGGATATGCCATAGAAGACGGAAAGGTCAGCTGATCTATCTGAGCAGGGGCAACAGTTAGATTCTGAGGAACTATATAAGCCCTGATAAACATATCTCTTGGAGCCAAAACAGGGAAGTTAAGGCTTTCGACAATTATCGGCGCAGATGTAGTATTCTCAATCATAAATCCAATACCTGGCGCGATTGAATTGCTTCTTTGCAACGGTGATTCAACCGAAGTCAAAGGCAAACAATGATCGATCGCCTGTGGTGCTAGAAATTGAACCTGAGCAAGTGTAAGATTGTGTGAACAATCTGTAACTGTAGGTAATGTTACTGACTGATCTGTTCCACAGGTAATAGTAGGAGCAATACCGTCCATTACCATTACATTTACATAACAGCTGTCAACATTATTTGAACGGTCTTTTACGACCAACATTACTTTCGTAGGTTTTCCTATATCTGCACAAGTTACAGTACGTGGCATTGTGGTAAATCTCAATGAATCTCTCACTAAAGTTCCCAATTCAAAACCTAACGCACTGACAAAACCTGTAGTCACCGTCACCTTCGTTTCCACCCTTGCATCTAAAACAGTAGCAAGTGGAGAAATAATTTGATTACCCGGGCTAAGTGCCAAAGGTACTGTAACAGAACCTGTCGGAGGAGCAGCAACCGCTGCTGTGTTGGCATAAGTTCTTGTAATAATTGTACCGTTCGGTAGTCTCCACTTTAAAGTAGCTTTGATATCATTGATTCCTATTGCAGAAATGCCCGTTGTAGGGGCTGTTACCGCTCTGGTAATCCTCACTAAAAATGCATTGTCAGGAGTTTTTCCTGAAATTGCTGCTAATGACTCTGCTATCTTCACATCATTTGTAGCCGGTGAAACCACTGGACAAGTGTTTGCTCCAGTATATGCCGGATTAGTATTTGCATTATCAAAATTAATCAAGTAAACACCTGTACCACATGTGGTATTAGTAGCCAGATTAGCACCAATGCGAGAGCCTAAAGTTAAAAACTGAAGTCCGCCTCTCATGGTACAATCATCGCTGGATGCACCTGTAACTTCAAGATCAAACGGTTTTACAATTGCGATACCCGCATTTGCAGCGGTATCCAATGTAATAGTAATTTTATCTTTACATACTGCATCCGGCGGACGGTTACCTGTACTTAGACCTACTGAGTCAGTTGGATTTTGATCCAAATCTGCTGGTGCACCGGCAGTAACTGGTGTTCTGGCTGGCCATCTGCAATAGCTTTGCTGTGCAGGTATGCGCGGTATCATTCTGAAGCCATGTCTTGGAAGTGTATTAGGATACACAATAGGAGGTGGCGAAAAGAACGGAATTAATTTTTTCACATTTTGAATGGTCAATTGCTGCGCAACTACAGCCGGATCTGGCAGTGGGGTTCCTACTGCATCAATCACAAATGACTCTTTATTGTAAATAACACGCGGGTTGTTGGCTAAAGCTGTATTCCGGCTTCCTGCGGTAAATACAGTTGTTCCCAAAGGCACCTGAATGTTGGTTCCCACTAAGAATGCACCAATACCTGGAGGCGTGTTGTGACCAAACACCGTATCCACTTTGATGAATTCCCCATCTAAAGGATAATGGTTACTACATACATTTATAGAAACGTTTCCAACGGAATCTGCCGGCGAACATCCCGCAGTTCCCGATGCTCCAACGTCAAGGATACAAGGTTTCGGAATCGTTCCAACCCTTATTTCAAATCTGTCCAAAACACCCGCATCACGGCCGTTGTTGTCCGTAATTTTCAAGGTCCAAACACCACGAACATCTTCACCTCTGAATGCTCCTAGGCCTTCTTCCGGCGTAAATTGGAAAAATCCACGTTGATTGGTTCCACTTGCGGTAGCATAAGGATAGTTAGGTGAATATTGATAATCCTGATCAGTAATCGTATTGTCATTAGCCTCTAAACCTGCAGAGCCATTGACCAAAAGTCCAAAATTTGTCAAAGCAGCCTGTGATGCAATTGTGTTTCCGAACATGCTCGTTGCACTTACTGTAATACTATCTGACTCATCACTGAATATTATACTCGGGAAAATAACATGCCCCGATGGGCTACGCTGATCAGCCGGCACTGGAAAAGTAGCAGGCTGTGCAGGTGCAGGTTGATTTAAGTAAGTTAGACTCGGCCCCCAATCGATGTTACCACCTCGTCGGTTCATCAATGTGACAGTTGTGCCGGAAGGAGATGTCAAGGACATCGCGAGGTCACCTAAAAAAGTATGTCTCAAAGCAACCCTAACATCTAAGTCCATGATTGTACGACCAGTTAAACCAGTTGCAATCAATCCTTTTGATAGCGTTGTATTGTTTCTTATTGAATCAGGATTAGGCCCACTGGTAAAAACTTCCGAAGTACGAATACCTGAATTGGGATTTGTCGTTGCCAAAGTCATACCACTTTGTGTAGTCAAGTTGGTATATTTTTGACCAACCGGGTATGTGCCGCCATATTCAATAGTAGGTATAGTAATTAATGTAACTGTAAATCCTCCCAATGAACCATCAAAAGTAGCATTGATAGAACCTGGCGGAGCAGGTGTGTCGTCACGAACAGCTATGAAGAATACACCTCCTTGTCCACCGGCGCCAGTTGCAGGCATACCTGCTAACTGAGAAAGTGGCTCTTCAGGAATAATCCGTGTCTGGATTCCGGTAGCATTAGCGTAATCTCTTGAGACTGTAAAATTGTTATTTACAGCCGGAGTTGGGAAATCGATTGGAGTTCCGACGCCACCGTCGGCATCGTCATCAAATGTAGGCAAACTCCAGGATAAGTCACCACCGTTGTCTGTAGACAAAGTCACCCATCTCGTCTGCGGGCCGGTCGTTTGTGCGCCTGCAGCCCAAGTATTAGGGCCTGTGAATACAGGAGCATTATAACCCAACATGATGTCGACTTCACCCATTCTTGGATGATTCAAAGAAACCGCAACCGACACTTTGTAGATAGTATGGTTGGGAGGAATCGCTCCGCCCGGTCCAGCAGGTTGATCTGTATTGAGACCAGCCGAAATTTCAACAACTCCATTAGAGCCTGCTGGCAATGGAGCAGTACCACTTATTAGCGCGGTACCATTGTTTAGAATCCTGTTTCCCGGACCCTGGTAGTTTTGACGAAATACCCGACAAACACCAGGCACTGGTGTTTGAGCCTGAAGGGCTGTCAAAGAAGACAAAATCAATCCCAAAAACAGGAATGTTTTGTTTATCTTAAATAGGAAGTGTGTAAAATTCGTTTTTTTCATCGTAAAAAAAGGATGTATAAGTTGTTGTTGTTGGATTTTTTTTTCAAAAACTATTTAGCGAAACAGAAAAACTTTACAATAATCCGGATGCACCGAATTGTTGTAAAGCACTACAAGCTTAGCATCAATAGTTATCTTTATAGAAAGTATTCCGCTTTCTGTTTAGGAGCCTCCCCAGCTCATCAACAGCATATTGATAGGCGGCCGGAGAAGTAACCAAGTTTTGGCTCCAAACCAATTTCGCGGCTTCTTCAATACACGAACTCACTTTCACATTATCGCTTCTCTTTTCAAGAATAATGTTGTTGGTTGCAAATAAAAGAGCAAATCTCGCCGATGAAGATTCTAATTTTGTGGCGGAAGAATCTGCAGAATTTAACATGTCTGCACCCCATTCACCTAATGCTCGCTCTATCAGCTCTAAAGAGGCTCTTTTGCTAAGCATAATGTCTGTTAAATCTTTTACAGGCGTTGTTTTCTGTGCAATCGCATTTGTCGAAAGGCACATCAGTACAAATAAGACCGCCGAGACAATACCTATTTGTTTAAGTGAGATTTTTAAATTCTGCTTCATAGTCGAAGGCATTTATTTGTTTGAAAATGTTCAGGAATAAATTTTTTTTCACAACAACATTACTAACCCGGAAAACTTACAAATAAAGCAACAACTGAATAGGTGGGAAACCACAAATAGTACAATAAATAATTTGCAGAAACATAGGCCTGTATCTAAAATACCAGGACTTGCCGCAAATCTCTCTCGTCATACTTAATTAAAGTATCGAGCATTGCACAGGGTTCAGACTATAAATTTGTTGTGTAAGTTCTTATTTTTCAAGTATTTAGGAAATAAATACTGTCAAATAAAGGAACGTAATATTCATTTTTCGGAAAATGCAGCGAAGTTCAGACACTTGGGAGTTGTCTGATATCACTTCAATCCGCAACAAAATTACAGGTTATTAACTTATCTCTTATACCCTAAAATGGGTATTTTTAGTAGCTGTTGATGGAGCAACTAGTATAAAAAGAGTGCGCTTCAAAATATAATTAAAAAACTTGAATCTACAATTGATACAGTTACAGCACGTTAATGGGTATATTTTTATTGGAATTAAAAATATATATATCATGCATAGAAAAAAAGTTTATTATTTCATTTTTTAGCGGAATTCAATTTTTCTTTAAAAATTAGAATTAATTTTGCATTATGAATTACCTCACACTGGAGAAAATAACAAAAATTTACGGCGAGAAAACGCTTTTCAACAATATTTCGCTCCATATCGACAAAGGGCAGAAAATTGCACTGATTGCAAAAAATGGCTCGGGCAAATCAACCTTAATGAGAGTCATTGCCGGTCAGGATGGTGCTGAAGGCGAACACTCAAAAGTCCTTTTCCGAAAAAATATTAAAATAGGTTTTCTGCATCAGGAACCTGATTTTGATCCGGAACACGGGATCTTAGACGCAATATTCGATTCTACTAACCCATTAATACAAGCGATAAAAGCTTACGAGGAGGCACTTATTTTTAGCGACAAGCATGAACATATGCAAGCTGCAATGGCTAGAATGGAAGAACTGAAGGCCTGGGAAGTTGAATCAAGAATCAATGAAATTCTATCAAAATTCAAAATACTCAACCTCGACCAAAAAGTCAAAACGCTTTCTGGTGGTCAAAAGAAAAGACTGGCACTGGCAAAACTGATTATTGAAGAGCCTGACTTCATGATCTTGGATGAGCCAACCAATCACCTCGATTTAGATATGATCGAGTGGCTGGAAAAGTACTTGCAGCAGCCAAATCTTACTGTATTTATGGTAACCCACGACCGATACTTTCTCGAGAATGTTACCGATACTTTTTACGAACTTGAGGGAGGAGAACTTTTTAAATACAAAGGCAATTACAGCGCATACCTGGAAAAAAAAGCAATCAGGACAGAAGTAGAAGGCGCTTCCATGGACAAGAACAGAAAACTATTGAGCAAAGAACTGGAATGGGTCAGAAGGCAACCCCAAGCCCGAGGTACAAAAGCCAAATCAAGAGTCGATGCTTTTTATTCTTTAAAAGAAGAAACGGCTAAGGTCGGAGACAATACCTCTCTGGAGATCAATATTAATACGCAACGTATCGGCTCAAAAATTGTAGAATTACACAATGTCAGTAAAGCTTTTGGAGACAAAAAAATTATCGATCGCTTCGAATACAAATTTAAGCGAAAAGAAAGACTGGGAATCGTCGGTCCAAATGGTGCCGGAAAATCGACCTTCATCAAACTTCTGACACAAGAAATAAAACCGGATACCGGAAAAGTTGTAGTTGGAGAGACCATTGTATTTGGACATTATAATCAAGATGGAATGTCACTCCGGGACGACAAAAGGGTCATTGAAGTAATTACAGATATTGCGGAATATATACCACTTGAAAAAGGACAAAAGCTAACTGCTACATCCTTACTCGAAAAATTTCTTTTCAGTCGAGCACAACAACAAGTTTATGTTTCACAATTAAGTGGTGGAGAAAAAAGAAGACTTTACCTGCTTACCATATTAATGACCAATCCCAATTTCTTGATTCTTGATGAGCCCACTAATGATTTGGATATCCTGACCATCAATGTCTTAGAGGACTTTTTGATGGATTATCCCGGCTGCTTAATCGTTGTCACTCACGATAGGTTTTTTATGGATAAAATGGTAGACCATCTTTTTATTTTTGAAGGAGAAGGAAAAATAAAAGATTATAATGGTCAATACTCAGATTACCGTGCAGATAAAAATGAAGAAGATGCTGAAGAAAGAAGACTGAAAAATGAACTGGAAAAAAAGGCAAGTTCAAACCAGGTCAATAGCCAGTTGGTTTCAAAATTGAGTGGCTCAGAGAGAAAAGAATTTGGACAGATTGAGAAAGAAATTGCGAAACTAGAAAAGAAAAAGATCGAGATTACAGATAAGTTCAACGATCCCCAATTGAGCAACGAAGAAATGATGAAATATTCGATGGAACTGGGAACAATCAATGATATGATCGAAAGTAAAGAAATGCGCTGGATGGAACTTGCAGAGAAAGATGCGCAATAATGGAGTTTAATTATCAAGTTAAATATGTATAAAACTATAATAAAGCCAATTTTATTTCTTTTCGATCCCGAATTGGCTCATAAAATTACCATGCATTTATTCCAAATGGCAATGGCAATACCTCTGGTACCGCTCGTTTTTCGAAAAATGTATGTATCAAAGCAAGAAAATTTGAAAATAAAATTAATGGGCTTAACCTTCAGCAACCCTATTGGACTTGCTGCAGGATTTGACAAAGACGGAATTTATTACCACACGATGACTGCCTTAGGTTTTGGATTTATCGAAATCGGAACCGTTACCCCAAAAGCTCAAGACGGCAACCCAACTCCTCGATTGTTTCGATTACCAGCCGATGAAGCACTGATCAATCGGATGGGCTTTAACAACAAAGGAGCTGACCAGTTAGCTGAAAGATTGCAAAAACAAGGCAAACCAAAGGATCTTATCCTGGGCATTAATATTGGGAAAAACAAAACAACCCCTAATGACCAGGCACTGGAAGATTATATTTACTGCTTTGAAAAACTTTTCCCATATGCGGACTATTTTGTAGTTAATGTCAGTTCACCCAATACACCGGACCTGCGTGCACTGCAAGACAAGGAACCGCTCACGACACTTTTAACTTATCTGCAGAAAATCAATCTGGAGAAATCAAATCCAAAGCCTATTTTATTAAAAATTGCACCAGACTTGAACAACGAGCAGTTAACTGACATTGTAGAAATCGTAAAGTCAACTGCAATTGCCGGAATTATCGCAACCAATACCACAGTGAATCGCAGCGGCTTGAAAACCAGCGCTCAAACACTGGATAAAATTGGAGCAGGAGGATTAAGTGGCAATCCTTTAAGAGATAGAAGTACGGCAGTTATCCGCTTTTTGCGTGCTCAATTATCCGCGAATGTGGTAATTATTGGCGCCGGAGGTATACGTAACGGCAAAGATGCAGCAGAAAAATTGAAAGCCGGAGCAGATTTACTTCAAGTGTATACCGGATTGATTTATGAGGGTCCAAACCTGGTGAAGGAAATTCTAAATTCAATGAACGATAATTGATTATCAGTTTGCAAAAAAAAATAAAACCAGCACATCACAATCAGTGTCCTTAAAAGAAAATGCTCAGACAGTTGAATTACTGCTGAGCATTTTTTTTGGCAATAGATGATTGCGTCGGAAAAATTTCTTACCCAATCATTATTTCAGTTTTTGCTTTACTTCAATAATCTCGTAAGCTTCAATAATATCTCCAATCTGAATATCATTAAATCCATCAATCATAATTCCACATTCCATCTGATGACGTACTTCTCTGACATCTTCCTTGAAACGCTTCAATGATGTTATCTTACCGTTTTGGCCTTCACGGTTAGGGAACACTACAATACCATCTCGAATAACGCGAATGAAGTTGTTTCTGAATAGTTTTCCTTCCTGTACATAACATCCGGCAATGGTACCCACTTTTGAAATTTTATAAACTTCACGAACTTCCACTTGAGCTGTTTCCTTTTCTTCTTTGGTAGGTTCAAGCATACCTTCCATAGCCGCACGAATCTCATCAATTGCCTCATAAATGACTGAGTACAATTTGATTTCAACCCCTTCGCGCTCGGCGATCTTTCTGGCACCAATAGACGGACGCACCTGGAAACCGATGATAATGGCGTCAGAGGCAGATGCCAACAATACATCGGACTCAATAATCTGTCCTACAGCTTTGTGAATGACATTGACCTGAATACTGGCCACTGATTGTTTGATCAATGAATCTGCTAATGCCTCGACCGATCCATCCACATCACCTTTGATGATTAACTTTAATTCTTTGAAACTTCCCAAAGCCAAACGACGTCCAATTTCATCTAAAGAGATTCGTTTAGAAGCCCTGTTCGCTTGTTCTCTGGAAATCTGCGCTCTTTTTGATGCAATTTGTCGAGCTTCTGACTCATTTGCGGCAATTTTAAATTTCTCGCCTGCTTGCGGTGCACCACCCAAACCAAGTATTAAGACCGGCGTTGAAGGACCGGCAGTTTTTACCCGCTGACCTCTTTCGTTGAACATTGCTCTCACTCTACCTGAAAACTCGCCTGCAACCAGTGGTTCTCCTTCTTCCAAAGTACCTTCCTGTACCAATAATTTTGTAACGTAGCCTCTTCCTTTATCCAGGGAAGCTTCGATTACTGTACCATTGGCTTTTTTATTAGGATTTGCTTTGAGGTCCAGAATTTCTGCTTCCAGTAATATTTTCTCTAGTAGTAGGTCAATATTAGTCCCTTTTTTTGCTGAAATATCTTGAGATTGGTATTTTCCACCCCAATCCTCGACAAGAAAGTTCATTTGAGCCAATTCATTTTTGATTCGTTCAGGATCTGCTCCGGCTTTGTCTATTTTATTGATTGCAAAAATAATAGGAACTTGTGCGGCAGTTGCGTGCGCAATTGCTTCGCGAGTTTGCGGCATGATATTATCATCTGCAGCAACTATAATTACCGCTACGTCTGTTACTTTTGCTCCTCTGGCACGCATGGCAGTAAACGCCTCATGACCGGGAGTATCCAGGAAAGTAATTCGTTTTCCACTGTCCAGCTTGACTTCATAGGCTCCAATATGCTGCGTGATTCCACCTGCTTCACCTGATGCTACGTTTGCTTTGCGGATATGATCCAGCAAGGAAGTTTTACCATGGTCAACGTGACCCATCACGGTTACTATTGGTGCTCTCGGGAGTAGATCTTCTTCAGCATCCGGAATCACATCCTCCATTTCGATCTGATCCTCTGCATTGATAAATTCCACCTCATGATGGAATTCATTGGAAACAAATTCGATTATTTCTGCATCAAGCCGCTGGTTTATGGATACCATTACGCCCAGATTCATACAAGTCATAATGACATCTGTCACTGAGACATCCAGCAAACTGGCCAATTCCGAAACCGTTACGAATTCAGTCAACTGCAGTGTTTTCATTTCACCTGCAGCCATTTCAGCCTGTTCGCGGCGTTCATTTCTATCTAGTCGCTTATCACGGCGAATCTTTTGGCGTTTGTTCTTTCCACCACCGGAAAGACGTGCCATAGTAGCCTTGATTTTATCTTCAATTTCTTTTTGAGAAACTTCTTTTGGAGCTTCTTTACCTCCGGCTCCTCGGCTGTTGGGTGTAAGTCTTGCAGGACCATTTGCAGAGGTGCGGGCAGGACCTCCTGCAGCGGGGCGATTAACACCTTGTCCTGAACCAGGTCGTTGAGGACCTGTTCTATTGGGAGCGGATCCTGAACCGGCTGGGCCTCTGTTTTGAGCATTACCTTGACCAATATCTTTTATTGAGTCTTGTGTTAAAGGTTTAGCAGTAACTTTTTTGCGCTTGCGCTTACGTTTAGCAGCCTCTTCACTTTCAGTTCCCGGTGTATCCACACCTGGAACTGCTTTGATAATTCCGTCCTTAATATCTTTCTTTCTGTCTCTTTCCTTTTTACGGATAGCGGCAGATTTGTCAAATTTATCGGTGTCAATTTTACCCAGGATTTTTAGCCCTTTTAATGTAGGTGTATCTGCACGGTACATATCAGGGGCGTTGGGGTCAACAACAACAACTTCCGGTTCATCAGCCGATGGCGTCTCTACTACTTTCCGCTCAACAACAGGCGTTTGTTCGACAACAGGAGTTGACTTGACCTCAACAATAGCTTCCTCTTTTTCTTCCACTTTGACAGGTGCCACTTTTTGCTGAGGTTTCTTTCTATCCAGATCGATTTTACCGAGCACCTTGGTGCCTCTCAGTGTCATTTTTACTCGCTCATGAGTATCTTCATTTGCAGTGATAATTGGCGCTTCTACTTCAGGAGCTACAGATGGCTGAACCGGCATTTCAATTTCAACTACAGGTAAAACAACCGGCTCAGGCTGAGGTTCAGCTGTCGGAGTAGCAGGTTCCTCGACAACTACAGAAACTGGAGGTGTGTTAGTAGCAGCATGCTGATTTAAAATTCCCAGAACCGGTTTATCTCTGTTGAAGACCGGTGTAGGAATTTCTTTCTTCTGCAACTGAGGTTGATGCATTGGCCGGGAACCAATAACAATCTGATCAGCTTTTTCCTTCTCCATGATAGAAGCCTGAAACTGCTTTGTCAGTTCGTTAAACATTTCATCCGTAACCTTTGCGTTCGGTTTATTATCGATTTCGAATCCCTTCTTGTTTAGGTGTTCGACGATAGTACCCGTCCCTACATTGAGTTCTTTTGCTACTTTAAATAATAATTTTGACATTCAAAAATTTAAAATGTGGTAAAAAGGCAGCCTCAAGGGCATACCCCAGCAATATATTCAGGCAACTTTAAGGTCACCTTTTAGCAATTGTAAAAGTTGTTATAGGTCCAACCAAACAGTCACATTGAATGCAACAGTAAGGTTTTCACTTCCTATGATTCTTCCGTTTCATCAAACTCCTCAGCCAGGATAGACAAAATATCGTCTGCAGTTTCCTCTTCAAAATCACATCGACGCATTAATTCTTCCTTGGATAAGGCCAATACACTTCTTGCAGAGTCAAGTCCTACCCCTTTGAGTGCATCAATCACCCAAGAATCCAATTCATCTGAGAATTCGTCGATATCAACATCGTCAATTTCAATCTCTTGATCTTCGCGGAAAACATCAATTTCAAATCCTGTTAATTTGCTGGCCAGTTTAATATTCAAACCACCTTTTCCAATAGCAAGAGATACTTGATCAGATTTTAAAAATACAGAAGCACGATTTTTATCAAAATCAATATTAACATTGCTGACTTTAGCCGGTGTCAAAGAGCGTTGAATGAACAACGCTTCATTACTCGTATAATTGATAACGTCGATGTTTTCATTTCTAAGTTCACGAACGATTCCATGAATTCTGGAACCCTTCATACCCACACAAGCTCCAACCGGATCGATGCGATCATCTGAAGACTCTACTGCCACTTTGGCTCTTTCACCTGGTTGGCGGACAATATTCTTGATTGTTATAACACCATCTTCAATTTCAGGAACTTCCTGCTCTAGCAATCTTTCCAAAAATAATGGGTCGATTCTGGAGAGTACAACAGACGGCGTATTATTTTTCATTTCTACTTTTTTGATGATGGCCCTAACCATTTCATTTTTACGATAGAAATCCCCTTTTATCATTTCAGTTCGTGGAAGCACCAATTCGTGCCCTGTTGCATCGTCTAGCACCAGGATTTCCTTCTTCATGATCTGACTTACTTCTGCAGTAACCAGTTCACCGATTCGATCGTGGTATTTCTTGTAAACATCATCTTTTTCAAGTTCCATAATTCTGGATACCAAAGTCTGACGTGCGGCTAAAATAGAGCGACGGCCAAAATCATCCAGGTGCAATTGTTCGTAGCATTCCTGACCCACTTCGTAGTCAGAGTCAATAGCAATTGCTTCTGAAATCGAAATATGCTTATTTTCATCAGAAACTTCACCATCCGGCACAATTTCTCGTACGCGCCACAATTCAAGGTCTCCGCTTTGTGTATTAACGATTACATCAAAATTTTCGTCAGACCCAAATTTTTTCTTAATCAAAGTACGGAATACATCTTCCAAAACACGCACCATTGCCGGGCGGTCAATGTTTTTGATGTCATTAAACTCTGAAAAAGTTTCAACTAAATTAATCATTCGAATTACTTTATTATTAGTTTTTGTTTGTCGGTATTATAAAAGTATATAGCCGACTACCTATGCAATATTTTAAAATTTAATTTTCACCATTGCTTTCTTAACTTCAGAAAAAGGGATTGGCACTATTTTCATTTCTTTGATATTCTTCTTACCTTCTTTTCTTTTCTCTTCATATTGAAGACTGATAACATCATTTTCCAAGGAAACAAACTCACCTTCCGTTATAGTTCCATCATTGCTGCTTATTTCCAAATCTCGTCCAATATGTTTGGCATACTGCCGTAAAAACTTTAGCGGTCTACTGAGGCCAGGCGATGAAACCTCCAAAATATATGTTTCCCCCAGCCATTTTTCTGTGTCCAAAGTAGCTTCCAGATAGCGGCTCAGCTTTTGACATCTTCCAAAATCAATACCATTATCTGCATCTACAAATACCTCCAGTTTATTGCTTACGCCAAGTTTTATTTCAATCACAAAGCAATCTGCAAAATCCGTATCTGAAAATTTTTCTAATAGGAGTTTTTCTATTTTTTGTTCAACTGTCGCCATTATCTGAATTCCTGTAAATAAAAGAGGGAACATGTTCGTGTTCCCTCTTCTTTTGAGCCAAAATCTCAAGCAAAGATACTTAAAATATTGGTATACAAGTGATTTTTTTTATTTTTTTTCTAAGCAACAATTTGGAGTTCTGAAAGATTATCAGAAATCTGCATTACCGGGAAAACGCGGAAAAGGAATTACATCACGTATATTTGTCATGCCGGTAACAAACAGAATCATTCGTTCGAAACCGAGTCCAAATCCTGCATGCGGGCAAGCTCCATACCTGCGTGTGTCTAAATACCAATACATTTCTTCAGTGGGTATATGCATTTCATTCATCCGCCGAACTAGCCTATCCAGTCTTTCTTCTCTTTGAGAACCGCCTACGATCTCACCGATTCCCGGAAATAAGATATCCATAGCTGATACCGTTGGTCCGGGTACAGCATCCACCGCCTCATCTTGCCTCATGTAGAATGCTTTAATATCGGCAGGATAATTGGTCAAGATCACAGGTTTTTTGAAGTGCTTTTCAACCAGGTAACGCTCATGTTCAGATTGCAAGTCGGCACCCCATCCTTCAATCAGGTACTTGAATTGCTTTTTCTGATTGGGTTTGGAAGCTTTAAGAATATCAATTGCTGCGGTATAGGTCAGCCTTTCAAAATCGTTTTCCAAACAAAAGTTTAACTTTTCAAGCAAACCCATTTCACTTCTTTCTGCCTGAGGTTTTTGCTTCTCTTCTTCTGCGAGACGCTGTGCCAGAAACTCAAGATCATCCGCACAATTGTCTAAGGCGTATCGAATGCAATACTTCAACAATGCCTCTGCCAGATCCATATTATCTTCCAAATCTGCGAAAGCCACCTCTGGTTCAATCATCCAGAATTCAGCTAAATGCCGAGTAGTGTTTGAATTTTCCGCGCGGAAAGTCGGACCAAAAGTGTACACTTTCCCAAGTGCCATGGCTCCCAACTCTGCTTCCAACTGTCCGGATACGGTAAGATTGGCAGACCTTCCAAAAAAGTCGTCGCTAAAATTAATTGCGCCATCGGCTGTTCGCGAAGGATTGTCCATATCTAAGGTCGTTACCCGAAACATTTCTCCTGCACCTTCGGCATCTGAAGCAGTCACAATTGGCGTATTCAGATAATAGAAACCTCTGTCGTTGAAGAATTTGTGAATAGCGAACGCCATGGCATGGCGCACCCGAAATACTGCGCCGAAAGTGTTGGTTCTGAAACGCAGGTGTGCGATTTCTCGGAGGTATTCCAGACTGGGTCTATTTTTTAGCTGAAGCGGATATTGTTCCGGATCACAGTCTCCGTATATTTCGATACTGCTGGCAGACACTTCGTATTTCTGACCTTTTCCTTGTGATTCAAGTAAAGTGCCAGTAACACCGACAGCAGCACCCACGGTAATCCTTTTGATGGTGGCAGGATCTGTATTTTCGTGATCTACCACTATTTGAATGCTATGAAACGTTGACCCATCATTAAGGATCATGAACTGGTTGTTGCGAAAAGACCGCACCCATCCTCTTACGATTACTTCTTTTCCTATATGCTCTCCTTTTAACAAGGAAGCAATTTCATTTCTTTTTACCATTATTGATTTGTAAATATTTTTATGATTAGCACCTATTATACGTCAAAAAAATCAAAAAGGATGGTTTTTTGTGCACTTAATGTAATTTTACTTATTTTTTTCAAGCGAAACACAAAAATAGTCTCATTGTTTGGCGCTTTGTTGATCACTCCGATTGTTTGAATTTTGCAATCAATAAAGTGTTTAGCGTATAATTGAAGAAGCAACAAATAAAAAATCTATCGATAGCAATTTTAATCAATTGAAATTAGCGCATTTACCGGGCACAACAACAAATAAAAATGCCCCACAGAGAATAGGGTTTCTCTGAAGGGCAAGGTATTTCAAGTGAAATTATAGTTTATACATCTCTATTGGGGTCAAATTGCTCCAGATAATCAGCGACACGACGAAGAAAAGATCCTCCCAACGAACCATCGACGATACGGTGGTCATAACTTAAAGACAAAAACATCATCTGGCGAATGGCAATGACGTCGCCATATTCTGTTTCAATAACTGCCGGTTTTTTCTTAATGGCACCGGTGGCCATTATCGCAACCTGCGGCTGGTAAATGATAGGAGTACCCATCACATTTCCGAAAGTACCCACATTTGTTAAGGTGAATGTTCCGCCTTGAATCTCATCGGGCTTCAATTTATTGGCACGGGCACGGACAGCGAAGTCATTTACCTGACGTGTCAAACCTGCCAGATTCAACTGATCAGCTCCCTTGATGACTGGCACGATCAGATTGCCGGAAGGCAACGCTGCAGCCATTCCGATATTTACATCTTTACGAAGGATAATTTTTGTTCCATCTACTGAAACATTAATCATCGGGAAATCTCGGATTGCCTTAGCTACCGCCTCTATGAAGATCGGAGTAAACGTTATATTCTCATTGTATTTTTTCGCGAATTCACCTTTTACTTTAGAGCGCCAGTTGAACATATTCGTCACGTCACATTCTACAAATGAAGTCACATGTGGTGAAACATGCTTCGACATGACCATATTGTCCGCAATGAGTTTCCTCATTCTGTCCATTTCTATAATTTCAACGTTTCCACTCACACTTACTGCCGGAGCGACAAAGGCTGCAGCCGCAGGCTTGGAAACGGGACTACTCAGTGCAGCGGAACTGTTTCTGTTTTCGAGGTAACCGATGATGTCTTTTTTGGTAACTCTACCTTCTGCACCACTACCTGCAATATTCTCCAATTCATTAAATGCCAGATTTTCTTGCTTGGCAATACTTTTCACTAACGGAGAGTAAAAACGCTGGCTATCCGCAAAATTCTCTTGCTGAATAGTCGTAGAAGTAGAAACTGCCAGAGTTTCGCTTGCCATTTTTTCTGCTTTCGGCTCTGTAGAAGGAGTCGGCTGAGCAATTTCAGCAGCGTCGGTACTAATTATGGCGATGATTGTACCAATAGGCACGACATCATTTTCTTTAAATCGAATTTCTCTGATTACTCCATCCACCGGCGATGGCACTTCTGAATCCACTTTGTCTGTTGCAATTTCCAGAATAGATTCATCCATCGCAACTTTGTCTCCCACATTTTTGACCCATCGAAGTATGGTTGCTTCTATAATACTTTCACCCATTTTGGGCATAATCAACTCAATATGAGCCATAATTACTTATTTATTGTACTAAATTAGATACAATCTGCACCATTTCTTCATTTTAACTAAGAAAATTTAATTCAAAGGGTGCAAAATTAAAGCGCAAAGGTAAGCCAAATATTCTATTTCGGAAAGGAAATGAAAAGTAAATTGACATGCCTCTTTACACACAAAAAAGTCGCACCTCTTTAGATGCGACTTTCCAACAATTTATAATCCCATGAACATAAACTACAAGCTCTAGTAAAATTTCTAATTTAGTTGACGAATCAATTCGATTTTCGAAATCCCTAAAAATGTATTGATGAGCCAGATTTTGGGCCGTCCCTTGCCGATCTGGCTCATCGCAACAATTATATAATTTTGTGATTTCTGCAACAAATGCAGCGGTATCGCCACCTTTAATAAACTGCTAATCGTCGTCCCTTACTTTCGCAATTCACAGTGCAAAGGTGAATGAATTTACACTAAGTAACAAAGACAAAAAAAAGCCATTATGAAAGTATAATTTTATTTTTATATGTATTAATAAATTAACTAACAGTTCTTTATTTATAGAATGAATAAATTATTGTGAAAATAAAATGAGATTTAAAATCAAATAAAACTTAAAATAAAAGCTTTAGTACAACAACTTACTATTGATTAAAACAAACTTCCGCGAAAAAACACAAGTTAAGATTCTGCTACCAATGCTCCCAAAAAAAGTTTATACAGCTTGCAATTGCGTAAATCTATTATCTTTGGTACAAGTTTTCAAGCTAAACAGAAAATGCCCAATTCATGCTGCGCCAAAAACTCCTGTACCTTTTTATACTTTCTCTGCTATTCAATTTGCGCTTAGTGGGTCAGGATTCGGACTTCAAATTCGAACGTTTTGGTGTACAGGAGGGTTTGTCTCAAGGCACCGTATGGGATATTCTGCAAGACTCAAAAGGCTTTTGGTGGTTTGCTACCTCCGATGGATTAAATCGCTACGATGGTTATGAATTTCACACATATCACCATCATGAAGAAGAAGGTCCGACCTCGCTGACATCCGGTGACATTAGAAAATTATACCTGGACCGATCAGGGGATATTTGGTGTTTTTTCAGGATTGGAGGTTGTTCCAAATACAACCACATTACAGACAAATTCATGGCCGTCAAAACTGGCAATTTTGACATGAACGCTTTCTATGAAACCGAAAATGGTAAATTGTGGTGCCACGATGTCAAAGGAAACATAGAGTGTATCGACCGAGAAAGCGCAAAAGCTATGAAGAGTTTTACTTTTCCTGCAGATACCTCTCAACATAAGGGCAAAATGACCTTTGTTCCATACAAAAACAACTTACTGGTTTTCACTAAGGAACATCAGTATATATTCGATTCCACGACAGAAAGCTGGAGCGTGGAAAAAGCTCATCCCGAATTTGCAGACATAAATTGCAACTTTACAAGTAACGGTAAAATGTATTTTGGCACCACTTCAGGAAGACTCCTGATTTGCAATGAAAACCTCAGCATACTAAAGCAATACATTGTTTCTAAATTTCCCATTCTCAAGATTACATCATGGCCAAAAGGCATTCTTCTGGCGACCGACAAAGGGCTGATCAATTTCACACCTGCCAGCGAAAAAACAACTTTAATTAAGCACGACCCCAACGATCTCAAGTCATTGTCGACCAACCAGATTCTCAGCATTGCAAGCGATATTGATGGCAACCTTTGGGTAGGCACGAATTCCGCCGGAGTCAATAAATTAATTCCGAATACCAATAAATTCTCCCTGATACCTAGTGAAAATTATTACTATATAAAAGCAATTATTAAGAAAAAAGGAGACAACAACCTGTACTGTAGTGTTTTAAAGAAAGGAATAGAAATATATGACTTAAAAAATCCGGAAAAACCCTGCATAACCATTCCTGTAAAACAATACATTTTTAAAATAGAACAGTGGGGACAAGCGCATCTCCTACTCTTTGCTCATCAATCCTTACAGCTCCTCAACATAAAAACTCATGAAATCAGTACTTTGGATGAAACTCTCCTGGCTCAAAATGGCATAAAAAAAATCACCGCAGTCTGTAGGCTCAGTGAAAACCAGTTTCTTGTGGGATCCGGTGGAAAACTATACGTATATGAACCTCTAAACCGCATCACTGCCGTCCCCAATGTATATGTAGACAAGGAAATCACTTGCCTTGCAACAGGGGATGACAACTCCTATTATGTTGGCACCAAAGCGGGGCTTTTCTTTATTTCAAAATCAGGACAACTAACAGTTTTGGCACCCTCCGTATATTGCAAGCACATCCTTAGGAGTTCTGACAATACATTTTGGATTGCCACTACCTCCGGCCTGTATCAATCCAAACCCGGCCAATCAATTAAACTATACAATAAAGAAAAATATGGACTGGCCAACGACTTCATATACGGCGTATTAGAAGGAGCCGGGAAAACACTTTGGCTCAGCCACAACCGCGGAATTTCAAGACTTAATATTTCAAAGTCAATTTTCAAAAACTTTACTTTGAACAACAACCTGCAAAGCTACGAATTCAATACCGGCGCATTTTTCCGTTCCGAAGACAGCCTCATTATTTTTGGCGGTGTACGCGGCATCAATTATTTCAAAGAAAATAATTTTTTTGACAATCCCGTCGCACCCATCCCGATCATTTCTAAAGTGCGCGTCAATGACTATGACTACCCCACTGATACAATTATTTGGTATAAAAAATACCTAAGCTTTCCTTACGGCCAAAATACCTTGTCATTTGAATTTACCGGACTGCAGTTTTCAGCAAATAAGACCGTTCAATATTTCTATAAACTGGAAGGTATTGACAAAGACTGGATTTACGCCAGTGGTCAACGATTTGCCAGATATCCAAAAATTCCACCAGGTGATTATGCATTTAAAGTAAGAGCCGCAAACGACGATGGCAAAGAATCGCAACAGGTCGCCACGCTGTACATTCATATCATCACGCCAATTTATATGAGATGGTGGTTCTATCTGATTTGTGCTATGCTTTTCGTGGCTTCAGTAGCCGCTTTGGTTTATTATTGGCAAAGAAGAAAAAGCCGCAAACAAGAGCAGGCATTTCAGCTGCTGAATCAATTGAAAAATGAACGCGAACGCATCTCTCGTGATTTACACGACAATGTAGGTGCACAGATAACTTATCTGATATCAAGTATGGACTGGGCCACCGGTCAATTGTCCCCTGAAGAAGACCATCTAAAAGACCGTTTGCTCAACTTACGCTCTAATGCTCAAAATATGATGAGCAGCATCCGAGACACAATCTGGGCTCTGAATAAAGAGGAAATTACTGTCCAGGATTTTGCAGACCGGCTCAAGCAATATATTATTTATCAAATACGAGACAATTCATCACTTGTGTTGTCGTTTCATGAAAACATTATATCCAATCACACATTGTATTCAAATACGGTATTGGGTCTTTTCAGGATTGGACAAGAGGCTATTCAAAATATTATCAAGCATTCGCAGGCACGAATTATTGATATAACAATAGAATGCGGCGAGGACGAAACGCTACTCCTGATCATTAGTGATAATGGTGTAGGTTTTGATCCTAATAAAGAATATGTGGAAAATTTCGGCTTAGACAACATGCGATTTCGAGCAAAGGAAATCGATGCATTGTTGGAAATCAGGAGTGACAGCACCAATGGTACCAGTATCCAATTGAGAAAGGTATTAAAATAAAAAATATCAAAGAATAGCCGCTCCAAAAACACCAGCAGAATCTCCCAAAGTAGGTTTCAAAAACATCGTATCAAGCCTCGAATTGAATACATATTTTTTCACTTCTTCGACACCTTCGGTGTACAAAATGTCGATATTCCCTACACCTCCACCAATAACTATAGCTTCCGGATCAATAATATTTATAATTGGCCCTACTGCTTTACCAAAATAGGTAACCAGTTGTTTCATGGTCAGTTCAGCAGCACTATCATTACCTGTTTCGTAATTACTTACGATTTCTTTCAATTTTAACGCTTTGCCGCATTGCTTGAGATAAAATCTTTCAAGGGCCGGACCGGAGATCATGGTTTCTACACAACCTACTCTTCCGCAGTAACACATTCCACCAGATTCATCCAAAAAATTATGGCCCCATTCTCCTCCAAGGCCATGTCTTCCATTGATTACCTTGTGATTCACGACAATGCCACCGCCGACACCAGTTCCCATTATAATACCAAATATCACTTCTGCATTGGGCAAGTAAGTATTGGCAGCGCCCATTCTGGCTTCTGCCAAGGCAAAACAATTGGCATCGTTCGCAATTCTAATGGGAATACCAAGTGCTTTTTCCAAATCTGCCTTAAAAGGCTTTCCAATTAAGGAGGTTGTGTTACAATTTTTCATCAACTGCGTACTGGGCTCAAGTGCACCCGGAGTACCAATTCCGATGGTTGCAGGTGAGATTCCACTGACCGCCTTTACTTTGTCCACCAACTTCACGACCTGCCCGATAATATGCTCATAACCTAAATGCCCTTCTGTAGCGATTCTTTCACGACAAATCGGTTCGATATTTTGAGCGCTTTCAATAATAGCGCACTCTATTTTTGTTCCTCCAAGATCAATACCCCAAAGCATATCTCAATTTTTTGCGTTTTGTTGATTTGATTTTTTATCCAATCCTGTTGAATTTTGTATAAGGCTGTAAAGCGGCCGGAATCATGATTCCCTCGGGAGTCTGGTTATTTTCTAACAACGCTGCGACAATTCTTGCGAGTGCGAGTGCAGAACCGTTGAGGGTGTGCGACAAAGTTGTTTTTTTATTTTCATCCCGAAAACGCAATTTCATTCTATTCGCCTGGAATGTTTCAAAATTAGAAACAGAACTGACCTCCAGCCAGCGCTCCTGTGCTGCAGAAAACACTTCGAAATCAAATGTCAATGCCGAAGCGAAAGACATATCACCTCCACACAAGCGCAAAATGCGATAAGGCAATTCAAGTTTATCCAATAATAAGGCAACATGATCAAGCATTTCCATCAACGCAGCATACGATTTATCCGGATGTTCTAGGCGAACTATTTCTACTTTATCGAACTGATGAAGTCGGTTCAATCCACGAACATGAGCTCCGTATGAACCCGCTTCTCGACGAAAACAAGGCGTATATCCACACATTTTAACAGGAAAATCCTTTTCATCCAATATCACGTCGCGATACAAATTAGTAATTGGAACTTCTGCTGTTGGAATAAGATACAAATCATCAATGCCAATATGGTACATCTGCCCTTCTTTGTCCGGCAATTGACCTGTAGCCCTTCCGCTTGCTTCGTTCACGACCAAAGGAGGCTGAATTTCTAAGTAGCCGGCCTTTTCAGCTTCATCAAGAAAAAATGAGATCAGCGCACGCTGTAATTTTGCTCCTTTTCCTTTATAAACAGGAAAACCCGCACCGGTTATTTTAACGCCAAGTTCCAGGTCAAAAATATCATATTTTTTAGCCAATTCCCAATGTGGGATAGCACCTTCATGCAATTTAGGCAAATCACTTTCCCAGTCGCGATACACCTCGTTTTCTTCCGGAGTTTTGCCAAATGGCACACTTTCATGTGGCAAATTGGGAACCGTCAATAAAATATTCTCTAAATCTACTCCAGCCTGTTCGAATTTTGCCTTAAGTGCTTTCTCCTCCTCTTTCGAAGCAGATACCTGTGCTTTTAATGATTCCGCTTCAGCTGCTTTTCCACTTTTCATCAAATCACCAATAGCTTTCGAGGCTTTATTAGATTCTGACAAGAGCATATCCAATTGACCTTGCGCATTTTTTCTGACATCGTCAATGGCAATAATCTGCTCTACGACCAACTCAGGATGACCGAAATGTTTCTTTTTCAGCCCCTCAATAACTTTCTCTTTGTTTTCACGGATGACATTAACTTGTAGCATATTCTAGTTTGAATTAAAATTACGGGTATTTAACCCAATTTTTGGTATATGATAAAAACTGCAAGCCTATAAGCCGGATTCTGTACATCGAGTCCAAAAAACTCGATGCCTCTATCATTTATCTGGGACTTTAATCACTCAAAGCCTCTAGCTGCCTACCCCCCGGTATATGCGAGCAACATTTAGTTTTGCCGAAGCAAAACAGCCGGTGTACATGGCATTTCAACCCACGGGGTTTATTCCAATGATCTATTACTAAGTCACTGCGTGCGCTCTTACCGCACATTTTCACCTTTTCCTTTTGCCTTGCGACAAATGGTAGTTATTTTCTGTAACACTTTCCGTATTCTGGTTGCCCAGAATCCTACCCGTTAGGTAGCGTGGTGCTCTACGTTGTCCGGACTTTCCTCACCTTAAAAAGTCGCGATAGAGCGGCTTGCAGCGCGCAAAGATACGAAATAATTGAAAATTGAAAATTGAAAATTGAAAATGTGCTTAACCCAGGTAATCGACCCTGAAATATAACCAACTACACAATGAGACAATACAACAAAAGCAAAAGCCCAACGGCCAAAAACCATTGAAATCTGCTTTCATACTCCTCATAAACACGACGCCCACTTGAAGTTTTTCCTTCCGTCGCAAATTGCTTAAGGATTGCCTGATGCGCTGAATTCAGATCTTTGCTCAAATTAAAATAATGCCCATGCCCGGATTTTGCTATTTGTTGAAGAAGTGGTTCATTTAGCCTGGATTTAACAAAATTTCCAAACATATCTCTTTTAAACCCACTTTCATCAGGAATATAAGCTCCTTCGGCAGTTCCGACTCCAACTACAATCAATTCGATGGATTTATTTCCCAAACTTTTTGCTGCAGAAATCCCGGTATCTTCGTGGCTTTCGCCATCCGTAAGCAAAACAATCGATAATGGTCTTGTCTGATCCGGATCTCGCTGTTCAATTGCTGCTTCAATTGCTGCTTCAATCGATGTACCTTGCTCCGAGCCAAAACCAGTATCGAGTGATTCAATGTACATTTTAGTTGCAGAGAAATCCGTAGTAAAAGGCATTAACAGATTTGCGTTCAGGGCAAAGGTCACAATACCAATCCTTTCTGCTTCGCAATCATCGAAAATCTTCAAAACCAACGCTTTTGCCACTGTCAGACGGCTCGGTAAAACATCCTGCGCCAGCATACTTTGGGATACATCCATTACAATCAGCAAATCTTCCTCCTTACTCCGAACCATATTTTGCTTTTTCCCCCATTGCGGATTAGCCAGCGCCAGACACAGAAAAAACAAAGCCATCAAAACAAAATACACTTTCCTCTTCTCCTCTTTTGCGCTCCCTACAATCAACCGAGGCAAAGCTTCGGGATGGATTATAGTACCCCGTAGCTTTTCTTTTTGTTTGGTTTGCCATAGAAAAAACACAAACATCAAAAAAACAAAGGCAATCGTCCAAAGCAAAAATGGATGTTCGAATCGAAACAAAGGAGGTTATTAGTGATTAATGATTAATGATCAATGTTTTTGAATACGTTAAATTGGATAGAAACACGATCAAAAACCCATTATTTTAGTGTACAAGTTTAGCGCTATGCTATTCGGTGTAGGTACTTAGGTTTTCTTTAATAGCTGCTTCTAAATTTGATGATTTGAAAACTTAAAAAACTCATTTACCCACACAAAAGGACATGGAGCTTCAATTATTAATTCAATTGTTGATGCTAAATTTCAAATATTTTGAAACTCCCGAGCCGGAAATATTTTTTGCTTCATAATAGGTCTGAATTTCTAGTTCAGGAAAGGCCAGTGGCGCTGCATAAAGATCATCAGACGAATAAATCAATTTGCATTTTTCATCCCCTTGAATTACTTCCAAAGTAAAATCATATAGCACAGGAGAGTCCGTTTTCAAGTGGACTATTCCCTCTTTTTTCAGTATATTTCTGTAAATATTTAGAAAGAACGGAGAGGTTAATCTACGTAGACTCTTACTCTCTTTTAAAAAAGGATCGGGAAAAGTAATCCATATTTCATCGACCTCATCTTTTCCAAAAAAACAATCCAACAACTCGATTTTGGTTCGTAAAAATGCAGCATTCCTCAGTTCATTATCTAAAACTTGTCTGGCACCCTGCCAAATTCGCGCGCCTTTGATGTCTACTCCTACAAAGTTAATGTCTGGATATCGCTTTGCCATTGCGACTGTATATTCTCCTCTTCCACAAGCTAACTCCAAAACCAAGGATTGTTGATTATGGAAAAATTCTTCCTTCCATTTTGATTTTAGATCCACTTTTTCGCCATCGCGCCCGACCAATTCCGGATTTTCATAGCTAAAGTTTTCCAATACATGTGGAAACTCCAATAATTCAGCAAATTTTTGTAGCTTGTTTCTTGTACTCATCGTTAATGCCAGATGGTTTTTTCCGCCATTGTTGTTTTCCTTGTTCCCAAAGGCAATTCTTGCTCAGAATACCCCATATAGAAAAATCCAAGACAACGTTCGTCATCTTCCAGACCCAAGAACTCAGCGGCTTGTAAAGCAGCTTTGGGTGTCGCCCAGAACGATCCTATTCCCAATTCAGTACAGGCCAGCCACATATTTTGCACTGCCATTGCTACGGAAGCTATTTCCTCCCATTCAGGTATATCAGCATGCTTTTTCAACACAATAGCAAGTACACAACCTGCTTTCAAAGGGTTTGCGCCCGCATTTTTGTGTTTAATTTCGGAATACTCTGCTTCCGCCGTGTTGGATTTGTAAAAATCCCCAAGATATTGGCTCAATTTAGAACGACTTTCACCTGCAAATACATGAAACCTCCAGGGTTCGGTCCTTTTGTGAGTGGGTGCCCAATTGGCCGTTTCCAATACTTTTTCAATTACTTCATTTGGTATTGCTTTATCAATATATACTGCCGGAAATACCGCGCGGCGACGGCGAATTAAATCAATAGTATTCATTTTCAATTTTTTTGCAAAGGTATAATTTTTAGTTTCTATGTTGATCAATATGAGTAATTGATTTTTCGAAATCCTATTAGCAATTATGCTTCACCAATAAAAGATTCCAGTTTCCATCCTTCCCACTCATGGTCGAAAGAACTATTGTGCCATATCAGCGCGAACTCTCCGCCCAAATCGCCGGCACATTTTTTCATTTCAGCAACTTGACGACTTGCCTCCTCTGCATTTAATTGCAAATAATTTTTTAATGTCACATCCATACATTGAAAAGGATGTACCAAAAGGGAAGTGCTTGTCTCCAGCAACAGGTCAAACCAGAAAAACGGCATTCCGGTTGATGCCCGATAACCTATTTCATCGGCATAACCCATCGAGTAATCGGCTTTTATTCCTGCTTCAATCAATCGTCGATAGGTAACAGGAAACTCTAGTTTCAGATAATGTTGCCGGCTAATTTCTATTGGGTGTTGCAGTATATTTTCCAGTCGCTCTTTCTCTTTTTTCAATTGACTGAGTGCAATCGCATTTTCTGACTGATTACTTGCATAGGAAGGATGAATTCCAACGGTAAATTTTTTATCCAAAAGTTTGATTATGTTTTGAAATTCAACATTTCTACTATCAATGTTTTTGTCATAGGCACCGATATCGCCTATTAAAACAAAAAAAAGTACCTTTTCCTTTCTGTCTTCAAATAATTGAATCATCTCGTCGAAACTATCAAATGGATCTTTTTCTGTACGCAACAAAACCCTAAATCGCTCTGCAAAAGTACGTGGATTTAACAAGAGCCCTCCAAGGGTTCGCAAAAAAGACTTGTTCCTGTATTTGAAAGCCTGATCAATATCAATGGTGATTACCTGCTGAAATTTAGCGCCGCTCAAAACAAGATCGGGGAAAAAAAATAGAAGCGCATCGCCTAAAGCGACTGCCCATTCCTGAATTATCGGTTTGCGAAGAAAACCATGTCTAAAAGCCACACTGAGTCCTGAACTGAATCTGTTGTGATGGTCGGCATCAAATGGAAGATACTCCTCATATCTTGCCAAAAGGTAAAACGCAGCTGAAAAAATATCATGTTCAATTCTTAAACTATGCGAGCCAATGACTAATTTCTCTCGAACTGTTAACGAGAAAGATGTTGTGCTTTCAAATAAGCGATCGATTTCTGAATGTTGCTTAACACCCTGCTCTTCCAGGATTCCGTGTGGATACACCTGTATCTCATCCTCATCAAGTGCGGTACTTGAGTAATTGATTTTCGCACCCTTATGACATTGGTATTCTTCCGGAGAACAGGTAAAAACAGGTTGTAAGCCCAACATTCTTCCGAACATTTCGTGGAAAATATACCGCGAGCGTGGGCTGAATACAACAGCGTAAATCAGTATTGATGACATGGAGAATTTTATTGTATGTAAAGGCAGGACAGCACGATGGTCACTAACCGCCCAAAAAAACAACAAATAAATGTAATGTACAGATTTTTGAAAAGAAAAAAACTATTTTTGCGGCTATTACATCACTAGAATCCTCTTGGATTTCAAAATTCACTCCTAAAGTGGCAAGAAAGAAAATTGTAGCAGGTAACTGGAAAATGAACAAAACCATTGACGAGGGTGTCCAACTTGCCAAAGCCGTGGCCGGCGGCAAATTCCCTGCGCGCGTTTCATTGGTGCTCTGCACTCCTTTTGTTAATCTCCAAAGCGTACAGAAAGTTATTGCAAGAAAAAAGAATATCCACCTCGGAGCTCAAAACATGCATCCGGAAGCAAAAGGAGCTTTTACGGGAGAAATCTCTGCAGAAATGCTGCATGCTGTCGGTGCTTCGTTCGTCATTCTAGGGCATTCTGAACGTCGACAATATTTTCACGAGAGCGATGAATTTATTTCCAGAAAAGTAAAATCGGCGCTGCAAACAGGAATTACACCTATATTTTGCTGTGGCGAACCTCTTGAAATGAGGCAAGCCGGCAAACACATACCATTTGTAGAAAACCAGTTGCAAAATGCACTGTTCAGCCTCACCGAAGAAGAAATTTCTAAAATTGTTATTGCTTACGAGCCAATCTGGGCAATTGGCACAGGCCTTACTGCTTCGCCGGATCAGGCACAAGAAATGCACGCCGCAATCAGAAAGTTGATGAAAAAAAGGTTTGGGAATACAATAGCTAAAAATATATCTATCCTTTACGGCGGAAGTTGCAATGCAAAAAACGCAAAAGAATTGTTCGCACTCGCGGATGTTGACGGTGGACTAATCGGTGGCGCTTCGTTGATTGCAGAGGACTTCCTGCAGATTGCAAATAGCTTTTGATACCCCACTATAATTATTAAATTTTCACTTTTGTATCAATAAAAAAATCCCTGTTGGGAAAGCATTAATAGTATGAAATCAACACCATTAACAGAAAAACACATTGCACTGGGAGCAAAAATGGCTGAATTCGCAGGATACAATATGCCAATTTCATATTCCAGCATCAAAGAAGAGCATTTTGCTGTTCGAAATTCAGTAGGAGTTTTTGATGTATCGCACATGGGTGAGTTTATCATTCGCGGAAAAGAGGCTTTAGATCTCGTTCAGAAAGTAACTTCAAATGACGCATCCAAGCTTTCTCATGGTGAAATCCAATACTCTTGCTTGCCAAATGGTAAAGGCGGTATTGTAGATGACCTATTGGTGTATCGACTGGGCAATGATACTTGCGCAGAAGGTGAACAAGCTTTTATGCTGGTTGTCAACGCTTCCAATATCGAAAAAGACTGGAAGTGGATTTCCGACAACAATACTTTTGATACCCGAATGATTAATATTTCTGAATATGCGGGACTTATCGCGGTACAAGGACCAAAAGCCATTCAAGCATTACAAAGCCTTACTGATGTAGATCTTTCGTCAATAAAATACTATAATTTTACAAAAGGAGTTGTTGCCGGTATAGAAAATATCTTGATTTCTGCCACCGGTTATACGGGTGCAGGAGGTTTTGAATTGTATTGTCCGGAAGAATTTACGGCGAAACTTTGGGACGCTATTTTCGAAGCAGGAGCAGCTTACGATATGAAACCGGCGGGATTAGGTGCACGTGACACACTCCGCCTTGAAATGGGCTTCTGTCTATACGGAAATGACATCGATGACAGCACTTCTCCACTTGAAGCAGGATTAGGATGGATTACAAAATTACAAAAGGGTGATTTTGTAGACAGTGACTACTTGAAACAACAAAAAACTGACGGACTCCAACGCAAACTAGTTGGATTTACGCTGCAGGACAGAAGAGTGCCGCGCCACGATTATGTGATTGAAGATTTGGAGGGCAATGAAATTGGGAAAGTCACCTCCGGAACCAGTTCGCCAACTCTGGATATTCCAATTGGAATGGGTTATGTAAAAACTGCGTTTGCGAAAGCTGGCACCAAAATAAATGTCGTTATCGGAGGTAAAAGATTAGAGGCAACGGTTAGCAGTCTCCCTTTTATCAACAAAAATTAGAAATCGAAGTACTCCATTACAAATGCTTCATTACTGTATTAAAGTGATGAAGCATTTGTAATTTTATAAAAATCTATCAGCCCATTTCGGATCCGGGACCATGCAAATTTCAGTCTCGCCAAACCAGCGGTATCTATTTCGAGCAATAATCCTGTAAATATAATTTCTAATAATTTGTGGACAGAGTTTCAAAATAAAACTGAATCGCCAGATTCCTCCCAACAACTTTAAAGTTTCCAATGCCGCGTCACTCTCCAGGTAATATTTGTTATCCACAATCAAAACCACTGAATCAGGCGTCTTCCCATTTGTATTGAGCGGCTTCATCAGTGCTTGTCCTTGCGCAGACTGCAAAGAAACAAACCTAAAAATCTCTTTTTTGTCATGTAACAGCACGAATTGCACCCATTTGTTGCAAAGCAAACATACACCATCGAAAATCAGAACGGGATTCTTCATCGCATTTATTGGGTTTAAAGGCCTTAATTCGGCAGGTCAATAATTTGAAAATACTAAAAGTTGAACCTCCAGGAAACGAATATGTTCATTTCTAAGTCAAAAAAAGAGCCTCTCTGATAAAAACTGTGTGAATTCCTTGAATATTGACAGAATCATTTTAATTTTGCAAATAATGTGAAAAGCTGAAAATAAAGTCAGTTGCAAAACGTTATACAATTGTAATTTTACATCAAACACAGAAAAATTCATCTACCATGAATACTTGGAAAAAGATTTTTGTTTTCGTATCATTAATAGCATGCGTTGGATTGGCTTCATCTTGTAACCGTGGTGTCGGATGTCCAACCAATTTTGAAATCAGTAAATAATTTTTTTGATTTCTGGCTGCATAAATTTTACTGAAAAAAGCGCCCTAGCTTCGTGTATCGCGACTATAGGCGCTTTTTAAATTTTAAAAAACAATGACCTGGAACGAATTAACAAGTGCAGATCAAATTAGTGACCTAATTGCACATTCTTCAACGGTGCCTTGCCTGATATTCAAACATTCCACCACCTGTTCGATCAGTTTTATGGCCAAAAGCAGACTGGAAGCAAACTGGGACTTTGAGCCCGGCAACCCGGAATGTTACTATGTGGATGTCAAGAGTATGAGGATGATTTCACTAGCCATAGCTGAAAAATTTCAAGTACATCACGAATCTCCGCAAGTTTTACTAATTGTAAATGGTGAATGTATTTACGATGCCTCGCATCTGGATATTACTGTGGATGAGATTCACGAAGCTTTGCAAACGCAAATGCTCTAAATCGACTTGAAAATAGTAAAGAATCTGATTTCAGGCATACAATTTATGAAAATTACATTGCTACCGATCATCCCTATGCTAAGGACCGGATCCATTATACTTTGTTTACTAATCGCTATAATTTTCAAAACTACGGCACAGATACCACAAGGTACGAAGGGGGATACCGACAATTTTATTAGGGCGACACAGCAGAATGATACTATTCCGAAAACCACCTTTTCTTTGCCGGATACCGCCCAGGTCCGGTACTTTAGCTCAAGCCATCCGGAAAGAATTTACCTATTTACAGATACTTCCCTTGACAATCATTTTCAGCAATATCTTCCTTTGAGAATGCGAAATGATGAATTAGTCAGTCTTGGTTATCCTGGCTCAGCAGCTCGTCCGCTTAATCGACCTGTTTCCAACCGAATGGGATTTGACTTAGGATTTCATCAGTTTGATGCTTATTTTTTCAATAATCAGGATTTCAGGTTTTATGTTGGAGATAAAAGTTTTTCCCAAGGCAAATGGACCTTCAGGTCGATGGGCAATGACAGTAATCTGGATTTTGAATATGGTGGGCACTACAAGAAAGATATTTATTTCACCTTAAATTGGAAAAGGATCAACAGTAGTACGACCGGAGATTACAAACTAATCAATCAAAGTGCAATCAATTCGAATTGGGGAGCAGCACTCGCACAAATAAAAAATAAATATAGCTGGTATTTGAGTTTTAGCAGCAATGGTTTTCAGCAAAATGACAACGGAGGCCTGATTAGCGACGACGCATTGCGCAACAAAGATACCTTACTGATTGGAGGAAGACAATCTATCCCTCCAAAAATCAGTATCCCTGTCAATGTCACTTTTACCAGTAGAAACATACAATGGAAGCATAGCTGGAAGCTGAATCGAAATGTTAGTTCAAATCGAAATTTACAGTTGGTTCATCAAGCTAATGTAATTTTCACGAAATACAAATCTGCAGGAAAATTTGGCAATAGAACAGTTGCGCAGCAAATTAACGATAGCCTTTATTTCGGCGATCTGCTTAGCGACAGCCGGGGTGTCCGTTTGTTTTTAAAGACACAGGAGTTTGACAACCGAATTTCCCTTTCCGGAACCGCACAGCGGCAAAATTCAATTGGAAATCGATTCGATGCGGGAATCAGGCATCGTTTCATTCAAATTTTTGATGACATCCAATATCAAAATGTTCAAAATCTATTTGCATTTGCAGAGATCGATTTCAAATCATTCAGCCGATTCCAATTAAATACCTACTTTCATTTGGGAATGTTACCGGCCAATGCTGGAGAGTATAAGATGGAAGGAAATATTTTTTTGGATCTTGAGCCTTTGGGAACATTAGAAGGTCGACTTACGCAACAAAGATACCAACCCGCGTTTTTACAAAACAGATTGCTGAATGTTGAAAAAGAAGTCTGGACAAATAACTTCCAAAAAACTTTCGAGACTACATTTTCGGCTGCCTGGACATTAAAAAAAATCGGATTCAAGGCAGAAGGAAGTTACCAGCTTTTGAACAATTACATTTATTACAGTGAAAATTTGCGCCCACGACAAGTTACTTCCGGACTTAGTATTTTTCAAATAATGCTCACTGAATCACTCCGTTTTTGGCACATTGGCTTAGACAACTATGTCAGCTTTCAAAAAAGTACAGATGACAGAGTCCATGTACCCTTAATCAGTGGAAAACATTGTGCGTTTATTGAAGGTAATCTTTTCAGAAAAAAAGCAATGTTAGCTCGTGCAGGCTTAGAGCTGAGATACATCACTTCTTACCAGGCAGATGCTTATCAGGCCCTTACCGGTCAGTTTTATTGGCAAAACAGCATTTCTACACCATTCTTTCCATCTGCTGATGTATTTATCAGTGCCAAAGTAAAAAGAACACGTGTTTTTGTAAAGCTTGAAAATTTTACGAGAAGCTGGGATAAGCGTACTGTATTTTATCAGACACCCAACTATCCAATATACGATACCTACTTTAGGATTGGCATTCAACGAATATTTACAGATTAAAAAAAAATCTATTTTGTTAAATTATTCACTATTTTTGTAATTAATTACTTGGATTTTTTAATTTATTAAGTTATGTATTCCAAATTACGCTATCTGCCACTAGCAGTGCTCTGCCATTTATTTTTGTCCTTGACCGTCCAGGCGCAGATGCCAACAGACAAACCCTGCGACGCCCCTGCGATTATTGCCAATCCAACCCCCGGCACTTGCAACAATCATAATGTTGAATTGTGTTGTGGCAGCTCAAATTTTAGTAATTTTTTGGGCGTGCAGCCGGTTTGCGGCAATAGTGTATCCAATAGAGATGCATGGTTTGAAATCACCGCAATGAGTGCAGGTCAGCAATATAATTTCATTTACACAGAGAAAGGTAACAGGTGGACTTGGGTGGAAGTATATGAACTTCCCGCCGGCAAAGACTGTTCGATAGCTGCAAATTATAAGTCAGTTGTATGTACCAGGGAAAATAATGTTGACAATTGGACAAATTCAACTGCTTCGGCAACATTTACACCGGAGAACCAAAGTAGCAGGTATTATCTCCGTTTTATGCGTGCTAACACCACTCCGAACGATATTAGTTTAGAAGGCACCATTTGTGTTACAAAAGCATATCCCAACGATGAGCCCTGCGGAGCTACTCCACTACTTATCCAAAATTCGCCTACAGCAAATCCTGTTATTGGTCAGAATTATTACGCTGCAGATTGGCAACCTTTGATTTATTTAGGACCTACTTGCGGACCTAATAATGATGTATGGTATAAATTTGTAGCTGAATCCTGCTCAATCGATATTAACCTAAAAAACCTCACTGCCGGCAGCTATGAAATTCAAGCTGCAATACTTGAAAGTGTCGATGGGAATTGCAACAATTTAAGAGAAATTACACCTTGTGGAGGAACAAAAAACAGGTATGACGATATTACATTGGGTGCAGATGGATTAACTGTTGGCAGAACGTACTTCGTTATTGTCGATGGATTCTCTCCTCCCTATTTCAATGCGACGGGTAGACATTCTATCGTGGTTTATAAAAAACCGAATGCACCTGCTTGCCCAAATATCAAGACACCTTGTGATTGTTCGACTTCCATTGGATGCTCAGGCGTAATCCCATTTCCAAACAGCGTCTCCGGCAACTTTGCGCTTTCAAAAGCTAAAGGAGATCCAAATGTGAGTGGTTGCATAGATCTCGTTCCGAGTAAAATCCCAATATTGGGAGGATCCAACAAGGCTGAATTTTGTGCAACTTATACAGCAGTTCCAGGCGATGAGTTTATGGCTTTTGACAACGTGCTCAACAAAGATGGGAACTGCGAATTAATAGCTGCACAGAGCAAAAACATTGTTTACGAAGCAGGTAATTGCTCTATTACGCTGACGCCGGTTTGTAAAGATGTCAATGGCTTCACACCTATTTATAAATTAACTGCCGGGAAATCATACAAATTCTGTCGTCAGGTAGTTGCGGACGGATCCGATCTGGATTGTATCGGCAAAAACTACGAGAGTTACTGCGCATTTTTATGGAAAATAGAAACGAAAACGTATGTCAATCAAACCGTATGTTTCGGAGAATGTTATAAATTTAACAATAAAGATTATTGTTCATCGGGCACCTACACCTCCACCTTTGTCAATCCTGTAACCAATTGTGACAGTACCGTCATTTTAAACCTCACTGTGAGGCCAAAAATTACAAATTCCTTCAAGATTACCAATATTTGTGCCGAAGATGGATACAAACTAGGAAATGAAACCTTCTATCAGACGGGCATCTACACTAAGATTTTCAAAAATATTAATGGCTGTGATAGTACCGTTGTGGTAGATCTGACGGTCTTGCCAAGATTAATTTCAAACATCTCGCCCAGACTTTGCTATAATGAAAAGTTTAAGATTGGAGGGAAAGAATACGGGGTATCGGGCACCTATTCAGAGACCTTGCAGTCTTCAAAAGGATGTGACAGTATTGTAAATTTCAAGCTCTATATAGGCCCACCAATTGGAAATATTGAATATAAAATCATCTGCTACGGTGACACTTTCTATTGTAAGGGGAAAAAATTTTTCAATTCAGGGCTTGACGTACTGGAAAGATATACCGCTGCAAATGGTTGCGACAGCTTATTACGACTCAATTTAACTGTCTTGCCTGACTATTCTGCAATGAAAAGCTCGAGAACCATTTGCTTTGGGCAGGCTTATAAATTTGGCGACTCTACTTTAACTAAACCGGGCACCTACAAGCACACGTATCGCACTTTAGCATCCGGCATGCAATGTGACAGCAGTGTAACATTGACTTTGAGCGTGAAAGACAAAATTGAAAATCATATTGTTAAAGTTATATGCTTTAACGAAACCTACACGTTTGGTACAAAAGTATTAGACAAAAGTACTAAAGATACAATAATCTATAGTTCACCTGGCCGCTGTGATTCGATCGTTACACTCGATCTGACCGTACGGCCCAAACTTCAATCCGGCACAGAAACCAAAGAAATATGTCAGGGGAAAGGCATTACCTACAATGGTGTATATTATGATGTACCGGGAGTCTTTGATGTTTTTCTAAAATATCCGGAAGGTTGTGATAGTGCCATAATAAAATTAACGATTAAAGTAATAGTAATTGATTATCCACCTTTTGTAAATGGGTACCTGTGCAAAAATGGTCTGTTTGAATTCAATGGCAAAAAATACACGATTCCCGGCACCTATAAAGACACGGTTTTCACTCCGATATTAGGCTGCCCTACTAGAATCTATACAATTATTGTCAGTACGGATAAGGATATAAAAGTCACTACCACTACTACTATCGAAAGTTGCCCAGGCAAATGCGATGCGACCGCAAAAGTCGAAGTAACCAATCCTGCAAATCCATTGTCGTATATCTGGAGCAATGCCAAGACCACACAGGAGATTACCGGACTTTGCGAAGGTATTTATATTGTTACTATCAGTGATAATGATGGCTGCTCGGATACTACCAGAGTTATTATCAAGTCGAATCCTGCTACTTTTACCATTAGCACCACCACTACTAACAGCTCGTGTGACAAAGCAAAAAATGGCACCGCTACGGTGACATCTCCTACCGGTGCCGGTTATAGTTATGAATGGAGCAATGGGCAAAAAGGCATTACAGCAACCAATCTGGCTCCGGGAACATATACCGTAACTGTTAAGGATATTAATGGATGCACCAACAAAAAAGAAGATGTTGTCATTAGTCCTGATCCTAGTCCAATAAAAATAGATTTGCCCGCAAAAGATTCGATCGTTAGCGGCCAAACCAAAACTATAACCGTAAAAACGACACCGCCGACTGGATTGTTTTTTGTTTGGTCACCAACGCTTGGTGTAAAGGAACAGGGAAACAACGTTTTTGATTTCTCACCGACGCTTGATACCAAATACTCAGTAACGGCAACCGACGCTAATGGCTGTTCAGCCACTGCGATGATCTTCATCCGCGTCAGTCAGGTGAAATTCCCAAGTATTTTCTCTCCTAATGCCCAGGAGGGCAATGGTCTGTTCCAGCCTACTTTTATTCCCGATGGCGTGAAAGTTACCAATCTCGTAATTTTTGACAGGTGGGGAAATCTGGTCTTTTCGTATAAAGAACAGAAAAACTGGTGGAACGGTAGATTCAAAAATGACGGCGAAGAGTTGGCTTCCGATGTATATGCTTATTATCTCGAATACACAATTGATAACGTTGCGCTTCCCGGCCAGAAAGGAGATATTACCTTGATTCGTTAAAAATAATAATCATTTTTTGGAAATAAAGACAACATCCTGTACCTTTCGTGGGTACAGGATGTTTTTTTTAACGAAGTAATTATGTCAGCACAATCCACAAGTTCTACACATTTTGGTTCTATCGATTTCCTACGCGGCCTTGCTGCTGTTTCTGTCTGTATTTTTCACCTGGCAAACGGCTACCTGCACCAGGGCAATCCCATTTACGACATTTTCAAAGAAGGTCACCTTGGAGTAGAAGTCTTTTTTGTGATAACCGGCTTTTTGGTGCCATTATCTCTTGCTCGGAAAAATTATTTGCTTAGCATTAATGCATTCGGGCAATACATGCTGGACCGTTTTCTGAGGTTACATCCCGCATATATCGCTGCAGTATTGATCTGTATATTCCAGGAGTATATTGGCTCTTTAATGCCCAATTTAGGAAGACCTTTCTGGGTGGAATGGCAGGATTTCTTCTGGCATTTTTTTTATTTGCCACCTTTTGTCGGCAGACCCTGGTTGCTGGTGCTTTTCTGGACTTTGATGATCCAGTTTCAATTCTATATCCTTTTCGGATTACTGTATCATCTGTTTCTTAATGAGAAGAAATGGGTAAGAATTCTGACAATTTCAGTGTTTATTTTTATTAATTTCTTTCTCGATGATCTCAAATACAACAATTACCTACCCTACTACATGGTAATTTTCATTCCCGGCATCTTGATCTATCAACGATCAAAAGGGATGCTCAAGGACTGGGAATACTGGTTGCTGCTGGCGATCGATTGTTATGTCTTATACGATCAGCGATTCGAAGAAATACTACGTCCAGCTGCTGTTCTGTTTTCTGGATTTTGTATACAATACGTAAATATCAATCATCCTTTCTGGAAATGGCTGGGAAATATTTCCTATTCCCTGTACTTAATCCACCTTCCTGTAGGCTGGTCTTTGATGGGCATTGTAAAAAGTTATACTGATGATGCAGTTCTTCTTTCCATCGGGCTCGTTGTAGCAGTTTTACTTAGCATAGCTGTAGCTGAAATATTTTATCGACTTATCGAAGCTCCGTCACAGACTGTTGCAAAGAAGATTCTGTCTCGATTCTCCGCAACAACAAAATAGTACCGCAAGATTTATAATCTTACATGAATATAATACTGGATTAAAAGCAATATTGAAAGAGATCATGCGTTTTTTTCAACATATAAAATATGGCCGAATTTTCTTAATTTTGCGCGCTGCAAATTGAAAACATTAGAAATTAAAACAATTAGAAGTGAGTTATATTCTTAAATTATATTTGGCACTTAAATCTTACTGGGAAATCGTGCTTCATTACTGGCAACCAATTGGCATGCGAATTCAGGAATGGACTGCTCCTATTCGTAAATTCACAAAGCCAATTGTTGATTTTATTTCTCCGTATTTTGACCCTATACGCAGTTGGTGGTCAACAGTTTGTGCCAGATACCCCATATTTGGTCGTGTGGCCACATTTGGTTTGCTGGCTTTTAAGTCCCTGATGATTTTTTTGTTCTGCTTGATTGTATTTACCAGAATTGGATTGTTTGGCAGAATGCCTTCCAACAAAGAACTTCGAAATGTGCAAACTCAGAATGCTGCAGAGGTTTACTCACAAGATAGTGTGCTTTTGGGCAGGTATTATATCATCAATCGCACAACCACTAAGCTGGACAGTATTTCAGACAATGTAGTCAATGCTTTAATCGCTACAGAAGATACTCGATTTTATGAGCACGGAGGCATTGATTACCGAGCCTATGTCCGCGTGATAGCCAAGACATTATTGTTGCAAGATGAATCATCCGGGGGAGGAAGTACGATCACGCAACAACTAGCCAAAAATCTGTATCCACGCAAAAACTACTGGCTTCTCTCCACCCTGATCAACAAAATCCAGGAAGCATTTATTGCGCTAAAATTAGAGCGCTGTTATTCAAAAAAAGAGATCGTCAACTTATACCTCAATACGGTTCCCTTCAGCAACAATGTGTATGGGATTACGATGGGCGCAAAGCGATTTTTTAATAAAACTGCTGATAACTTAACTATTGATGAGGCCGCTACTTTGATTGGCATGCTAAAAGCAACTACGCAGTACGATCCGCGGAGAAACATGCCCAAATCTAAAGAGCGAAGAAATACCGTGATGAAGCTAATGGAAAAACAAGGCTTCATTACTGAAAAAGAGTACAATAAGTTGAGCCCTATAGATACAAAGCTAGAGTACCAGGAAGAAAGTTACAGTGACGGAATCGCAGCCTATCTTCGTGAATACCTTCGCACGGAATTGCCAGAATTGTTAAAAAAACCGGAATACAAAAAGAAAGATAACGGGCAACCTTACAATATCTACAGAGATGGCCTTAGAATTTATACAACAATAAATTCGAGAATGCAGCAATATGCCGAAGATGCGGTAAGGTTTCAGATGCCAAAAGTGCAGAAGAACTTTAAGGGAGACTGGCGATATGCGAATAAGAAATCAATTCCATGGGAAAATGATACTTTGGTGGAAGTAGTGATGAAAAACACCAAACGCTATAGCTTTTACCACGACAAAGGAAAAACCGATCAAGAGATAAAAAAAATATTCCAGACCGCACAGGCTGATTCGATGACGGTTTTCGACTGGGAAGCACCCAATCGCGAAAAGAAAGTAAAGATGACACCCTGGGATTCCCTGAAATACTATCTTCAGGTAATCAATGCCGGATTTGTAGCGATGGACCCTAAGACAGGTGCAGTCAAAGCCTGGGTCGGTGGAATCGACCATCGATATTTCAAATACGATCATATTAAAGCGAAACGACAAGTAGGATCCACTTTTAAGCCTATTGTCTATGCGTCAGCTATTCAACGCGGCATTTCACCCTGCACTTTTTTTAGCAATAATAAAAAATCTTATTTCTTCAGGGGAGAAGAATGGGAGCCTGGCAATGCCGACGAAGATTACGGTGGCTCTTATACCATGAGAACGGCTTTAAAAAAGTCGCTTAATGTCGTATCTGTTCAATTGATTCTTCAAAAAACTCCGGAAATAAAACCGGATACCTACGAGCCTACAACAGGAGGACTGCTAATAGAAAAGCAAAAAACCGGAATCGAGGAAACCATCGAATTGGCAAAAAAAATGGGCATCACCAGCGTGATCAAAGACGTGCCTTCTATTGCACTCGGAACAGTAGATGTCAATTTGTTTGACATGATGAAAGTGTATGGCACATTTGCAAACAGAGGACTGCGGCCTAATCCCTATTTAATTGACAGAATCACACTTAGCGATGGTACGTCTATATTTGAAAATCAAGCTCAAAACATGGAGCGCGTGTTGACCGAAGACCAGTCTGACCTGATGATCGATTTGATGAAATCAGTAGTAGAAGAAGGAACCGGTGGTGGAATGCACTCCTATATTTCAATCGACAATAATATTGCCGGAAAAACAGGAACCACCCAGGATCATGCTGATGCCTGGTTTATGTGCTACACGCCTACGCTTGTTTGCGGTGCTTGGGGTGGCGCCGATATGCCTAAGGTGCATTTCCGGTCTTTAGAATACGGACAAGGAGCTTCTGTAGCTTTACCGATTTGCGGAAAATTCCTTGAAAAAGTATTTTCTGATCCTAAGTTGAGGAAACTGGCAAATGAAACATTTGTCATACCTAAACCGGAGGTACAGGAAATGCTGAATTGTCCCGGATTCATCAGCGATAGCAGTTATGTAGATAGTCTTGGCGTGAAACACTGGGTACCCGGTAGTGTGAAAGATCCGGATGCAGAGGAAAAAGCAAAAGAGGAAGAGCAAAAAATCGAAGAAGCAATCAAGGAGGGAATAAACGACATCTGGAAAGTGCCGGACGGAGAAACAGGGCTTGCTTACGAGCAACAAAAAGTCTGGGGATTAGTAAGAAAGGAAAACTGGATCTGGATTTAATTCAAAATAATTAATTTGATGAAACCATTTGTCCTCTTTTCTGAATTTCACGGCTATGTCGTACTTACGGGAATCTTGCTTGTCGTTCTGACCGATTGGTATGCAAGGAAAGTAGCCACGCCAAAAACATATGCTCGTGATGTAAGAATATTTGCTTGGACAATGGCATTTATTTATGTTTTTCTGAGTGTATTCAAAGTTATTCAAAATGAATGGTCGCTTCAAAGCAACCTGCCTTTTCATTTGTGCGATATCTCGGCATGGACATTGGTGTATGCGCTCCTAAAGAAAAACAAGATTGCTTTTGAACTGGGATACTTCTGGGGAATAAGTGGAGCATTGCTGGCCTTTTGCCTACCGACTGTTACGAACATCGACTGGTATATTTTTCCTTTTTTTGGATGGCATGTACTTCTTGCAGCAGCGCCTATCTATTATATTCAAACCCAGAAAGTGCATCCAACCCATCGTGGCTTATGGATGTCGGTGGGTCTGACCATCGTTACGGGACTTATTATGATGCTAATAAATTATTTGCTGGACAGCAATTATATGTTTGTCAGCAAAAAAATTGAACCCATGAATTATATTGGTTTGCCTGAGTATCCACTCTACCTATTTATTTTAGCACCCGTCATGATCGCTTTGTTTTATCTTTTCTGGACTCCCTTTCTATACCTTTCACTCAAGAAAAATAAATAGGAGAAATTATCGTTACTATTGAAATGAAATTTCTCCCAACATTATTTTTTGCCGCTTTACTCACGATCTATTGCGCAAAAGTCAGCGCACAATCTATTTCTGAAATTGAACCTCGCCTGGCTTCACTTGCTTTTACAATGGTAAAAGATAGTGTTGCAGAAAACAGACAAATAGCAGCTGATTCTTTTAAAATATTGCTAAACAAAGCACTTAAGCAGAAAAACGCCTTTGGTTATCCATTTGAGCTATTGGAAAATGTTTCGATAAAGGCACCGGCAGACAGCGCTTTCAGGATATTTACCTGGCAAATAGTTGACAAAAAAGGAAATTCGGTTTATTCGGGAATCATCCAAACCAAAAACAAAATACCAAAGGTTTTTGAACTCAGTGATAAATCAGGAGAAATGGAAAACCCCGAATTTGAAACCTGCAGTCCTGACAACTGGTATGGAGGCTTGTACTACAATCTTAAAACTTTTAACGGCAAATTTGGCAAACAGTATCTCCTATTTGGATATAATCAAAGACCCATCTATGAAAGGATCAAATTTGTAGATGTGCTTACTTTCAAAGCAGGAAAATTCACCTTTGGCGCTCCGGTGTTCACTCAAAAAGACAAAGAAACCAGAAAAAGATTCATCATGACTTACGGTGCAGAAGGAAAAGCACGACTCAATTTTGATGAAAGCTCTCAGCAAATCATTTTTGACCACCTGGTTTCAGTTAAGCATGAGTTGTTAGGTCTCACACTTGTGCCAGACGGCGATTTTGAAGGCTATAAGCTGGAAAAAGGATTGTGGAACTATGTAAATGATGCCGTCAAAACCACCCCGGTAGATACGCCTGACAGACCCTTTCCGATACTTGACAATCGAAAAGGGAAAAATGTGTTTGGAAAGAAGAAGGGCAAATTAAACTAAAATAAATCAAACGAAAAATCTCATCTGCGCGGGCCCCGTGATTTTAAAAAAAGCGCTCTTTTCAAAAAGAAAAGCTACTGCACTCCAATTTGGCTAAGCCTGGCATTATCACTTTTCTTTGCCAGATACGCCAGCTCACAAAGCGATTTTCACAACAATACACTTTCTACTGGTTCCAGAATCGAAGATCTCCTGCAAAAGCTAACTTTGGAAGAGAAAATCTCAATGCTTGGCTTTCGCAGTGCAGCTGTCAATCGCCTGCAAATTCCTGCCTACAATTGGTGGAATGAGGGACTGCATGGCGTCGCCCGTGCAGGAAGAGCGACTGTATTTCCACAAGCGATCGCAATGGCCGCCAGTTTTGATGATAAGCTGCTATTCGATGTAGCAACTATAATATCTACTGAAGCCCGGGCGAAATACAACTTAGCGATTGCCAAAAATCAGAGAAATCAATACCAGGGACTGACATTTTGGTCACCAAATATCAATATCTTTCGGGACCCACGATGGGGTCGCGGACAGGAAACCTACGGCGAAGACCCCTACTTAAGCAGCAGAATGGGAGTGGCATTCATCAAAGGCATTCAAGGTGATAATCCCGGACACCTCAAGGCGGCCGCCTGCGCCAAACACTTTGCCGTGCACAGTGGTCCCGAGTACAGCAGGCATGAATTCAACGCAGTAGTAGATGAAAAGGATCTACGCGAAACCTACCTCTATTCCTTTAAAAAACTCTCAGATGCAGGTGTCGAGGCAATGATGCGTGCTTATAATCGTGTCAATGGCGAACCTTGTTGCACTAGTAATACATTACTCAAAAAGATTTTGCGAGAGGAATGGAAATTCAAAGGTCATGTGGTTACAGACTGCTGGGCATTGGAAGACGCATGGTCAAGACACAAAGTCTACCAAAGCAGTATCGATGCCGCAGCTGCAGCAATCAAAGCCGGTGTTAACCTGGATTGTAGTAAACTCATCCAGGATGATGCGATGAAAGCCGTCAAACAGAACAAACTAAGCAAGGAAGATATCGATATAGCATTGAAACCCATCCTCGCAACACAAATAAAACTTGGCATTTTTGATCAAATTGATTCAAGTCCCTATGCAAATTATGGAAAAGACAGTATCGAGAATGATTTTCACGCACAGTTGTCGAGAAAAATCGCCCGAGCATCCATGGTCTTGTTAAAGAACAGCAATCGCACTTTGCCATTAGACCCATCACGATTGCAGTCCATCATGGTGGTCGGTCCTAATGCAGCGTCGCTCGATGCATTGCTAGGCAATTATCATGGTGTCAGTACAAAAGCTGTAAATTTTGTAGAAGGAATAACGGCTGCAGTTGATGCAGCTACGCGGGTAGAATACGATATGGGTTGCAATCAGGTGGATATTCCGGCGATGCTGACCCCCATTCCGGTGATACTGACCCCCCTGAGA
>JBMOJB010000001.1:0-90632 GCA_049316985.1 Saprospiraceae bacterium | reverse complement strand
TCCTCACATCATTGCTGATGTCAACTTGTGACACCAAGCGGATTTTATCAGAACCTGCATCAACAAGACTCTTGCTATAAGATACTTCCGGACCGGCAAGCTGGTACACTTTGTAACCTTCAAATGTATAAAATGAATCCGGTTGGTTCTTATTATAAAACCAGCCTGATGGAACCTCCTGCTTGATTGGCAATTTGCGACTCTTACCATACTTCTCTTGGAAATTATTAGAGAACGAATTGTTGGTAAGCGTCAATACCAGATGATTCTCCAGCTCTATGATATCTAAATCCGGTGCATCGGGACCATCAAGAATACGGAAACAACGGTCAAAAAGGTCTTGCGCAATATCATCCGCGCTTCGGATATCCAACAAACTTACTTTCCCTCCACCTTGGTCTGGAACCCATGGAACGCCGACTATCAATTCATTGATTGCACCAGGATTCAAAGGGAACGGACCGGAAGCCTGAATGGTACGACGATCTCCAAATGGAAGATTGGCGTTCACCATTGACCAACTTGTCGCCTGATCTGGATCACCCGGTAAAGCATATTTTGTTGGAATTGCAGCAGGGTCAGTATTATAACCACTTCCACCAATAGTCAACGGAGTACCATCTTTCCAAACAGAATTCAAATAACGGTAAAAGTCAATTACCTGCGTAGGATCTGTAGTTGCTTGAGGAGGACCTCCAACACCACCATTGTTGTAATACATAAACGATGACATTCCAATCTCTTTTGGCTCCAGCAATCCTGTTATTGGATCCTTCACCAGCTTTCTTGGATCTAAGGGGCCACGGAAATAGTCGACACCAACAATCGGAATATTCGTACCATAAGTTGGAGTTCCTCCTGGGCATGTCGTTCCTGGATTACCATCAGCTGCATCTTGGTTGTACATATACATGAGGTTTCGAGGATTTCCATTTGGACCTCTTGTGGTGTCACAACCCACATAATCATCAACATAACATCCCAAATCCGGGTCTGACCACATAGCAAAAAACATGGAGTCAATACGATCTGAAGCACGGTTGATTAGACGATAGTGCATAAATGTCATATTATTCAATTCGTCGTTAGTTGCATAAGCAAAAGCTTGTACTTGCACCTCCATACGAATTGCCTGTCCCCTCGACATGGTGTGCGAAGCTCCTCCTCCCTCGTCATTGTACACCCAGAACACCATTTCATCAGCAATCTGTGGTGCATCTTCGCATTTTCTTACGTAAATACTTGGATAGTCTCCATCAGCGGGATCATAAACCTGATCACCATTTCTGTCCCAGAAATTAGCAAGATAGTCAACACTTACCGGAAGGTTGTAACCCCAAACGTCTGAGAAATAAGGATTTCCTTTTGAAGGCCAACCTTTGATACCCTTGGAAATTTGCTCTACAAAACCAGGATCAATGACTCTTCCATTAGCATCTTTTTCAGCAACAGCGTAGGCTGCTCTCGCTTTGTTAATGTCAGCTCCAAGAACACGGAAGTGTTTGTCCCAGTTCGCACAAACTTTGGCATCCGTTGAACCTGTAGTAAAGTCCAAAGGTCCCGGAAACCAGTCATTTCCTGAAGTTCTATAAGTTGTACAGGCTGTCTTAAGGTTTCCACCCGCATCACGTCCACCAATCCATACTCCACCGGCGAAAATTGAGGAAACCGGGGTAACTCCAGGTGCTACTTTTGGCACTACATAACGTGCGTCTCTAAAATCCCACCAAATGTCACCTCCGCCTTGTAAGCGGGCACGGACATTATTGATTTCCATATCAGTTTGTGATTTTGCTGTAGTACACTGATCTCGATTATTTGCTTTCGGATCAGCAGCCACATTTGGCAATGGCTTGCCGTGGGAACCAATCGGTATATATGCTTTTACATTTGAGACTATCAACAGCACAATAAGTGCCGATAGCCAGTTTTTAAATATATTCATTGTAGTAAATTTTATTGTTCTTAAAATTTTAAACCATTAGAAGTAAAAAGAGGCGCCAAGAAATACTCTTCTCGGGAAAGAGAAATTTCCCGGATCAAGTAGTGCCCATCTATAAGCATCCTGAAAAGCTTGAACATCACGACCTTGGGCTCTGTAGCTATCCAATTCCTGACGGCCGAAAGATGACTTCAAATAGCCATCGTCTTTAGCATCTCCTGAATATGAATATACTCCCAAAACATTTTGAGTATTCAAAATATTCTGAACACGCAAGAAAACACTCAAAGAAGTATTGCTATTCTCCTTGTTGCTTATTCTAATGATCTTATCAACTCTCAGGTCAAAATTATACTTCCAAGGCAGTCTCGCTCCGTTGATATCACCCAATGTTCCTGCACCACCCAATTTATCAGCAACAATTCTTGCAGTATAAGGAGTACCGGAAATAGCATTTGCTAAAATATTCACTCCAAAGTTTTCAAGAATATTGACTCCGGCGATTCTTGGACCATTGTATTTTTTCCCACTATCAAATCTATAATCAATGGACGCTTGAATATTGTGGCGTTCGTCAAAAGACATGGGATAAATCGTACGCAAGTTTCCTCTTGAAGTTAAACCACGCTGTGAATTCTGGTCAGAACCAGTTGCGTCAGCAAATTGCAAGGTGTAGTTGATGTTCATCGCAACATTACCTGTTCTTCTAAGATCATATCCAAAAGTAAAACCTTTCACTGTTCCGAAGTCGATATTTCCGTAAGAATTATAAGTATTCACAATTGGTACATAGAATAAAGTACGTCTTTGAATCATATCACGCAATTCCTTATAGTATGCTGTCAATTTTAATGCTGACGAATTGTTAAGTTTCTGCTGAAATCCTACCTCGTAATAAATAGTACGCTCAGGCTTCAGATTAGAGTTATCAATAGGATCGTCATCACTAATTCTACCCGCATCCAGGAAGTAAAAATAATCCAAAGCAGTGGCTCTGAAATTCGCTGTTGGACGAGAAACTAACACATCGTAGTTGGCATAAAAGTTCGCATCTTGTGATATCGGAAATGAGAATGCCAAACGAGGCATCAAATTCACTTGCGGTTTGTAATCAGTAAAGCTATTATTTGGATCAAATTTGGCATCTTTGATGTAGTCAATATTTTTAACAGGTTCTTCCGATGTATACAATGGTTTTGGCACTGCCCCGTTAAAGATCAGGTTGGCGTCATTTAAAGAAGTCCCCTTGGCATCATACCATTGAATACCATCTCTATAGGCTTGTACTGTTTTTGAGTTAGCCGTTGGATCTGTAACATATACTTTGTAGTCCTCACCAATTGTCCCTGGTTTTGCAACATTGGGATTATTAGCAAAGAAATCTTTTGCGGACTGAATCTCGTACAGTGAAAAATCGTCTTTGAGAACTTTAGTGTTGGCATCAAAACGATCAATCCTCAATCCTAAACGGAAGATAATATCTTTGTATTGAAATTTATCTTGAATAAAAGCTGCAGTATAAAGTGGATTGAATGCTGCCACCGGTAAAGTGCGGATACCATTTGCATCTCTTTTTGTAAAGAAATCATTAAAGGTAGTAGAATTATCCAATTGGTTTCCCTGGTAGTCAAAACCATAATAGTTGAGTACTCCAAGACGATCAGTTAATTCACGTGCAGAAAACATTCCCAGATTTAATTGATCAGGTCTAAGTGTGTTAACATTAAAATGCACATCAAGTGGCGTCTCCCTTCCTGGAATTTTACGAACTTCCTTGTAGAATTTTGAATCCGGGTTATCAACAACGTGATAAGCATAAATATCAACGTTTTGCTCTCCAGTCGGCAACCTAGGATCTTTTACATTAAATGTTCCAATTACTTTGGTTGGTTTGGTAGAGGTAACACCATCGATGGTAATTGAACTACCATCTGCCAAACCATTGAATTGCTGGTCAGATAATAAATTTGCCATATCCCACAGATCTCTTGGCGCAAGACTGAAAAAACGCTCTGTTCTTTGTTCATAAAGCAAACCAAACTGAATACTGTGACGACCTTTAGAAGATCCTCCCGGTACGATATCGAAAGAACTATTTACATTCATCGTAATCCAGTCATTGTTGGTCTTGTTGAAAGAATTGTAAATAAGCCCAACATTGCTGTTCGTCCACGCAGTATTGAAAGTTGAGTTAAATAATCCATTTCTATTGGGAAATAAATCCAAACGACCTTGATCCAAAAATAAATTATTGTAGTTGGCTAAAACTTTATTCTCTTTTCCTGCAGTAAAACCAACGTAGTCGATACGATTCCCCAAGTGTTTAGCAAAAGGGACTCCAAGAGCCAAGGAATCAGGATCCGGACCATAAACTCTTGCTACAGAGTCTCTGAATTCACCAATGTAGCCGTAATTGAATAAATTATCTTTGTGAATCTGATCTTCTCTGCCTCTTTTAAAGTTTTCATAGCCCACCTGAATAGAGTATTGTGCATTTTGAATCAATGAGGATGATTTCCCGGCTTCGGCACTAGGATTTCCACCTAGACGATGGCGAAAACGGAAATTTCCACGAAGGCGCTCTACATTATCAAAAGGATTTCTCTGCGCATTGAGCAAAATCCACTTTCTTGCCGAATTTACACCATTCTGACCAGGGGTGAATTGATCTTGAGATCTGACGTACGCACCCGTTAGGGTAACGTCCATTTGCTTGTTTAATCTAGCATCCACCTTTGCGGTACCATCAAAACGGGTTAGACCTTCATTAGGCCGAGCCTTAACTCGATTGACATCGGACTCACGAAGAAACTCTGCCGAAGGAACAATTGTACTACCCAATCTTGTCAAAGGATTTGCTTCCAGTTCTGCTAACTTCTCATCTTTAACTTTCACAGAACCGACTGCTGAAGGTGATGAATCAAGGTGTTTTAATAAGTTGGCCGAAAGTCTGAATCCTAAGATGGTTTCACCTTTAGTGCCATCCGCATTTGTTTTTCTTAAAATCGGACCGCTCAAGTTGGCATTGACCAAATTATTATCGTAACTATCCAAAAACTTAGATGTTTCTAATTCAATTCCACCGGACATTTTGCTGGCTGGTCCTTTTGTAGTGATTGACACTGCTCCTCCTGTCAAGTCACCATACTGTGCTTCCACACCACCTGTAATTACCTGAAGTTGATCAATCTCTTGTGCCGGAGGCAAACCTCCTCCAGCTTGAACGCGAACACCATCCACGATAAAAATAGTACCTTCACTTCTGGTACCTTTGATATTGATGTCTCCATCTTTACTTGTGGAAACCCCGGCGGTCAAACCTACTAATGCGGTAACATTACGTGTCGGCATGTTACTGATTTGCTGACTGGTCAAGGTACTTCCCGAAGTGGTATTATCCTGTTGAACCAACGGAACTTTATAATCCGTAATTACTACTGCACCCAACACTTGGGAGTTGGCCTCAAGTTTGACATCAAGCGTCGTAATTCGACCTCCATTTAAGACAACACCTCTTGTTATCTGGGTTGACATTCCGACATAAGAGAACTCTACGTCGTAGGTTCCCGGGTCAACGTTTGCTGAGTAGTTACCTTCAAAATCGGTTGCCACTGTAGTTTTGGCTACTCCATTTTTCAGTAGTTTGACGTACGCATTTATGGCATCTTCTCCGGTTGCCGATTCAGTCACTTTCCCTTGGAGTGTTGCCTGATTCTGGGCATTGATCAGCACGACACTCAAAAGAAAACTAAGTAGTAGTACACCTTTTTTCATCATTTGAATTGTTTTAATTTTATGGGAAACTATCGTTGTCCCTACCTGTAAAAATCGATTATAAAATTATATTTGGCGCTTTTAGGGTATTTTAAAAGCAGATTCCATAAAAAATTGTATTTGCGCAATGTTAGACATTTTTTTTTAATTATTAAACCAAGCGAAATTTATATTTTTTAAAAATATTTTTTTTTAGTCAATTCATCAAATATATGACGAATAAGCGACAAAAATCGACCAAATTCAATATTTTCGCTCCCGAGATAAAATTTTGTCAAGAAGTACTTTTCCTAGTAAATATTTTGATTCCTGCGTCCAACCCGCTACATGCGGAGATAATACTACGTTATCAAGATGAAATAACTGCTCATAGATTTCACTTTCAGCACTACTAAAAGTTGCCGGATTTTCATTTTCAAAAACATCCAGACAAGCTCCTCTCAGTTTATTTTGCAAAAGCCCTTTCAACAAATCCCCGGTATGAATAACATTACCTCTTGAAGTATTAATTAACAACGGAATCTGTTCACAAGCATCAATAAACCGGGCATCACAATAATGTTTCGTCTCCAACGTCAACGGTAAGTGAAAACTGATAATCTCTGCCGATTGTTGAATTTCCGTCAATTCTGCTTCCTGAATATAAGCCGCTTCACTTTTAAGATTTTGCCTGTATTTATCATGTACCAATATGTTCATATCCAGTCCTTTTAATTTTCTAACGAAAGCAGGACCTGTATGCCCGAAACCAATGATTCCAATTGTCTTTCCCTTCAGCTCAAAGCCTCTGTTATGTTCTCTATTCCAAATTCTATGCCTTACCTCTCTGTCTGATCTCAGTAAATGATTGGCAAAAGCAAGTAACATTCCCAAAGCGTGTTCACCGACTGCGTTGCTATTCCCTTCCGGAGAAAAAAAAACTTCAATCCCTCTTGATTCTGCATAATCAATATCTACAACTTCCCTACCTGAACCCAACCGAGCTATAAACTCCAAGCGGTTAGCTTTATCGATAAAATGCCTGTCAGCATGAATTTTGCTATTAATAATGATTCCCTGATAATCGGCAATTCGGACTAATACTTCACTGCTGCTTATTTCCGGTTCATAATCACAAATAAAATCGTTAGATTCCAGTCCTTCTTTTAAAACCGAGTGAACTGCATCTGTAATGAGCACTTTTTTTCTGGTCAAAATTTCGATATAAAGTTACGGGTAAAAAAAAATAAAAAAAAGCTAAAACTCGTGAAGACGGCTTTTGAGTTCGTGAAGGCGGCATTTGAGTTCGTGAAGGCGACTTTTTGGTTTTTGAGAATGGCAAATTTGACCGCTCGAACAAACTCAATTTGGTACTTTCAACAAATGTGCATTAACTTTGGGTCAAAAGTATAAAAAAATGAAAAAACTTCTTTTCTTATCGCATATAATAGTGCTGGCAGCTTGTCAGCAACAACCAAATTTGCGCGCTCGATGCTATGCCAGGTTTATGGAGGAGGACAATATGCTCCTTACAAAAATTGAAATCCGTGAAATCGGTCAATCAGAAGTCGCAGCAATCAAAGTAGACGAAGTTAGATTCAATGAAGGAGCGATGGAGCGTCGCGATAATAACGTAGTCGGCAATTACTACCAGGCTGAAGTAATGGGAGGAATACCTGGTTCTGGTTTCGAATATAAAATAAAACACCAAAAAAAACAGGCAACTATTCAATTCAATGTCTCCGGGTTGAAAAATTATGGGGTTAAAGATAATTACATCAGTAAGAGCAGCGGCTTCACCTTGAAATGGGACGGAGCTCCATTATCAAAAAATGAAGAAATCACAGTAACACTGACTGATTTTGAAGGCACGGTTGCACAAGCAGTGGTTAAGGGCGCCACGGCAAAAAATGAAGCTTTAATTCCAGCTGTGATGTTTTCAGGTTTAAAACCAGGAAATGGTTCTTATTTTTTAGTTAAGAGTATTTTTCCGTTAACTCAAAACGACAATATACAATCCGAGGCTGAAGTGGGTTATTACAGTAAATCTATTGCTATTGAAATTAAAGAATAGTTTACAAATACCTTACTCTTAAACTAGTTCGAAAATATTTCCACTCGATATAAAATGTATCAAAACTTTAATATCTCCGGCTGTCGGTTGATTTTTTCCAACAGCCTTTTTGACCCAAAATGCCCAATTTGAAAAGGATTGGGCTTTTTCGGCTTCCTTTTCTCCTGCATAAGTTTCATGTTTCACGATTAGCATTCCTGTATCTGTCTCTGCCAATAAATCAATATTCGTGGAGAATTTTCTTTTGTTTTCTAATACAGATAGTGGATAGTTTTTGATTTGTGTCTTTACGCCATATTGTTTTATTAGAAAATGTTCGAATTCTGAAAAATACTCGATTAAAATTGAAGACTCCTTAAGTGGCAGTTCCCATTTATTTAGCAAACGTTCCAACATTACTTTTTGAATCAAGTGCTCTTTCAAAGGACCTAAACTGCGGGCGTATTCAGCTATCATATTTAAGCTTGCATATTCATTATTGTCGTCATTTTCAAGAAATGGGCGTTTCAATTTTGTGATCTGCTTAGCAGTATACAAATTAGCATTAAATGACTCTACTCTTTCACTGTCGATAGCAAATAAGTCATGTATTTTCCTCCCTTCTTTTTGTTCGAAATAAGTAAAAGAATCAGCCGCTGTAACACCACCTTCAATTTCGCGCGGAAGCTCAAAGATTTCAGAACAAATGGGTATTAACTTTCCGGACCATTCCCACTTCGTCCAGGCGCTTTCAGGATCAAGTACTTCGACTCCGGGATCGTCCATGCACACCCTACTTAGCCATTTGGGAGGTTTTTGACGTGTTGGGAAAATCAAATATTGCGAAGCTCTGGTCATTCCCACATACAGCAAACGTATTTCCTCGTTTCGTGCAGCTTCTTTAACTGTTTTTTGCAATTCGCTCTCTTTAAGTCTGCATATCAAAGGAGTGCCAGCTGAAATATCTGCGTAGGGATTGACCCAAAACTGCAACCATCTTTTTTCTAAAAGGTGATTAAGATCGACTTGAGTATCTTCTGCAATAATTCTCATCCCCCAGATATCTTCCAATAGTTCTGCTTCAAGTGCATGACAAACCACGATAGGCCATTCCAATCCTTTTGATTTGTGGTAGGTTAGTACGTTGACTGCATCCGGACCTTCGCCTGCAGCTTGAATATCCAATTTATTAAAGGCAAGCTCGTTTATCCACAATATAAAACCACCCAAGGAAGCGGCTGTATGTTGTCTGTTGCAAGCTTCCTCGTAATCCAATGCTAATTTTCGAAGCATGTCAATATTGTCGAGCCGTTGATTTGCGTTGCCCCAGGTCATCACCACGCCTCTTAAGTCAAGTTCCTCAATCAAATAATTCAACATTTCGGATGCTGAAAACTCCTTTGATTTTTCCCTTATTAGATTGATTTTACGGATGTATTCGTTTTCCTGTGACCAGATGTGCTCGTCGTATCCATCACCAATATTTTCCACATAATACAGTCTATCGCTAATCACCTCCTCTATGGGAAGATTGGCTGCGAGAACAAGAATTTCTGCTACAGAAAGTGCGTCTGAATACTGAAGTACAAACTTCAGGCAGGCTACGACGAGCTGAACCTCAGAAGTTTCAAGTAAGCCATTGCGTGAAATGGCCACTTTTAGCCCTGCGAGCGACAATGCGCTTGCCATATCCAGGCACTCTTGATTTGTTTTGCACAATATCGCAAAGTCTCCGGGTCTTGCTTTTCTAAGTCCGTTTGCAACATTTTCTGCCTGTACCCAAATGCCCTCTTCCAGTTTTCGGGCAACAGTATTTGCAATGCAATGCTGGAACCACGCTTTATTATTGCTTTTTGTTCCATCATTTGTACGAAAGTGCCAATGATTCAATGCTAATCCCAAACCGGGTGTCTCCTCAATTTCTTGAGATTTTAGCGCTATCAGTTCATTGGGTATATCCTTAAATGCACTGGTAAAAATGGCATTAACAGCGTTAACCAGGTCTTTCCTGGATCGGTAGGAAATTTTCAAAATATTCTCATCCTTGATTCCGATCTCACTAATAATAGCCTGCATTAATACTGGATCGGCCCCTCTAAAACCATAGATAGATTGTTTGGGATCTCCCACCCAAATTGATTTTTTGGCAAGAAAAGATAGATTTAAAAAATTATCCAGTTGTAGCGGATTGGTATCTTGAAATTCATCCACCATTAGCAGATCCAATTCCTTTTCCAATGTATCCTTCACAATTTGTTTCTTCAGTAGTTGCTTTACCAATACTTCCATATCGGTGTAATCTATAAGCCCTCTTCGCTTTTTGTATTCCTGAAACTCTAACATCGCGTCAATGGCCGACTCAAAAATTGCATAAATATAATCGCGTATGTCTTTTCGAAATTCAGCGAGCCCTTCATGACTGGCAACTATTTCCTGCAATGGCACCAATAAATCCCGTGATTTTACTCCTGTATTCAGTTTTGACAGCCGAGCCCATTGAAACCACTCGAGCTGCTGATGTAATTCAATATCATTGCTTGTTTTCTTAAGTTCAGAAATGGCATCTGCTGTAATTTTTGTCGCATCCCCATTGTTACTGAGCAGTTCGATCGTCTCATGAATAAAAAGTTGAAGCTGCTGCAATAAATCTTTTTGCGACACCTTTGACTCTTCAGGTAAAAATGCGGCGAATGATTCGAAAGATCTTATTTTGCTTTTTTCCAGCACAACTGCATTAAAATCATTTGAGCGTGCGATTTCAGTGATTTTTCTTACATCTTTTCTCCAGTCAAAATCCTGATTTTTATTTTTGCCCAATCTGGTTGCCAGTTGGTCAATCCGATTAATTTTTTCTTCCGTTAGTACACAAGAAAATGCACTGTTAAAAAGCGATTGGGCGTCGTCCGGTGCTAAAACACTTACTTCAGGTGATACACCAGCTTCGAAAGCAAATCTTTGAAGGAGTTTAACTCCGATACTATGGACTGTACCTATCATGGCTTCCGACAACTCATCAGCCTCCTGAAATTTCTTTTTCTGAAGCAGCAGTGATCTGACGCGTTCTTGTAATTCGGCTGCAGCTTTGTGTGTAAATGTAGTAGCTACAATTCCACTAATTCTTATATTATCTTCAATAGCTTCTAACATGCGATGGGTAAGCGTGTATGTTTTGCCGCTTCCTGCACCTGCAGATATTATTTCTATGTTTTTTCGTGACATGATTAGTGCTTTTTGCAAAGATAAAAAAATTACTGTCCGGACTGCAAACTATTTTGTACGCATTACTCGCAGAAAATTCTCAAATATTCTCTTTTAAAATCAACAACGCATGCAAATCAACACCGATTCTTACTTTGCGCTTTTGTTGGCATAAAAACGGGTATCTACAAATAAAAAAATCATAAATGCAAAAAAAACTAGTCTATTATTGCAGATATTAGTTCGGGAACCCTACCTTTGCGTCCCAAAATAAACAATGTCTAAAGTAGCATATAATTGTATTTTGGTATACGGGTTATTAGTAAACCCTCACAGGTGATGTATTCCCTGTGAGGGTTTTTTTTACATGCCTTACATCCAGATTCTATCGGATTTTTGCTAATCAGTACTTTGTTTATCTTTTAATAAATCTGTTTTTAAATATTTTTTATTAACAGCAAGGATGTTAAAAGCACGCTTTACGGAACGGGAAAACCATAATCTCACTACATCTGACTATCAGATACAAACTATATTTTATGCCTAGAGATACCTCGATACAATCAGTCTTACTTATCGGAAGTGGACCGATAATAATTGGCCAAGCTTGTGAATTTGATTACTCGGGCTCGCAGGCTGCCAGATCATTGCGTGAAGAAGGAATTGTTGTTTCGCTAATCAATTCTAATCCGGCAACCATCATGACTGATCCAATTACTGCAGATCATGTCTACCTCATGCCACTAACACCTGATAGCATAGAATTTATTCTGAAAGAGCGCCATATTGATGCTGTGTTGCCCACCATGGGTGGACAAACCGCTTTAAACCTCGCCCTAGAATGCGACAACCTTGGACTGTGGGAAAAGTATGATGTCAAAATGATTGGCGTGGATCCGGAAGCGATTGACCGAGCAGAAAACCGCGAGCTATTCAAACAATTGATGATCGAAATAGGCATGAAAGTCGCCCCTTCATTTATTGCGAATTCGTACTTAGAAGGAAAGGAAGCGGCACAGAAGATTGGATTCCCATTGGTGATTCGCCCCTCTTTTACATTAGGAGGCTCAGGCGCAGGGTTCGTAATGAAAGAAGCGGAATTCGATGAGGCACTTCGGAAAGGTCTAAATGCTTCACCGACGCATGAGGTACTGGTAGAGAAAGCCGTTCTTGGCTGGAAAGAATACGAATTGGAATTGCTGCGCGATCAAAACGATAATGTTGCGATCATCTGCACTGTCGAAAATCTGGATCCGATGGGTATTCACACCGGTGATTCAATTACAGTGGCACCCGCTATGACTTTGTCTGATACCGCCTTTCAGCAGATGCGAACAGATGCAATTAAAATGATGCGCGCCATGGGTAATTTTGCAGGAGGCTGCAACGTCCAATTTGCGATGAACCCAGATACTGAAGAATTGATCGCTGTCGAAATCAACCCGAGGGTTTCTCGTTCATCTGCTCTCGCCAGCAAAGCGACCGGATATCCTATCGCAAAAATCGCCTCCAAACTAGCCATTGGTTATCATCTTGACGAATTAAAAAATCAGATAACAAAGACTACCTCAGCCTATTTTGAACCTGCACTGGATTATGTGATTGTTAAAATGCCACGCTGGAATTTCGATAAATTTCCGGGAGCGAGTCACCAGCTGGGCTTGCAAATGAAATCTGTCGGAGAGGTGATGGCTATTGGCAGAAACTTTCTGGAGGCCATGCAAAAAGCCTGTCAGTCGCAAGAAAATGGAAGAGCCGGCTTGGGTGCTGATATGAAAGAGTGGATTCGCACAGAAGATATTTTACAAAGACTTGAAATTGTAAGCGACGATAGAATTTATAGGGTAAAAGACGCACTTCGACTGGGAATACCGGAGAAAACAGTTCAAAAATTGACCGGTATCGATTCGTGGTACCTAAAGCAATTCAAATATCTGGTCAAACTAGAGACACAATTGCTTAGGTATAATGTAGCGGAAGATCTACCGGAAGATTTTTTCAGAGAACTAAAACGTGTAGGCTATTCAGATACCCAAATTGCCTGGGTATTGAGAATTAAAATAGAAGAAGTCACCAAACAACGCAAAAAACTGGGTATAAAAAGAGTTTTCAAAATGGTAGACACTTGTGCCGCAGAATTTGAAGCCAAGACTCCCTATTTTTATTCCACATTTGATGGTGAAAATGAAAGTTTTCCTTCCGCTAAAAAGAAGATTGTCGTGCTGGGTTCCGGCCCTAACAGAATCGGGCAAGGCATTGAATTCGACTATTGTTGTGTACATGGATTGATGGCTATCAAGGAAGCCGGTTATGAAGCAATCATGATCAATTGCAATCCGGAAACAGTATCAACGGATTTTGATATAGCAGATAAACTGTATTTTGAACCTGTCAACTGGGAGCATATAGAGGAAATCATAGAACTTGAACAACCTGAAGGCATTATTGTGCAACTTGGTGGTCAAACTGCGTTAAAATTGGCGGAAACTTTTGCCAAAAAAAGCATTAAAATTATTGGTACTGATTTCAAGGATATGGATCTCGCGGAAGACCGCGGCGCTTTTTCAGACTTGTTGAAGAAACTTGAAATACCTTATCCGGAATACGGCGCAAGCAATACAGCAGATGAAGCCATAGTAATTGCCAAGCGGGTAGGTTATCCCGTATTGGTGCGCCCATCGTACGTCTTAGGTGGACAACGGATGAAAATTGTCATCAACGACAACGAACTTGAACGCGCAGTTCTGGATATTTTCAAACATATGCCCGACAACAAGGTATTGATTGATCATTTCCTCGAGCGAGCCAAAGAAGCGGAAATAGACGCGATTTGCGATGGAGAAGAAGTGCATATAATGGGAATCATGGAACACATCGAACCGGCAGGTATTCACTCGGGTGATAGTTCTTCTGTCCTTCCAACTTACAGCCTCAAACCGGAGATAGTTGAAAAAATGGTAGAATATGCCAAAAAATTGGCGCTAAGTCTAAATATTAAAGGGCTGATCAATGTTCAATTCGCGATCAAAAATGATATTGTTTATGTGATTGAAGCCAATCCCAGAGCATCACGAACTACTCCCTTTATTGCCAAGGCATACAATGTACCTTTCCTAAATATCGCTACTATGGTCATGCTTGGTCGCAAATTGAAAGAATTCAATTTTAACCCTGTCCTCGAAGGATATGCGATTAAAGTTCCCGTTTTTTCATTTGATAAATTTCCCGGTGTAAATAAAAATTTAGGCCCGGAAATGAAATCCACAGGTGAAATGATTTATTTCATAAAGCACCTGAAAGACCCATATTTCAGAGAATTGGTAAGAAATGCAAGTATGTATTTATATCAGTAGAAATTAATAGCGACTGGCATCGGCTTTCTGATCTTGGTTTTCTTTAGAAAAAATCCAAAGGCCACCAAAGGTTAGAAGGCCGTTGAACAATAGAATCAAGAACCCAAAATTAAATCCCCAGAGCCAACTTGATGGATCGAATCCGAAAAACTTCGGATTGTCGATAAAAAAACTAATAAGTGGTGAAAGTATGCAGACCAACGGGGCTTTCCCGTCATTTACAAATCTATTCGTAAGAAATCCAAAAGCAAAAAGGCCCAGCAAAGGCCCGTATGTGTAACCTGCCGCTTTAAATAGCTGGTCGATTATGGCTTGATTGTTAATTACCGCAAAGACCATCATCATCACAAACAATATGGCACTCATTCCTATGTGCACCCAGAATCGTTGCACTTTTTGCTGCATCCGCATGTTTTGTTCTGCAACTCTGATTTTCTCCTGATTGTATTCATGGTCAGATGGTTTGATTTTTCCTACTTTTTTGTTAAAATCGAGGAAATCTATACAAAATGCAGTTGTTAATGCCGTCAATGCTGAATCTGAACTCGAAAAAGTAGAAGCAACAATACCAATGACAAAAATAGTTGCACTAAGTGTGCCTAGATGACTAAAAGCGAGTGTTGGGTACATTAAATCGCTGCGAGAGGGCGCTGTAATGCCAAGACGAGAAGCGTACAGGTACAAAAATCCTCCTAAAAACAAGAACATCAAATTTACAACAACTATAATACCACTGAAAGTAAACATGTTTTTTTGTGCTTCACCTATGTTTTTACAGGCCAAATTTTTCTGCATCAAATCCTGATCCAATCCTGTCATAGTTATCGTAATCAAAGCACCACTGATAAATTGCTTGAAAAAATTATTTGGATCACTCCAACCACCTTTGAAAAAGAAAACCTGAGAAAGGTTGTTGTCATTCCAGACCAAGCTCGTCATCTCGCTGATGCTTTTTCCCAATCCACTGCTGATGGAAAATATTGTCATGACCAATGCACCTAAAAAGCAAAAAGTAAGGAGCACATCAGTATATAAAATCGTTTTGGTTCCGCCTTTGTAGGTATAGAACCAAACGAGGAAAATACAGCAGAAAGCGGTTACATAAACGGGTACACCTAGTGGGCTCAGCGCAAATTGCTGTAAGATCAGCACCATCAAAAACATCCTAAAGGCGGTGCCAATTGTTCTGGATATCAAGAAAAAAGCTGCTCCCGTTTTGTATGTACGCAACCCAAACCTATTCTCAAGATAACCATAGATAGAAACTAATTTCATTTTGTAATAAACCGGCATCAATACCAAGGCAATTACGATATAGCCGGCAACATAACCGAAAACAAGTTGTAGATAGGAAAAAGCCTGATTTAGACCAGTAGTACCTACTTTCCCGGGAATCGAGACAAAGGTGACTCCTGAAATAGAAGCGCCAATCAATCCAATCGTCACCAGAAACCAAGGCGCCCTGCGATTCGCCAAAAAAAATGTGTCATTATCTGCACTTCCCTTGGACACCCAATTGGAAATCCCGGTTAAAATCAAGAAATAAGCAGCAATAACACCCAAAATGATGTACGGAAGATAGGTGGAACTCATCTATACTGTTAGAGGATTTGAGTACTATAAGCAAAAATAATCAACAAAAGTAGCTAATAATTGCAACTTCCAAAACATTAGTTTCAATCTGTCTCTTCAACTGCCTATAGAAAAGCGAATTCTAACAAGAAAAGCTTTTGGGAATTGATAACTTTTCTTTCTTCATAAGCAAAAGGGGAAATGACACAATTTGCCTTTTCCCACATGTTTAATACTAAGTAAATCAACACTTCCAAACGAAACTATTAACGAATTACAAAATCATCACGCAACTAATTAGAAGTTGCTTCGTACAAAGGTAGGATTTGCATAAAAACACTAATTTGTATCCAAAGTCATAAAAAAAAATAGCGCAAAGGCTACATTGGCAAAAAAAAGGCGTAAAATGCGCTTTAAATTTGGTTTTTATCACAGAAAGCTATTACCTTTGCATGAATTTTGCAAAAAAAATAACTTTTTGCAAACCGGAAATTTTAAATTATTGATTTATAAGCACTTAAATTGAAAAGAAAGTAGCTTATTTCATATTTTCTGAATTATCATAAAAAACAAGTAACCAATGGCACTTATTGGAAAAATTCGTCAAAGAAGTGGTTTAGTATTACTACTGATCGCACTGGCAGTAGCAGGCTTTGTAATTATGGACATGACAAGCGCTGGCCCGGGCGGCAATAAAGTTAGTCTATTTAATAGCCCAAATCAGTTGGGAAAAGTAAATGGATCTTCGATCAACAGATCTGAAGTAGAAAGAGCAAGAACAATTTTGTACGAAAGTGGAGATTTTTTAAGTTCCAATAGTACAGTTTGGAACTTTTTCGTAGAAAAAGCAATCGTAGAACAAGTGACCAAAAGTTTGGGTATGGGTATTAGCAAGGATGAACTTCTTGATGCTCAATTTAGTGCCGACCCGACGAGAGTAAGCTCAGTTATTCAGCAAAGATTCATGGATCAAACCACCGGAAGACTAAATACGGAGCTGCTTCAGCAATACAAAGAAGCGATCGCCAATAACGACATCCAGAAAAATCCTGAAATTGCAGCATATTGGGCTGAGCAAGAGAAAGAAGTATTGAAAGAGCGCCTTCAATCTAAATTGACCAACTTTGTTTCCAAGGGGTTCTACACTCCAAAATGGATGGCTGAGATGGCTTACAATGATCAAAATGCCAAAGCAGATATTCTTTTTGTAAGATTGCCTTTGACAGCCGTTAAAGACGATGAAGCGAAAGTAACGGACGAAGATATTGCTGCCTATATTGAAGACAATAAAGCTTCTTATTTACGTGAACGCGAAGGAAGAAAAATAAATTATGCTACTTTCACGATTAATCCACTGAAAGGTGATTCTATAAGAGCGCGTACCATCGTGGAAGATAAACTGTCTGATTTTAAAGCAGCCAAAAGTGACTCTATGTTTGTTATTACAAATGGGGGTACCTATTCAGATGCATATGCAATTAAATCATCATTCACCGGTGGAGTAGATTCTATCTTCGGCAAACCGGTAGGATCGATTGTAGGACCTTATATTAGTAATGGTTCATTCCATATTGCAAAAATTGTTGGGCGCACCGTTGTAGCGGATTCAGTTAAAGCTCGCCATATCTTGATGAAAGGGCAATCTCCAAAATTCATTGACAGCATTTTCACTGCTTTGAAATCAGGAAAAGCTTCTTGGGATACCATTAACACCAAGTATAGCACAGATAAAGTATCCGCAGCAAAAGGTGGAGACTTGGGTTATTTTGCTTCAGGTATGATGGTGAAAGAATTCAATGACCTTTGTTTCTTCAAAGCAGAGCAAGGCAAATTGTACAAAGTAGAAACTCAATTTGGCACACATATCGTTCAGGTTACAGGTAAGAAGTTCATCAAAAATGAACAAGGAGTGAAACTAGCTTCTATCAGCGAACCTATCGAAGCAGGTGAAGAAACAGTACAATCTTTCCGCGACAGAGCCAATGGCCTGATACAGAAAAATAAAGATATTCCCACTTTAAAAAAGGATATAGAAGCATTGGGAATGACCCTTGAAACCTCACAAGCGGTTGAAAAACAAGATTACTTATTGGGTCAATTGGGTGGCAACAATGGCACTCGCGCGATGATCAAATGGGCATTTGAAGCTTCTCCGGGGCAAATTTCAAATGAAATTTATGAGATTCAGAATCAAAATGAGAAAGGAGTCAAGCTTGCAATAGCTGCTTTGAAATCAGTGCTTGCACCGGGATTGCCTAAACCTGCCGATGTCAAAGAAGAAGTAATTGAAGTTGTTAAAAACAGAAAAAAAGCAGAGGTTCTGAAAGGAAAAGTAGGTAGCAATAAAGACCTTGCAGGATTAGCAGGACAGTATCAAACAAAAATTGATACGGCTCGTCAAGTGACTTTCGCATCCAATTATGTTCCTCAACTGGGTCAAGAGCCTAAAGTAATTGGACGAATTTTTGCTTTAGAACAAGGTGGAACTACTGACGCAATTGCCGGTAACGGCGGTGTATACGTTGCAACTGTAATGAATAAAATTCCGGCTGTTCCAATTGCTGATTTATCGCAATTGAAAAATCAGATGAATCAACAAGCTCGTGGAATGGTTCGTGGTCGCTTGCTTACAGGGTTGAAAAATAAAGCAGATATAAAAGACAACCGCGACTAAAAAATTAATTTAAGAAATACTACTATATTTGGCTGCACAATCGTTTTGTGCAGCCAATTTTTTTTTATGGACTATCAAGTAAAACTAAAGCATTTCAGCGAACTGAGCACAGATGAACTTTATGACATCATGGCAATCCGGCAGGATATTTTTGTTGTTGAGCAAAATTGTCCCTATCTCGATGCGGATGGGAAAGACAAATTTGCACATCATTTGATGATAATCAATAAGGACGGAATTATCCTGGCTTACTCCAGACTATTACCCGAAGGAATTTCTTACGGGGGATATACTTCAATCGGTCGGGTAATTACTAAATCTTCGGAGCGGGGCACTGGATTGGGCAAAAAGCTGATGGAGCAAAGTATCCAATCTTGTGGCGAATTATTTGGAAAAAACTACGACATTCAAATCGGCGCGCAATCCTATTTGAAATTATTTTATGAATCGCTGGGTTTTAAAACAATAGGTGCAGAATACCTCGAAGATGGCATTCCGCACCTACACATGATTCGAAGATGGTTATAAACCCTTCGTTCTACCACCATCTACGGCGATGCTCATGCCTGTAATGTAAGCTGCTGCAGGACTGGATAAAAAAGCAACCAAAGCAGCAATTTCCTCAGGTTCGGCAAAACGGCCCATCGGAATTTCTTTTTTCATTTCTTTTTCGTACGTATCGACGTCGGTTCCTTTCTTTAAGGAACCTCCTGCAATAATTTCCTGCAGTCTCTCCGTACGAGTAGCTCCTGGCAAAACGTTATTGACAGTGATTCCAAAACGGGCTACTTCATTGGACAAGGTTTTTGCCCATCCGGCTACTGCTGCGCGAGTCGTATTTGAAACACCCAACCCATCCAACGGTTGCTTGACAGAAGTGGACACAATATTAATAATCCGGCCATAATTATCCTTTTTCATTCCCTCTATCAACATCGTAGCCATGAGGTGATTGCAAATCAGGTGGTTGGAAAATGCCTGAACAAAGGCATCTACTTTTGCCTCCATTACAGGACCTGCCGGAGGACCACCCGTGTTGTTAACTAAGATATGGTAATTCTTTTTCTCTAAGGCATGTGCGATCGTAGCCTGCAGTTGATTAAGATCAGCATAATCAATCAATAAATAATCGTGCTGCTGTCCTTTAGAGGTATCCAAGGTCTGAAGTACGCTTAATAATTTCTCTTCATTTCTGGCTACCAATGTTACATTGGCACCTAAAAGTGCTAATTCAATAGCGGCGGCTTTTCCAATTCCTTTACTGGAGCCACACACCAGCGCATTTTTACCTTCTAATTGCAAGTTCATAATTTACTAATTTACAGGTCTTTTTATTCGCAAATTGTGCTAAAAATCATTGTGACAAATTTATTATTCTTAATGCTATTTTACATCAATTTTGTCGACACGCAATGCATGTCTGCCTCCTTCAAAATCGGTCTGTAAAAATGCATCTATCATATCGACGGCTTGCTTTTCACTGACAAAACGCGCCGGAATAGAAATTACGTTGGCATCGTTGTGTTGTCTGGCCAATACAGCAATTTCTTTTGTCCAGCACAAAGCACATCTCACGTTGCTATGTTTATTGACCGTCATTGCGATTCCATTTCCACTTCCACAAAGCACAATTCCAAATTCTACTTTTTGTGCTTGCACGGCTATCGCTACCTGATGCCCGAAATCGGGATAATCGACCGAATCTATCGAAAAAGCGCCGTAATCTGAGACTTCAATATACCGTTGTCTTAGATAATGTAAAATAGCCTCTTTGTATTCAAAACCGGCATGATCGCAACCTATGGCGATACTTTTTACTGTTTTCATTAAAAATTATTGAAAAATGAATAAATACTAGTTGTTTTGGATCAAATTCTGCAGAATAAAATGTTTCCGGCTTACTTTGCCGTTTCGTTCAATTTTCAATATAATCCGCTTGCCTACTTTTCCGCTCATCTTGTTGCTGAGAGTTTCCAATGTACAAAATACCATAGAATACCTGTTAATGGAGAGGATTCGATCACCCATCCGGATATCGACCGCATCTGCCGGAGAACCCGGAATGACATCGTTGACGTAATATTCATCAAAATATCTCCCCTGAGCTATTACTCGAATACCACTTTTATCTTCCCTTAGTGCTTTTTTCGAATATTTATTAGGTTTCAAATACAAACCCGATCGTTGATAATCAACAATCACATCAAATCGTTGCAACAGTTTTTCTCCAAAAATACCATTTTTAGTTAGTGCGAAAGTACTGTCAACATTGTCACTGATGTCCTGAAAATCAGTTATTAATTGCGGAAAGGAGATTTCAGAAGATAGCTTTAATTCGCTAATTCTTCCGATACAACCTTCGATATTTCCACCCAAGCCCATTGCCAAGGTTCCCTTAAGACTATTTTGAGGAATAGATAGAAGCGGATGACTATGGTTCAGTAGCAGCAAGGAAACACCGGCGCCGGTATCTAATAATAGCTTAATGTCGAAATATGTACCCGGCTGCAAGGCTAAACGCGGGTAAAAGTAAGGCTTTCCCTTGATTACTTCTATTGGAAAATAAGAAAAATTATTGGGAATTTTAAAGACTTCAGTTTCACTTAAAGTAATTTTTTTTGCGATGTAATCGATTTTTAGCAAATACCTGTTAAATAGGTCGGCGCCAATGATGCCATGTACCGGCTGGCCAATACTCTCATCTAAGCGGTAATAATCTTCATCCAAAACCAAAAGATCCTGTACCGCAAAGGCAAGATTATTGACAAGATTCAGTGGCACCCTTTTAACCAAATGCGCCTCCAGGACAGTTTTGAAATCTGCACCCATTATTTTGAAGGACCTTTCATAAGGCAGCCCGAGCAAAGAGATTAATTCCTTTTTGCAAACAATAGTATGCTCTGCACCGGTATCAAATATGAATTTCACGGGCAATTTATTACCCAGTACAAGGTCAACCACTATTAAATTCTGGTGCAACTCAAATGGAATCTCGATACTTTTACCCGAAACAAATCGAAACCCATTGTATTGGCCCTGCAACGAAAAGGCGAAATAAATGAGAAATAAAAATGAAAATCGCAACTTAATAAGCATTAAACCAGTATTTTTGGAGATTAATGTTGATTTTTGTGGAAAATTGAATTTTCATCACACGAACAAATTATTCCAATTTGAAAATTTGATGATTTGAAAATTTGATGATATTGGGAACTCCTTCGGAGTTTTTTTACAATCAACTTTATATTATTCTGATTGTTTGAGTCTTGAGAAACGACATTGCAGACGTTTTGCTAATCTGAAAATTTGATGATAGTGGGAACTCCTTCGGAGTTTTTTACTACTATCTTCAAATTATCCCAGTTTTAAAAGTTGAAAAACTATACTGCAGACAGTTTTGCTAATTTGAAAATTTGAAAATTTGATGATAGTGGGGACTCCTTCGGAGTTTTTTACTACTAACTTCAAATTATCCTGGTTTTTAAAAGTTGAAAAACTAAGTTGATTGCGCAAATTAACTTAAAGCGGTATTGGTTTAGCAACAAAGATAAATCTTTTTTCATTTGACAAAAACAACTATGGTAACGTGCGGTGCTTTTTGGGACAGACTAGTCGAATTGGGCTAGCAACAATATCATAAAATTACAAACAAAGCTATTTTAATTATGGAATTATATGGTAAAATTGTTTTTTGGGCCATGCCCGTTTTTCTAATTTTTGTCCTGCTGGAAAAACTTTATGGCTTGTTGAAGGGAAAAGACACTTACAACAATATTGATATGGTTTCCAGCTTAAGTTCTGGTATCAGCAATGTGGTCAAAGATGTTTTGGGCTTGAGTGTGACGATACTTTCCTATCGATATCTACTAGAGCACTTTGCGGTATTTACGATTAATTCCACGCTTGCAGTTTTCGTGGTGACCTTTATTGTCCTTGATTTTCAAGGATACTGGGTGCATCGTTGGGCGCATAAGATCAATTTCTTCTGGAACAAACATGCCATCCACCACAGCAGTGAAGAATTCAACCTCGCTTGTGCCTTGAGACAAAGTGTATCTTCCTTTGTCAACCTTTTTACTTTTTTTCTAATTCCCGCGGCATTGCTGGGAATTCCGACAGAAGTAATTGCTATCGTAGGCCCGATACATCTTTTCGCCCAGTTCTGGTACCACACCAGGCATATTGGCAAAATGGGATTTTTAGAGAAAATAATAGTTACTCCTTCCCATCATAGAGTCCATCACGCTATCAATCCGGAATATATGGACAAAAACCACGGACAGATTTTTATTATTTGGGATAAGCTATTTGGAACATTTCAGGAAGAGCTGCCCGATATCGAACCCGTATATGGCATCACGAGACCGGCACATACCTGGAATCCCATCAAAATCAATTTTCAACATTTATTTTTGATGATAAGCGACGCCTGGCGCACGAAAAACCTGAAAGACAAATTTAGGATATGGTGGCAACCTACAGGCTGGCGACCTGCAGATGTTGTAAATGAATATCCGGTATATTCGATCAAAGATGTGTATCATTTCGAAAAATACCAAACCCAATTGTCAAAGGCACTGAACATTTGGGCTTGGATACAATTGAGCTTTACGCTGTTTATCACCATGTATTTTTTCGCCAACCTCGGTCGCATCAAACAATTGGAAGATCTGTTTTTTAGTTCTAATTCGATACTCTACGGTTTGTTTATATTTTTGACGATTTATGCTTATTCAGATTTACTTGACAAAAACCGAAGTGCATTGGGATGGGAACTGGCCAAAAATCTTCTAGGCATCTTTATCATACAAAAAAGCGGAGATTGGTTTGGCATATCTTCGATTCTGCCTGGAGCTGGATTTGTCATTTTTATTTACTTTATCCTATCTAGCCTGGTTACAGTCTATTTTGTTGTAAAGGAAATCCACCCGGAGCAAGCGACTGACAAATTAATCAGAGGATAAAAAAGGTCCGGCAAAATGTGTTGCAATTTTGCCGGACCTTTTACTATCTTAGATTCGAGTAATTTTTCGAATCACTCGATACAGCTGCGTATATTCATTTACTTCTTCTATAAAAGGCGGATGTTCCAGATAGTTGGCAGATATCAGATTTAGTTCCGTTATTCTTTTTCTGGGATTAAAAATGGGCTGTACATGTTTGATCCAGATTTTACCATTGTTCTTGATAGCGTATATCTCATTGTCTTTGATATCATTCGGGCTTTCTATCTTTCGGCAGATTACAATATCTCCATTTTTTATGATAGGCTCCATGCTATTGCCGTCGATTGGAAAAGAAACAAGATCTCCACCTGAGATACCCGGAACTCCGAAATATTGATTGTCTTCCTGCGCAGATTCTGCACCAATTGTGGAGCCTGCAAATGCTTTGACAGAAGTAAACAAAATATTGGATTTTACATTGTTGCCTTCTACGATTGTTTCCTGGCTTGGCAAGTCAAAGCCAAATGGGGATCCGCTTCCATTTACCATATAGTTTTCATTGACTCCATAGGTGCGACAGAGTTCTTTGATATGGTGATAATCAATGACGCGCTTGTCCTCTTGATTAAGAAATGCTCGCACAATATGCCCGTAGGCACGATTGCCAAGAATTTTCTCCGCGAAGTCGCCCATCCCTTTTCCATCTCTGTCATTTAAAACAATATCTCCGCGCTCTTCAAGCATTTTGAACACTTTAATAAAGCGTTCATTCATTAGCAGCCTGCTGTCATTAATCATAGTAAAATTGATATTTATGAGTGTGTATAATGGCGCACAAGATAAAACTATTAATTTTAATAAACAAATATTTTAAAATAATTGTGATAAATATCTTTTTCGTTTATAATTATTTTGATCCAAGGGGGCTTGTTTAAATGAATTTGAATAAGCTGCTAATCGAACAAATATCGCTGATTTTCGCGAATTTTTATAAGCAAGCTAAAAAAGATAATGCGCTGGATCTTAGAATTATTCAATAGAAACAATGGGAATAATCAAGATTTCTAAGAGGATATTGATCATTGCACTAGACAACTATAGGTAAGTAAATGAAGACGTATGCAGGGCTACACCCAACAGTATTCCATCGATTCTGTATGCGGTAGAATGTAGAGTAATGGGATCAAAGAAAACTTAGAGATTTTGAGTTCATATTCAAGGGCAGTTTAACCATTTTAGCCAGTCGGATGCTACTTTGTCCCAATTAAATATGTCGTAATTGGGTTGGCCGTCCGCTTTCAATGGGAAAAAGTTGTGCTCTGTTCCAATGTACGCTTTGAAGCTGAAATTATTTTTGTGTTGCCGAATAAGATCCACACGCAAGAAGTCATTGTAAGGTGATCCCCAGTCCTTCGTTCCATAAGTCACCAAAACAGGAATTTTTAGTTTTTCTAAATAGGTTAACATGGGTTCTGAAAACTCGTAAGTTGCTTTGCTTGTGTCGCCTTTTGAAGAGCTCATGTCATTCCTGTTGGCTACTATATCTACCCAATAATTGATGTTGTCTTCTCCATATTTTGTGCTATCTGAGTCTGTTTCCATAGCTCGATTTTGCTCGATAATAGACAATATCCGACCCATGGGATTTCCTCCTGAATATATTAAATGGGTTACTTTTTTAAATTCACTTGCCATTTTGACAGCAATAGTGCTGCCCTCAGAATGGCCTGCGACAATAAGTTTTTCACCAGAAACCCACTTTTTTTTGCTTAAGAACTGTATAACTGCCAAGTTTCTGGGAACATAATAGCTTAGCAAATTTCTTTCCACGTACATTTTAGGAAAATTTCCGGTACTATCAATATAGTTAAAGTTTGAAAGTGTCGCTATGTCGGCAATAAGGGGAATGTATGGTTTACCGACAATAACTAAATGATAATGCTTTGAAAGGCTATTCGGATTGAATGGGAAAGTTCCGAACACGTCTTTGTCGTGATACATTATCAATGGTATCGGCAGACTACCTTGACAAAAAAAGAAAAGCGGTTTCGGAATATTTTCATCGCCTTTTTTAGATTTGATTAAAATATCAACCTTGTCAGTTTTGTATTTTAATTCAAAATACCGATACCCATAATCTTCCACTGTTTGGGGTTGTCCCAACGCCGAATAAAATGTCAGCAAAAAAAATAGGTTGATCAGTGTTTTCATTATCTTTAAGACTGTATATGATAGGATCTTTGCATTGCTAGGAACTTGATGCAAAACTAATCTTTTTGATTAATTCCCCGATGAACAAATGTAGCGTAGCAAATTTTAGATAAATTACGCAAAATTTACAGTGACTTACTACTAATTTTAGAAAAAATATCCGGAATTACAGTAACCCACTACTAATTTCAGATACCTTACCACTGTTTTGAAGAAAAATATCAAAAGGAAGACGAAATTTCGTAAAATGCTGGTCGAAAAAGTTGGGATGTTGGTGTCATTCCTGAAAAATTTGAACAAAAAGTTCGAATTATAGTCATTGTGGTCTAAAAATAAGTGAACAAGGTAGAAACCTTTAGGTTAATGTATCTCTTTCTATCCGTCCTACAGACTTAAATCTGTACATTCATAAAATATAACGGAAAAAAAATTTAAGATTAGGTGCTAAATAACTATTACAGCCAGAAATGATAATTGTCAATTGAAAGCAGGCCTGCAAATTTTTTTATCAAATATATTGATAAAAATAATCAATTGATTGATTACCTTTGCTGTAATGATGGTACTAAATCAAAATAATACTATCTTTACATAAGGTAAAACATACTGCTAAATTTATGGCTATAATTATTTCTTTGTTGAACCACAAAGGTGGAGTGGGTAAAACAACTTCTGCAATTAATATTGGTGCCGGCTTGGCTGAATTAGGCAAAAGAGTACTTTTGATTGATCTCGATCCACAAGCGAATCTAACGCTTTCACTCGGCGTGCCTCGTCAGAAATATACCATATATGAAGCCTTACGTGGCGAGGCAGAATTGCACCCTTTTAATGTAAAACCAAATATGGATGTCGTCACTTCCACAATAGATCTTTCCGGTGCTGAAATGGAATTGGTAAACGAAGCCGGTCGTGAATTCATCATGAGAGAACTGTTCGTTGCAGTAGCTGATACCTATGATTACATTATTATCGACTGCCCACCTTCATTGGGTTTACTTACATTGAATGCTTTAACCAGCAGTCGTTACGTGATGATTCCACTTCAAACTGAATTTTTGGCATTACAAGGGCTTGCTAAAATTAAGCAAGTTATAGATAAGGTCAAAATGAGACTGAATCGCAATCTGGATATCGGAGGAGTAATCCCGACATTGTACAACCACAAACTCGTTTTGAACAGAGACGTAGTAGATACCATTCACAAATATTTTGGTGAAAAAGTATTCAAAACTTATATCCGTGACAATGTCGCTTTGGCAGAAGCACCTGCACAAAGAAAAGATATCTTTGCTTATGCTCCAAAGAGCAATGGCGCACTAGATTATCTTGAATTAGCTAAAGAAATCATCGTTAGAACAACGAAAGACGTTCCCGTTGTTGCATAATTATCTGATTGGTTCGACCTATTTTTTGACAAATTATAATGAGAAAAAAATTTAAAGACGGTTTGGAAAGCCTTTTTGACATCAAAGAGGAAGAACAAATAGTACACTACGGCAAAGAAGAACAGAAAGCGGTTGCAGTCGAGGCTGTCAAAGTAGCTCCACGAACAAAGAGATCAGGTAAGGACTTTACTGACGATCTGGGGCACGCGATGCAAGATGCATTCGTGAAAACGGAAGATCACTTTCTTCCGATGGAGGACAATATGCGAATCAGTGAAATCTCAAAAAGATCGCACCGCAGACCACTTTCCGGATTGGAATCTCTCCTTCGCCAAACCATCGATAGCGAAGAGCTAGATAATGAAACCAAAAGACGTATCGTACTCATTATCGAAAGTGGAAAAGTTGAAAAACTTAAATCTATCGCAAAAGATGAGAGCTTGTTTCTCAAAGATATAATCGAACGATGTGTTAATCTTTTCCTTGATGAATATGAACACAAAAATGCTATTCAATAAAATAAACCATAAAAAAACCGGCGATTGCCGGTTTTTTTATGGTTATAACTTACCGAACTCAATGGTGTTGGAATCTTTTCCCTCAATTTATTCTATTTCCTATACATTGTGCTCCCTTCAAAGTATTCAAACACTTTATCAGGTACCAGATAGCGAACAGACTTTCTGTTCCTGATTGCCTCTCTAATATACGTAGCAGAAATATCCAGCAAAGGCGCTTCGAAAAAATGGATTTTAGGGTGAGTAGCGAACTCCCCCGGATCACTTTCAGGGCGATTGTAAACGTAAATTGAAAAGTGCTGCAGTATCTGCTCGTAGTTCTTCCATTTATTCAACGTGGCGATATTATCACCGCCCATTATCAAGACGAATTCTCTTTTGGGGAATTTCTCCGTAAGATAGGACAAAGTATCAATAGTATAAGACGGTTTCGGTAGTGAAAACTCAATGTCTGAAGCTTTCAGAACAGGATTGTCTTCAATTGCCAAGCGCACCAGATGCAGCCGGTCAAAATCGTTGGCCAAAGTAGTTTTCACCTTTAGGGGATTATGCGGACTCACGACCAGCCACACTTCTTTGAGATCACTTTGTGTAGCCATATAATTGGCTATGATTAAATGCCCAACATGAATAGGATTGAAAGACCCAAAAAATAGTCCTGTTTTCATATTTAAAAGGTACATGCTGAGAAAAGTAAACATTCGCAAAGGCCTATCTTATTCCAGCTTTGTTCAAAAAATGCAGATTACAAAAATTGATTTGTCACAAAGGTACGGTTTCCGCACATTTATCAACAGCAATATGCAATTAACTAAGCTGAAAATCCGCCATGTCTGCTTAAAAAATCGTACCTTTGAGCTATGAGTCAATTCAGATCAAACTATCAGAAGATCGTTCTGGGATTGAAAATCAAACAGTTGCGACAAGAAAAAGGACTTTCGTTTGGCGAGTTTGCCGAAAGAACGGGCATGTCTATGTCATACCTAAATGAAATTGAAAAAGGCAAGAAATACCCCAAAGAAGATAAAATAGATGTGCTAGCAAAAGCCCTGGGTGTCGAAAATGCTGTGCTAACCTCAGCTTCTCTCAGTAAAAATCTTGCACCGCTTGGAGAATTGCTGAATTCGAATTTTCTAAGCGAACTACCGCTCGACTTATTTGGAATTGATTTACAAAAAGTAGTTGAATTGATTGCGGAAGCTCCCTCAAAAGTCGGAGCCTTCATCTCTACCTTGGTAGAACTTGGCAGAACTTATGCAGTAGGAGAGGAAAATTTCTATTTCCGTGCTTTGCGTGCTTATCAGGAATTACACAACAATTACTTTGAGGAGATTGAAGATGCAGCTGAGAATTTTATCGAAAAACATAAGCTGAAACATCCTTTGTCACTGGACGAATTGACTAAAATTATTTCGATAGATTTCGAAACCCAGATCGTTCTTGACGGATTGCGTGCTTATCCGGAATTGCAGCATTTCCGTTCATTGGCGCTGCCTCAGCATCAGAAGTTACTATTGAACGGACTACTCAACCACCACCAGATCGTATACCAACTGGCAAAAGAAATCGGATTTAAAGTGCTGGGGCTTGAAGCCAGGGTTATACCCGGACTTCGCGCACAGACCTTTGAAGAAGTATTGAACAATTTCAAAGCTGCATATTTCGCAGTGGCGATATTGATACCTAAAGATGATTTTATTCGCGATATTCGCCAATTCTTTGAAAATGAAAAATGGGACGCACTGTACTTTTCGCATTTAATGGTCAAATACGCTGTTTCGTCGGAAACCCTTTTTCAACGCTTTAATGTACTGCCGCGCTTTTTCGGTATTGAAAAATTGTTTTTCATGCGTTTTATTCATAAAATTGAAAATGATGAGTTCGATATCGACAAAGAACTGCATCTTTTTCAGCGACATCAACCCCATGCGAATGGCCTTTTCGAGCATTATTGCCGTCGCTGGAAATCAATCAGCTTAATTCGCGATCTGAACAATGCTAATTTGAGTAAGAATGCAACACTTTGTGATATTCAGCGACAAAAATACTCCGAAGGACAAGAAGAATACCTGACCTTCACCCTAGCCCGACCGGCATATCCTTCGCCCAATCGCAATGTATCCGTGACGATAGGACTGCAGATTGATAATCACTTGCGTAAAACTATCAAATTTATCGATCACCTCGACTTGCACACCACACAGGTAGGCGTTACATGTGAACGCTGCCCGATCGAAAATTGCAAAGAAAGAGTCGCGCCACCCTTGAGATTGGAAGAGCGCGAACGCCGCAAAAAAATTCAACAAACTTTGACAGATATTGCTAAATCATAAAACCAGTCCCAAATGAAATTACATAAAATTCTTGCGGATGCTGTTTTGCAGAGTCTTTATACTATTTTTTCCGAAAATCGATATGCCGATAAAGTTATAGAAAAAACACTTAAATCGAATAAAAAATGGGGAAGCCGCGATCGAGGTTTCATCGCAGAAAGTATTTATGATATCGTTAGAAACTGGCGCTTGCTAGGATTTGTATGTGAAGTGGAGGGCGAAGAATTGCAGCATTTGTGGAAAGTATTCGGAGCCTGGTATTTTCTAAAATACAAGGAAATACCGAATTGGTCGGAATTCGATGGACTTGACGAAAACAAGATCACTGAAAGGCATATTTTGGCCGCTGATCATCGCGCCACTTTTTACTCGATTCCTGATTGGATGGACACGAGATGCAACGAAGAGTTTGGAGATAAATGGCCTGATGAATTAAAAGCACTCAATGAACCGGCTGAGGTATTTATCAGAGTAAATACCCACAAGACCAATTGCGCCGATTTAAAATCTTTACTTGAAAAAGAAGGCATATTGGTAAGTTTGGTCCCGGATAGCCCCGATGCGCTTAAGTTGCAAGTAAGAAAGAATCTGTTTAGCAGCCCATTATTTTTAAATGGTTACTTTGAAATTCAAGATGCAGGCTCACAATGGATTGCCAGATTTCTGGATCCTCAACCGGGAAACAGAGTCATTGATGCTTGTGCAGGCGCTGGTGGAAAAACGCTGCATTTGTCAGCCTTGATGGAAAACAAAGGCCACCTGATCGCGATGGATATTGAAGAATGGAAACTTTCAGAATTAAAGAAAAGAGCCAAAAGAGGAGCTGCACACAATATAGAAACCCGATTGATAGAAAGCAATAAGACGATAAAAAGACTGCACGAAACGGCCGATCGACTATTGTTGGATGTGCCTTGTTCGGGGCTCGGGGTGCTCCGAAGAAATCCCGATGCCAAGTGGAAAATTCAAGCTGATTTTATAGATAAAGTTTGCCTGACCCAACAGGAAATTCTTAAAAATTACTCAAAAATGCTGCGCAAAGGTGGCCAAATGGTCTACGCAACCTGCAGTATTCTGCCGTCTGAAAATGAAAATCAGGTTAAATGGTTTCTTGAACTACAAAAAGGAGCGTTTCAACTTCTTGAAGAAAAACACTGCCTGCCCTCAAAAAATGGTTACGATGGCTTTTACATGGCTTTGCTTAAAAGAGTTAAATGAAATAATCAAATTTGAAATTTTAGCGTTTCAATATGGATGAAAAAATACGTTTTGTGTTTGTCTTTTTGGTGTACTACGGTCTTAGCCGCTAATGGCCAGAGCAATTGGTATTGCTATGAAGTACCGGCAAAAGACACTATTGCACTGAACGATACATTAACAATCATCACTGAATCTATCCAATTCACTACCCCATCGAATGATACAATCCCCACTTCAAGTTTTTTTATTTTAAATAAACAAATAATATTTCCTAAGAAAAATCCATTTAATGGAAAATACCCCTTTATAAAAATTTGCTATCGAACCCTTCCGTTTAATTTGGAAAAACGGGTAGTACATCTCGACACCATACGCATCAGACCGGAACTCAAAGGGGATCTGTGGCAGTATCGACCATTTGACAACAATAAAAGCAACAGTGTCCTACCCTCCACGAAAGACTTGAGTTATTCAGGCGGACTAACGCGGGGAATTTCGGTGGGAAATAACCAGGATCTGGTGGTAAATTCAAATTTTAGCCTGCAAATGGCAGGCAAACTCAGTAAGGATATTGAAATATCCGCAGCTATGAGCGACAATACCATTCCAATACAACCAGACGGAAATACTGCCCAGTTGAATCAGTTCGACCGCATCTTCATACAATTAAAAAGAAAAAACGCTTTATTGAATGCGGGAGATTTTGACCTCGCACGACCTAATAGCTATTTTGTCACATACAACAAAAGAGTCCAGGGATTGGGTGCTCAATATGTTGAAAAATTCAACAACAAAGCTACCCTGCGCAGCGGAGCAACCGGTGCCGTCTCTCGAGGAAAATTTAACCGCCAACTCATTCTGGGAACAGAGGGCAACCAAGGTCCGTACAGATTAAATGGCAATGGGGGAGAACAATTTATTATAGTCGTTTCTGCGACGGAGCGGATTTTCATCGATGGATTACTCTTGAAAAGAGGCTACGAAAACGATTACACGATTGACTACAACCAAGGCACCCTTTCTTTTACTTCTAAAAGACTCATTACGAAAGATACGCGGATTACAGCTGAATTTGACTATACCGACCAAAGTTTCGTAAGAACACTTTACACAGTCAGTTCAGAATACGAAAGCGAAAGAGTAAAACTTCATTTTAATTTATACGGAGAACAGGATGGAAGAACCAGTGGCACACAACAATCGCTTAGCGAAAATGACAAAAAAGCCTTAGCGGAAGGAGGAGATGCACTCAATATCTTTTCCGAGGGCGTCGATACTGTAGAGTTTTCGAAAGACAGACTCTTGTACAAATCTTTGACAGACTCATCGGGAAAAACCTACTTTGAAATTTCATCCCATCCGGATAGTGCGAGATATTTCGTCCGATTTATGGAAGTAGCCAATGGTGAAGGTGATTACTCTGTCAAAATCTCATCGGCCAATGGCAGAATCTTTCAATATGAAGGCCCCGGGAAAGGAAATTATCGCATCGGCACCAAACTAACTACACCCAAACTTTTTCAGGTTTATGCGATTGGAGCTGAAATCAATCTTTTGAAAAATAAAAACGCAACTTTTAAGTCGGAGCTCGTGATGAGTAAAAATGACCAAAATCGGCTTTCAAATTTGAATAAAGCCGATGATCTGGGTTTCGCAACCATGCTGCAATACCAGCATAAAATTAAACTGAGCAAATTCTGGAGGCTACATCTTGATGGAAGTTATGAAGGCACACAGCAACAATTCAAAGTACTGAATCCCTATCGCTCAATCGAATTTAGCAGAGACTGGAATACCGCCAATAACGCTACAGCTACAAACGAGCAAATTTTCAGAGGAATGATTGACTTAAGAAGAGATTCGCTGGGCAATATTCAATATGAATTCAATCGGTTCGACAGAAAAGACCAGTACCTCGGAAACAAGCAAATTTTAAACTACCAATTTGAAAAGAAAGGCTGGTTAATTGCAGGAGCCAACAGCCTACTCCGGTCAGAAAGCCAATTCGAACAAACAACATTTTTCAGACCCAGGGCAGATTTGAAAAAGCTTTTCCATAATAAGCAGCACAGTGTAGGTCTGTATTTCGAAAAAGAAAGCAATACAAGAAAAGTGGCAGATACTTTGGACAGGTCGAGTTTTGATTTTGAGATTCTAAAGGCTTATTCCAATTTTGACAATAAAAAAGGATTTTCATTAGTTGCTTTTGCACAGCAACGAATTGACCGATTACCATTGAAAGGACAATTTGCAAAAAGCAGTACTGCACATGAATTGAATCTTACAGGAAGTTATTCAAACAAAAAAGGAATATTACTCAATGGAAACTTTGCCTATCGGACATTGCAAATAAATAATCGCGCCTTAATCAATCTTCAACCTCAGGAGAGCTATCTGGGCAGGTTAAATTTTTCGTGGTCAAAATTTAAAAACGCTATTTTGCTGAATACCACCTACGAATTGGGTTCCGGTCAAGAGCAAAGGCTGGAATATTATTATCAGAAAGTGCAACCGGGATTCGGAGCGCTTACCTGGAGGGATTACAACAAAGATGGTAACATTCAACAAGATGAAGTGTTTACTGCCATTTTCAGAGACTCTGCCAATATTGTTCGTTTTGTCCTTCCTACCAACCAATTTGTAAGAACGCAGAATATGGGTTTCAATCAGGTGGTCAACCTCAGTCCGGGTACTGTTTGGTTACAAGAAAAAGGAATAAAAAAAATATTGAGTCATCTTTCATCAGAATCCTATTGGCAAATTCAAAATAGATTAAAACTTGGTGCCGTTCAACCCGCCTGGAATCCTTTTATCCAAATTAGTATTAACGACTCCTCTCTCGTGGCAGCTACCAATTCCCAACGCCATACGCTGTATTTCAATCGCAGTCATCCATCTTATGAAATCAGTGCCGGTAAAAATGACAATGTGACCAGAAGTTTACTCACTTCAGGATATGATATCAGGGGCTTCAGTGAAAATTTTATCCGAACAAGGTGGAATATTAATCGAAAAGTGAGCCTCAGACTGACTTTTACCCAAAGTACAAAAAAAAGTGAATCCGAATTTCTGATTCTGCGAAACTATCTGATTCACTCGAAAACAATCGAACCGGAAAGCAACATCATGTTGCGAAAAGATTTTAGAATGCATATCATTTACTCATTTTCCCAAAGCCTTGACACCCTCAATAGCCGTAGCAGTGCAAAAATCCATAACCTAAGCAATGAAATTACTTATAATTATAGTTCCAAAACTGCAATAAGAGCCAAATTATCATTAGTTCAAATCGATTACACCGGCACACCCAATGCTCCGGTGCAATACATCATGTTAAATGGACTGCAATCCGGTGAGAACTTTCTATGGAGCTTTCAACTCAACCAGGCACTCAATAAAACACTTCAGCTGGAACTTCGCTATGATGGCCGAAAAACCGGCAGCTCCGGCAGAATAATTCACACCGGTAATATGGCAATCCGAGCGATATTCTAGATAAACATTCATTTTAAGTGTAAATAAAACAAAAAACGCCCTTTGGGGGAAAACCAAAGGGCGCAAAATACATTCACACTTACTTATCATATGCTTTGTTAACGTCATTTCTCCATTGTTGCTCCTATTACCACCGGCGCTTTATCTTCGCTTTTATCGACTTGCAGTTTCTGTAAGACGATTATTTCCTCTTCATTGTCAAACAAGAATTTCAACTTATAGTTGCCCGGTTTATAGTCTGAAAGATCAATTGAAATGTCATTTAAGCCTACTTTTACACTTTTCGTTGCCCAAAACACGCGTAAACCACCAATTTCGCGCAATTCATACCTCAAATTTCCAGCAATAAACATCTCGATGGTGGCTGTAAACCGATCCTTTGTACTAAGATTTGACATTCTACTGACCAAAAAATTGTTGGCAAGGGACTTACTGCTCCTGACGACTGCTGAATATCGGAAAGATCCGTCGATATCTGCCTGTTTTAATCTGTAATAAGAACCTGCAGTAGCTTTGGAATCCAGAAAATTGTACGACTTAATTTTAGTCGAGTTTCCAGCAGAGGGTACCGTACCTACAATTTCAAAATCAACTCCATCCCCTGCCCTTTCTATGATGAAACTAGCAGTGTTTTCTTCCCAGGCGGTGCTCCAGCTAAGCATCAATCCTATCGGAAATTCTTCACCTGCCAATGACTTTTGATAGGTACAAATCGCTTGCGAGCGTCCGTAACTTACAAGAATCAGTGAAATTAGAATAAGCAATTTTTTCATATTGAATTGATATTAATATTACAAAAGTATTTAATCAATCCAGTGAAATATTTCTGATTTCACTTAATTTGTGACAGCTATAAACAAGATACCACTCTTGTAATATATTCATTTACAATGTATTTTCTTTCCATTATGTATATATATAAATTTTTGTGTATAATAAATCGTTTGAAAGCTATTTTTGCTTTGCTTCATCATAGCCCTAAGTCCTTGATTGCATTTGTCCAGAATAATTAGTACACGTACTTTTTTTTAACGAACTTTGCGGCGCACAAATCAAACATCGAATGACTGAAATCTTCAATTTTGTATCCCTAATCGCATTTTTCAGCTATGTCTTAGCAAAATGCCGCCGTGAAGTGCATATGATGCAACAAAACTCCTATTTTATCAGCCGCTATTGGAAATGGTGGAATGACAATCGCCTCAAAGCCATTAATAGAACGGATTTACTCGGTATTGTTTTCAGTGCATTTCTGTTGATCAGACCTGAAAATCCCTTTCTTCCGCTTGTTTTCGCGGTTATTTATGGAACCGGTGCTTATCTGTTGTGGACCAAAAAAGAAAAGAAAGCGCTGGTCTATACGCCGAGAGCCAAAAGGTTGCTGGGAGTGATCCTTGTGCTTTATATTGTCAAGCTTGCATTTGTCAGTACAATTTACCCGACCTATTTTTTGCATTTTGCGCCCTATATTGCCTTATTCTCATTTGTTTTTCTGATGTTTTCCGCTTCACTCTTAGCACCCGTTGAGAATTCGATCAACAATGGATTTGTAGTTGATGCCAAAAAGAAATTAAAAGGCATGCCAAATTTGAAAGTTGTCGGTATTACGGGCAGTTATGGCAAGACCAGCGTCAAGCACTTTGTCGCCAGAATACTATCCGAAAAATACAATGTGCTGCATACACCCGGTAGTGTAAATACAACACTCGGGGTAGTTAGAATCATCAGGGAGCAATTAAGGCCTACGCATGATATATTCATAGCGGAAATGGGTGCCAAAAAAATGGGTGATGTAAAAGAATTATGCGATCTCGTTGAGCCGGATATCGCCATCCTGACGGCTATCGGACCGGAGCACCTCGATACTTTCGGTGACATGAAAAATGTTCAAAAAGGAAATTTTGAATTGCCGGAAAGCCTCGATCACAATGGGTTTGCTATTTTAAATGCAGATTATGAACTGGTAAAAGAATACGATAAAAACAACACGGGAAAAATATGGTACAGCGTTCTAAACACAAATGCAGACTATTCAGCACGTAACATCCAATATACCCCCGGTGGTATGACTTTTGAGTTTCTACACAAAGGAAATTTGCTATTTCCTCTTGAAACAAAACTTCTCGGTGACCACAATGTCTCAAATATTATTGCAGCCTGCGCGGTAGCATCTGAACTTGGCGTTGAGCCGGGAAAAATTGCATTCGCTGTTCGCAACTTACAAGCAGTACAACATCGATTGGAAGTGAAAAAATTCAGCAATGGTCTGACAATCATCGACGACGCCTTCAATTCAAATCCAATGGGTGCAGCAATGGCCGTTGATGTTTTGGGAAAAATATCAGGAAATAAAAAAATAATCGTAACGCCCGGAATGATTGAACTTGGCGAACTGGAGTTTGAAGCCAACAAGACTTTCGGCAAACAAATCGCCGCTGTATGTGACTTCACCATTCTTGTAGGGCCAAAACAAACTGCTCCCATTCAAGAAGGTCTAAGAGAAGCTTCCTACCCCGAAAATAAATTATTCATCGCCAAAAACCTCACTGAAGCCATCGCTAAAGTCAACGAAATTGCTACATCCGGCGATGTTGTGCTGTATGAAAATGATCTACCGGATACTTACGATGAGTAAGTTGAAAATTGAAAATTGAAAAGCTGGTGCCCAAAGGCGCAAAAAATAATTTTCGTAATTCGTAATTCGTAATTCGTAATTTATTATAATGTTAGATTTTATAGAATCGAAAATCCATGATAGTGTGTCATTGCAAAAGACCCTTTCATTGTGGCGGTTCGGAAGTAAAAAGATTGTTTTTACCAATGGGTGTTTTGATTTACTTCATCAGGGTCACCTGCAATACCTAATGCAGGCTAGAATGCTGGGTGACAAATTAGTTATTGGATTAAACTCGGATGCATCCACGAGAAAATTAAAGGGTGAAACCCGACCAATCAATGATCAGCGTTCAAGAAGTATGATGCTGGCTACGATGATATTTGTGGATGCAGTAGTTATATTCGATGAAGAAACTCCTTACGAACTGATCAATATCGTACGCCCTGACATTTTGGTTAAAGGAGGAGACTATAATCCGGAAACGATTGTGGGAGCCGATTTGGTAAAAAGCTATGGTGGTTCAGTAAAAGTCTTGTCATTTCTGGATGGATTTTCATCCACAGCCATTGAAACAAAAATTATAAATTCTGCCGCTAAAAAACAATAAATGCCCGCCTCTTCAAGTACAATAAAGCGATGGAAGTTAATCCTTGGCAGCAATAATCTTGATGCCGATGATGCCACCCTTAGCGCTGAAGAACTACAAATGGATGCGGCACTAGGCGCATTATACGAATTTGAACATAGCGGAAAATTTGAATATACCCTTGAAAGCAAACAAGGAACCAGTGGAAAATCGACCTATAATATATCCAAATGGTTGGGTGACATTCGAAATTATTTTCCCGACAGCGTCGTCCATGTACTTCAGAAAGATGCACTCAAATTGCCGGAATTACAGAAAAAAATGATGCTCGAACCTGAAATTCTTGATCAAACTGCTCCCGACATTCATTTGGTTGCGATGTTGCTCCAATTGAAAAAGCATATTCCAGCCAAGACAAAAAACACTGCCCGATATGTTATCAATAAAGTGGTAGAAGACTTAATAGAACGCTTGCATCAAAAAACAAGATCTGCACTAATTGGTGCGATCAACAGAAGTGCCAAAAACAGAAGACCGAAGTACAATGAAATCGACTGGAATGCAACCATTCTCAAAAATTTGAAGCACTACCAACCTGAGTTTAAAACTATCATCCCCGAAAACAAAATTGGCTACGGAAGGAAAAGAAAGGATAAATTAAAGGATATTATTTTATGCCTCGACCAAAGTGCTTCAATGGCCACTTCGGTAGTTTATTCCGGAATATTTGCCAATGTAATGGCGTCGCTTCCTAATATATCGACAAAATTACTGGTATTTGATACTCAAATCAGGGATTTATCCAATCAGTTAGACAATCTTGTTGATTTATTATTTGGAATACAATTGGGTGGTGGAACAGATATAAAGCTGGCATTAAATTATTGCCAGCGAATTATAGAAAAACCATCGGATACTATTCTGATTTTGATATCTGACCTTTATGAAGGAGGCCGAAGTGAGGAAATGCAGCAAAAAATATACGACATCATGGCTTCCGGCGTACAGATCATTACTTTGCTTTCTTTAAGTGATGATGGGACTCCATCTTTCGATCAAGAAAATTCAAGATTTATGGCATCATTAAATATACCGGTTTTTGCCTGTACCCCTGATATGTTTCCTGACATGATGGCGGCGGCTATAAATGGTCAAGACATGCATTTATGGGCAAGTCAGCATGAAATCATCACCAGATAACTTTATATCCTGAAGGTATAAAAATAAGCGCCTTCATAGCCTTCATACACTCCTTCTACAACGACTTTGCCTGACATCTTTTCCAAAACTGCGATAGCTTGCTCAACACTTCCGACCCTATTGTCATTTATTTTAGTAATAATAAAGCCCGGCTCCATGTTGGTAGCACTGATGATACTGAATTGTTTGATACTCACCACTACAACTCCCCCATTAGGTGCCTTTTTAAGCTGATCAGTACTCAGGTTTCTCAACTCGATACCCAAACGTTTCAGCAATATATCTGATTTGGAGGAAATATTACCTGTCGAATTACTTTTGTTACGAAGGGTCACAAAGGCCTCATTTTTCTTTCCATTTCTAAAATAACTCAATTTCAATTGATTCCCGGGCCGCATCCTCCCGACGAGCTCCTGGAATTCAGGTACCGATTTCACATTGGTATTATTGAGTCCGACAATTATGTCTCCCGGCAGCAATCCGGCTTCGTCACCTGCACCACCTTGGGTTATGGAGCGAATATAAATCCCTTCTGCCGAACTCAGCCCAAGGTCTTTTGCCATTTTATCATTCAGGTCATCGATACTTATTCCCAAAAAACCTCGTTGAACTACTCCGAATTCTTTGATATCCTTCATGACTTTTTGAACAAGATTTACAGGAATTGCGAAAGAATAGCCTTCATATTGTCCAGAATACGTTATGATTGCAGAAGTAATGCCTACTAATTCTCCATTAGAGTTGACCAGTGCGCCACCGCTATTACCGGGATTCACTGCAGCATCTGTCTGAATAAACGACTCGATCGAAGTCGCTTCCTCCAGAATATTAATATTTCTGGCTTTTGCACTTACAATTCCGGCTGTAACCGTTGAATTTAAGTCGAATGGATTCCCTACGGCCAATACCCATTCACCGATTTGCAATGAATCAGAATTTCCAATCACCAAAGCTTGCAAGTTTTGCGCTTCAATTTTCAATAGTGCCAAATCAGTTGAAGGGTCCGAACCAACCAATTCTGCAATATATTTCCTTTTGTCATTGAGCGTGACTTCGAGTTCGCCTCCATCTTCAATCACATGGAAATTGGTGATGATATATCCATCCGGTGAAACCACCACACCGGAACCTGTTGCGGAAGGAGAATTAGAATCAAACACGGCTGTTGTTAAGTCCATGCTATTCAGACATTTGATGTTGACAACTGCTGGCGTTGTTACTGCTGCCGCACGAATAAAATCAGTGGGTGCAGTAGAATGAAAAACATTCTGGTCTCTTCCAGAAAATATCGCATCGTAAAACTTGGTATATTTGGCGTAATTAGCATCCTGACCACTCCAGTAGTTTTTCTGTTCAAAATAACGATAGAAACCTACCGAGACAATAGAACTTATAATAGCTACCAGAATTGCGAGTAAACCAACTTTTACCTGATCATTAGAAATTTGCATTATGTTATTTATGGATTGGCAATTTGTCTGGACAAAATTGAATAAAATACTGATTAAAAACGACTTTTTGTACTAAAAGTATACATTTCTTCCGTTTGTTTTTCACCTATTATGATAAAATAAAAGTTAATCATCTGTAAATAAGTGCAGGCAACTCGCTATCAATTAGCATGCGAGGATGCACTTTCCAGTTTAGATTGTCGCTTGGCTATCAGGTATTCATAAAACATAAATCCAAATAAAAACAAATACTCTATAAGTACCCAATTATATTTTTCCTGATAAAAATTGTCCAGATAGTGACTATACGACAACAAAATCAAACCCGTCCATATCATCGCAAATCGCCAAGGGACAAATATAGACAAGAACAGCAGCGTGCTCAAATACCAGGGATGAACCGCCCTTTGTAAGATCAGGTAACAAGTGAAAAAGAAAAAAGCCTGAATGAAAAAATCTTTTTTCCCGAAAAACAAATAGATAAAAAATACACCGAGTAAGATACCACTTAGCCTTGAAATCAACAGCACCGGAGTGTATCCATACGCTGCATTGCCTGCAAGCTTGAATAAGTAATAGACGGACGCATTAAACTCGAAACGCTGGAAATAAAGCGCTACACTTGAAGTAAAATGCTCAATAAAATTCAGGTCGTAATAAGGAGAAAAAAACAAAATAGAAAAGACTCCAACGGACAAGCCATAACACAATCCGTTTTTCCAGCCTAAACCCTTCATCAAAAATGGCAAAAAAAGTAACGAAAGCAATTTTGACGATATTGACAAAGCCAGAAAAAAAGAGGATAGCAAAACCTTGGGTTGAGCGGCAACTATTTTTCTAATGTTCAAACAATACAATGACGCGGCTAAAAAGAAAATCATCGCTGCTTCAAAATGGGCATTTCCACATAATTCAATGATAATCAAAGGATTCAATGCATATATCAGTAAACCCTTCGCCTTCACTCCCAATTGCTTCAAATAATACAAGGTTCCAAGTTCAAAGCAAAACAAAATGAATTTAATAAATACCGCAGTTCCATAGATACTTTTCGGGAAAAACCAATATGCTACGGCAAAAACCAACTGACAAACAGGAGGATATACAGAATAGTAGTCGGGCGAATTTAACTTTTGGAATACTTCTATATCAAACTGTTCCGTAAATATGCCATTCTCAATATAATATCTCGGAATATGCTCAAAAGGTGAACTGCCTGAATTCAAAAGTTTTCCGTCCCACCAGAATCTATAGATGTCGTCAGAAAAGAAAGGAAAAGCAAATATGGAAATAAAACGCATGGCGATGCCCGCGAAAAGCAGCCAAAAGACAATCCGTTCGGTGAGTTGAAATTGGCTTAACAGCAAATAATAGGCTGCAAAAACAATAGCACTTGCAGCGATAACAAGCTCGAAATCAGCACGACTTACAAAAAATGTTAAAAAAAGCAATCCCAGTGCCCAAATCACCAGGATTGCCAAGAGTTTATTGTTCATAATAACTCAGTAATTAAAACAACATTTGAGAACCAAAACTGACAAATTTAGCGATCAAAGATCAATTTTTGCTGACTAATTTCTAAACTACCGAAGGTAGACAATTCGTAATTCGTAATTCGTAATTCGTAATTCGTAATTTCTATTTAGTCTCTCTTATAATGACAGCAAGCAGGCAAAGCTTCATAGGTTTTATTGTCTGCACGAAATATTCCCGCATCGTGTCCGGCTTTGGCGATTGCTGCTTGTATATCTTCTCTGGAGATTGATTTTTCATCAAATTTTACCTGTAAGATGTGGATTTCTGAACTCCAAATAGCTTCTATTGCTCCGGTCTCCAGTGCCGTTTTCTCAATTCGCGTCTTACACATTCCGCAATCTCCCTTCACTTCAAAAGAAAGATCGATTACTTTCGGATGCTTGCTCAATTTTTGTGACTTTATTTGTTCTTTTCCGTCCTGATCAATACTGAAACGCAAACCTACAAAACCTCGAATTCCCATCAATGGACCCCAGATCTGCGATGCGTTGAAGAAATTGCTGTAAGGCTCGTTGTAAGCAATAATAGGTGAATGCTGTGTATAATTCGTCAGATTTTCTCCGCCTGCGTAGACTTCCCATCTGCCCAATTTTCTGGTGATCTGTGCATTTATATTAATATAAGGAGATGATTTGCCCGTATAGTGATGCGGCAGGTATTGATCAGGTAAACCTTGCAAGGACGGCAATCTTTGCTGACCTACATAATGCATGGTGCCATGAAACAACCAATTCTGATCGTTCGTTTTGTAATCCAAAGTTAGCAACCAGCGATTTGTCGGTATCATTGGCATTCTTGTCAATTGTTGATTAATCGTTGTTTTTACATCATTATATTTATATCCGATCTTTGCATCAAAATTGTTAAATACATTGTAAGTAAAAACGCCCATGATACTATTTGAATAGGAGCTGCCATCTAAGTTATAAAATGAAACACTCTTAAAATCACGATCCTGATCGACAATAATCTGATTGACAAACTGTGTGCGATAGACATCCGCATTAAAAGAAGCTTTGCGTTCATTGATTTCGAAAGTGCCGGAATAATTCACTCCGACATTCCATCCGTCTTCCGGCTTTAGATCATTTGATATGTTTACCTGTCGATTTGAAGCCAATACATTCAGGTTCTCCGGAATAATATTAGCTACACGCCATCCCCTTCCCGCTGATGCCCGAAGGATATGATTTTCATTAAAATTATATTTTACATTCATTCTTGGCACTACGAAATTGCCAAAACGATTGTGATAGTCATTTCGCAAGCCCAATATCAAACCCCAGTCGTTAATCGCGGTGCCTGCCTTCGGATGGTTGTAGCTGTATTCTGCGTAAACACCCGGCATGATGTCTTTTCTATCCAATGTCACATCATTCACTTTCTCTTTAAAGATATCATACTGCAAGCTACTTCCCAGGTTTAAACGATTGTTGGTATTCTTAATAATGGTAGCAAAAATAGCATTGGCATAATAGCTGTTCTGGGTCCCTACGTGAGTGTTGTTGCCATACGCTTCATCAGTCGTGTGATGGGTAGCCCCATATATTACTGCCAGGCTATTGTAAATTTTATCAAAACCCAGATAACCCAGACTTCCCGAAAAATCAACTCTGTTGATTTCTTGTTTTACCGACCATGGATTTACGAGTGATTTGTCGACAATTTGTCCTCCGCTTCGATTGTCTCTAAGTAGGTGTATGGTATTTTGGTTGTACCATGTTTTGCCTTGGTGTAATAATCGAATCTGACCGTTCAACTGTCTTTTCTGAGGCATATTAGCAAATCCATCTTTGTCATGGTCTTGTACATTTTGCATGTTATCATAGTGAAGATAGGTGCCCACACTCCACTCTGGATTGATTTTTTTATTAAGATGAAGATTTGCCTCAAAAGTATTGAGCGTATTTTGATACAGATTCACAAATACAGCTTTATCCTCAGATGGTTTAAGCATATTTACATTGATTTGCCCTGTCAGTGATTGTGCACCCTGTTCGACTGAACTTGCACCTTTTGAAATGGAAATTCCATCCAACCAAGTGCCGGGATAAAATTCAAGCGCAAAAGGATAACCCAGACCATAGAAAGCGGGTCTTTTTTGTATGGTCATTTGGGTGTAGATACCACGCAGTCCCAGCATTTGAATCTCAGTCGCTCCTGTGACAGCATTCCCATAATTGACATCAACAGAATTGTTGGTTTCGAAACTCCCTGCCAGATTGCAGCAAGGTGCCTTACGCAACTCGCAAGAAGTGATTTGTTCTACATGCCTGCTATCGAGTGTTGAAACAAAATTGTCCGGACGGGCTTCTTTTAAAGTGAATGCTTCGAGCTCCTTTACGCCTGCCAACACAATCCAAAGCATTTTTTCATGGGGTTCTACTGCTACTTTAGCAGGCTTGTGCCCGGTATAAGTGACCACCAAAGTATCTAATTTTTTTCTGGCTTTGATGGTAAAATTCCCACTGCTATCTGCAGTCGCATAAACGATGCTGTTCTGCCATTGAAGCGTAGCATATGGGAGTCTTTCCTCTTTTTCGTTGCTTACAAATCCGGTAACTACCGCATGCTGTGCCCATGAAAGTTGCACTGATAAAATACATATAAGTACAAAAAATAAATTTCTCATTAGTCAAATTTTTGATGCCCAAAAATAAAATTCGAGGCAATTGCTTAATAATTATTTACCGAAAAACCAGTATTGATAGAATAGCTGTTCGGGTAAAATAGTTTTTATTCCTAATAATCAATTGATTATCAAAAATAAATGCAAGCAATATAAACTAACAGCGAAAATTTTGGATAGAAATAAGGAGACTTCTGCCTCCTTGTCGGGGTGGCGGAGATTTGCCGTATATAATAGAAGGTGAAAATCGTATTAGAGATGTGCTCCAGTCTGCAAATACAGGAATTGTAGAAGATTGCGCAAATTCAAATGCACTATGCTTTTTAAAAGAATCTTCGGCTGGAAAAAACTTTAGATCTGCCTTGAAGTATTTCGTCCCTTTTTTTGTACAAGGTTTTTTCGCAGTACGGTATTTTTCAAATTTACTGCAACATGATTTTTCTGTTATGAGGCTCTTTTCTGCTGAGTTATTAATACAGCATGCTGATGAGCGATCTTCAAGATCTTTACACCCGTCATCAATCGCAAAAAGAGAGACTTGCATACTCCCTTTGCAATAGCAATACATCCAATTCACACTGAGGCCAATATTTGCAAACAAGATATTGGCAAGCAGAAGTACTACTATAATTTTACGATATCGGTTTATCATTACACTGCAAAGTTAATGCTTTTCTGCAGAATGTCAAAACTACTAAAAAGGAGATCGGTAGGCAGGGTTATTTATGTAAGTAGAATCGTTCAATGTCTTTAGAAAAGCGAGCAATTGCTTTTTCTGGATATTATTCAATTTAACTTGTTGTATCAAAGGATCAAGATTAGGCGAGTACTTTCCTCCCGTATTGTAGTGATTCACTACATCTTCTTCAGTCTTTAAGCTGCCGTTGTGCATGTAAGGCGCCGAAAAGCCCATATTTCTGACCGTAGGAACACGCATTTTCCCATTGTCAAAAGCATTTCCAGTCACCGTTCCATGCCCAAGATCAACAAATTCGGAAAGCGTGTTGGCTGCTTGTATACCGTTGTTGAGGTATTGATTAGTGGTCAGCAAGGCACCGGTGTGACAATGACCGCATTGTGCATCGGGAAGACTTGTCGAAATATTAAAGAACATCTCATAACCAATTTGCTCATCGTCGGAAAAACTATAACCTGCGACACCTTGAAGTACTTTGTCGTATTTTGAATCTTTGCTGATTATTGAACGTTCGAACTGCGCAATAGCTTTGGTGGCCAGATCTTTACTTATTTCTTTTTTATTTTGAATGCCAAAAGCCTTTCTGAATAATTCCGGATACCTGGTATTTCGTTGCAATTTGCGCTCGGCCATTGGCCAGTTTTCATCCATTTCCAAATGATCCTCAACAGGTATTCCTGCTTGTTGTTCAAGAGACAAGGCACGTCCATCCCAAAACAAACCTTTATTCATAAAAGCCATGTTGATCAATGGCATTGAACTGCGCCGGCCTACCCTTCCCTTAACGCCCGTACTTACAGCGACATTATCTGTAAACGCTCCCTGCAAATGATGGCAAGAAGAACATGAAATTGTGCTGTCAACGGACAACACCGGGTCGTAAAACAGCCTTCTGCCCAACTCAATTCCTTCAACAGTCATTGGATTGTCTTTAGGGAAATCAATCTGCGGCCAACCTTTCGGAATCTCTATTTGATAACTGGTTGGAGCATAATTAATCTGGCTGAGGTCCCCTTGATCTTCTTTGGGGCCACAACTCAGTAAATTTACTAGTAACAGTCCTGCGATGGAGAATTTTTTCATTTTACTTTCAAGGCAGTTTGATAATTATTTGAAATAATCAGTGCTATCGGCTTATTATTCAGGCTATGTGCATTTTGATTTTTTCTTGGATCAATAGCACCACTTTTTCCATCTAATAACTCATTAATATCCACCTCGATGATCAGCTCTGTTGTTTGCCCATCAATAATTTTAATATTTTTGGGCAAGTTTACTGTCCTATACAAATCATCAATACCTGTATGATAACTGAATTGCAAATTATAAACTCCATTATTTAAGGTATCCAAAGCCCCTTCCGTCTTGGTGAAAATATAACTTTTCCACGAATCCCAATAATTATTCTCCTCACTCAATGGACTGGATGATGGAAAATCGCTAGGTACTTTTTTATTGATACCTGCAGGAATTCCTATGCCGAGATTGACACCGGAATATTCTCCTTGTTTCATTGCAAATTCTGCACTAACTCCTGACTCCGCTTTTGCCTTGTCAGTAAGATTAGAAAAATCTATCATACTTACAATGTCATCACTGCCTTTCAAAGTGGCTTGACCATCCAGGACCTGTGTAAAAAAAGAAAGTCGCTTGAATCTCATCGGAAAACCATCTTTGTTATTGACGGATTCATACATCGAAACAACTTTGCCCTTGTAAGTGGGAATAAATTTTAGTTTTAGATAGCCATTCTCGACTGACTTGTCACCGCATTGACTAAATATAAACGGTGAGACCAATATAAATATAATTGCTATTCTTTTCATATAAATTGGAAAATGGTTTTTTGACGATAAAATGTACCACTCACATAGAAAACGTAAAAATAAAGTACTTAGTTGACACAGCTTGTCATATTTGTGTGATTTTCACAACATATTTAAGCTTCAGCTCAACGCAAAAAAGCCCGAATTTTGTTTCTGAACAAAATTCGGGCCGACCTATTATATAATGCACTAATAATAGCGCAAAATTATCTGGTTTTTAATTCCTTGATTCTCGCTTTCTTACCTACAAGTGCACGAAGATAGAACAAACGAGCACGGCGAACTTTACCATGTTTCGTCACTTCAATGCTATCAATGTTAGGAGAAGCCATTGGAAAGATACGCTCTACACCAACACTATTTGAAATTTTGCGCACTGTAAAAGTCTTGCCTAAACCATGACCTGCGATTTGGATAACATCACCTCTGAAGGCCTGAATACGAGTTTTATCTCCCTCAGTAATTTTATAATTTACAACAACATTATCTCCTGCTTTGAAAGCTGGAAAATTGGGTTTAGTCAACATTTCTTGTTGTACAAACTGAATAGCATCCATTTCTATATAAACATTAAATTTTATAAATTCCGTTACTTTTTACTAATTAGGGCGCAAAGGTATGTCAATGCTACGAAAAATCAAAACTTTTTTTACTTTTTTTTGATTTTTTACTTTAATTACTCTTTTATTGGTTCTGTTTTGTTTGGCAAACCACTATTTTCCAGCATTTCACCTTCACTTTCATGATCAAAATCATCACTATCCACCAACCATTGACCATTAATCTTGACCAACTTGAAAATATCTTCATATGCTTCGTCAGTCTCTTCCTGCTGAATCCGGCATTTACATAGTGCAGTTTCCCCTGCCTCTTTACATGAAAGACTAATAAATTTTGTTTCCACGCGGTTAGAATCACCTTCAAAAGAACCTCCGACGTTTTCCAACCAATGTTTGGTTACATCACTACTCAAAGTCATGGCCTTTTGAAACTCATTATTATCGATATAGTGCTGCCATTCTCTCACCACAGCTTCGGGACTTTTATCGCTTTCCGCTGCTTTTTTCGAATTACAGGCAAGTATCAAAACCTGTAAAATTAAGACTACTATTTTGATTGATTTCATTTCCTGCTAATGATTTTAACTTTCAGGTTCCCTCCAAATGATTTCTCCGCTTGCATTTATATATGACCACCGACCCTGACTAATCGTCCATGCGAGACCATATTTAAATGGCAAAACAGCATCAAAAGTAGGTTCAATGCAGATTTGACCTGTCTGATTGATGTAGCCCCACTTGTTTTTAACTTTAACTTGAGCGAGTCCATTCGAAAACATTCCGGCATCTTCAAATTTATGCCTAATGACCAATTCTCCATTAGTATTTACGTATCCGAAATTACCTTCAAGTTCGACCAAAGCAAGGCCATTGCCATAATCACCGGCCTGATCGTAGACAGGTTCAACAACAATCTGTCCGTAATGATTTATAAAACCAAATTTTCTGTTTTTCGAAACGATAGCCATTCCATCATTGAATTCACCTTCAGACACATTTTTCACCAGATCAAACTGTGGTTCCAGCAACATTTTCCCATCTTTGTCAATCAGACCCCAGACATTAGCTGCAGAGATTACCGCAACATCGCCTTGAAATGAAATTGCCGAATCAAACTGGGGCTTGATTACCAACACACCGTTTTTATCCACATAGCCATATTTTTGATTAATACTGACAGGTGCCAATTGATTTTTAAAAAGTCCCGCGGTATCGTACTGGGGTTTGATAATAAAATCGGCCTCTTTATTAATATATCCATACCTTCCGGCTGTTCTAACAGCAGCCAAATTTTCAGAAAAATCCTTTGCATCTTCGAACTGAACATCGATAACTAACGTACCGCGCTCGTCAATATAACCCCAAAGACTCACTAACTTCGCACAAGCCAGGTGTTCTTCAAACAATGAAACGTGGTTGAACAGGTGCTTGAGCAACAACCTTCCCATACTATCAAGAGGAACCAGTTTGTCATTGAATTTTACACGAGAAAAACCGTTGTAAAAATCTTCTGCTTCAAAATATTGTGCTTCGATGACCACTTCACCTTCGTCATTAATAAAGCCATACTTGCCGTTTTCTCTAATTTTGAAAAGCGGTTTTCCCATATATTTTCAGGATATTTAATACAGCCACAAGGTACGAAATAATTGACAATTGACAATTGAAAATTGACAAGGTTTGATGTACTAAAGCACGTTTGTTTCGCTAAAGCGCGTTTGGTATCTTGAAACAAGGTGGAGGACGTTGTTTTCAATAAAAAAATAAGGACAGCTATCAATCGACAACTGTCCTTATTTACATATTTCTTATAATATTAAAATTCGTAATTCGTAATTCGTAATTCGTAATTAATTATGCCATCTGAACATCAAGACCTGCAAGTGTTTGAGCGGCAGGACTCAATTCTTGCAATCCTCTGCTTAGCGCTTTGAAACGATAACCTTGAGCAGAAAAATATTCCAATGTCCTTGGTAAAGCGTAGTAAAGATTTTCCACCGCTTTTTTACTGTCATGAAAAACTACAATTGAACCCGGGCCTGCATTTTCGGTAACATTGGCAAGGCATTGTTCTTTCGAGATGTCCTGATCAAAGTCACCACTTAAGACATCCCACATCACAATCTTGTAGTGACGTTGCACGAATTGAACTTGCTTTGGCGTTATTCTGCCATATGGAGGCCTGAACAATCCGGTTTTCACCAATCTCGCGCAGTGTCTGATGTTGTGAAAATACTGCATATTTTCAACATCCCAACCATTCAAATGATTGAAAGTGTGGTTGCCAACTGCGTGACCGCTATCTAAAACCTGCTGAAAAATATCGGCATGTTTTTCGACATTCTCACCTACACAGAAAAAGGTTGCCTGCGCGTTGTATTTTTTCAATTGCTCCAATACCCAAGGTGTTACTTCGGGTATCGGACCATCATCGAAAGTAAGAAAAATGATTTTTTCCTCCGTTGGCACCTGCCAGGTAAAATTTGGAAATAATCCTCTGATGAAGCTTGGGGTTTTGACGAGGTACATATAGTTTCTTAAGTTTAGAGCGTTGGGCTGAATTTGAATATAATGAAAAATAAGTTCTCATTCCATTGAGTAGTTTTTTTGCCTCAATTTATTCACGTTCAAGAATATAACGCAAAATACGTTCCAATAGTTTACAATATGTTAAGTATTTATAATTTTTATATAAATTTAATGAACAGCAGTAAATCTTTTACCTGGCAGTGCACAAATTGCACCTTTACATTCGAGTGAAAGCAGAATGGCTGCGAGTTCACTGGGAGGAACCTGACTGCGGTAGGAAAGCTCATCGATGGCTATGGTTTCACGCGTCCGAATGATATCGATTAACATTTTTTCTTCCGGTCCAAAATCAATAAAAAGTTTTTGCTGAATCACTTTTCCCGCGTCCATTTCATCCCATCTCATGTAATAAGCCAAATCCGACGCATTTTCTATCAGTCTTGCCTTTTCTGTTTTAATTAAATGATTACATCCCTCTGCATATTTATCCTTTGGTCGACCCGGAACTGCGAAAACATCTTTATTGTAACCAAATGCAAGTTCTGCAGTAATCATTGATCCCCCTTTTCTGGCTGTTTCCACAACAATCAATGCATCGCACATTGCTGCAACGATTCTGTTTCTCATCGGAAAATGTTCCGCTTTGGCCATGGTATCGGCACAATACTCTGTAATAATAGCGCCGTTTTCAGCCATTTTCTGCGCTACAGACAGGTGATCTGAAGGATATAATTTGTTCATGCCATTCCCCATCACACCGATTGTTGGTATGCCGGCCGAAATACTCTTGCGATGAGCAATAACATCGATTCCATATGCGAGGCCGCTAATGGTATGCACACGATACGGTATAAGGCCGTCAATCAGCTCTTCACAAATCGCCTTTCCTGCAGAAGTTGCCTCTCTGGTTCCAATAATTCCCACTATGCGAGGATGATTTAAATTTGCCTCCCCTTTTGAGAAAAGCAGAAAAGGACAATCGTGTTGCTGGCGGAGGCGCTGTGGAAATTCTTTGTCGGTATAAAACAAAGCCTTGATTCCATTTTGCTGAAGAAAACCAAGTTCTCGCTCCGCTTCAGGGAGAACGGTTTGCTTGAGAATCAGATCAGCGGTTTGTGTACCAATTCCTGGAATTCTGAGTAATTCCTTCTTTCTGGCAGTAAAAACCTCTCTAATTCCGCCGCAATAACTTATTAAATTCCGAGCGGTTACTGCACCGATTCCCGGTATTTTTATTAATGCAATTTTGTAGATTAAATCGGGCTCCATGGCATGAAGGGAAGTTGTTTTTCAAGAAAAAATAAGCTCATTGCGCTTGTGGAACAATGAGCTTCAAATATTATACAAATTTACCTTTGTTCCGGCACGACAGTTACTTTGTCGATAAAATAGTCCGTATCGCCTTGCCAGAAAAAGGTATAGTACTTCTGACAATAATGCAGCGTTACACGATCTCCTTTGGCCATGGCATCATTAATCTGATGAACAGTAGCCTCATCTTTAACAGAAAAAGTCCAGGTATCCGCTTGAGTAGAAAAATTGCGCTGTACAAGTTCACCCTCCCAGGTTTTAAAAACATAACCTTTGTTGCTGAATTTAATCACCTGCCCAGCTCTTTCACCTTCACTTAGACAGCCAACCAATAAATAGGTGCCTAGAATTGCAAAAAGGACCGCGGTAATAATCAAGGTCAATACCAGTCGTCTAAATATTTTCTTAAAATCGATAGCCATAATTGTATTATTTTAGGTGTTTTATAATTGTTCGAATTGTACAAATTTACAATCTGCGTAGCCATTGTTCAATGTGATTTGGGAGGAAATTTTCAAACTTGTTGACTTCAAATCTTCGTCCATCCCGGTAATTATCCAGGCTTCTGAGCCTTTGCATTTTTTGCGCAGCATATCACCCAGTTGTTTGAACAATTCGCGCAGATCTTCCGCATCGACACCTTCTCCTCCGGGCGGACTTGTTATAATGGTTGCAGGCTTCGTTTTCAATTTTTGCTTTTCGATGGAAAGGCGTTCCACTGCTATTTTCCCTTGAAGACCTGCCGATTGTAAATTCCTTTCACTGACGCGGAGTGCCTGAAAAGCACTGTCAAATCCACTGATTTCGCAATCAATTTGTTTCTTAATATTTTTCTTGGCTTCTTGTTGCACTTGTTCCCATAGGGCTTTATCAAAATTTGACCATTTCTTAAAACCAAAATATTCTCTGTGCATCATCGGTGGAATACGATAGGCAATCATTGCTGCTTCGATCAGCAAAGTACCAGAACCACACATCGGATCTACAAAATCGCGTTCACCTTGCCAGCCACTGAGCAGAATCATGCCGGCGGCCAACACTTCATGCAAAGACGCATCCAATGCCTGGTGCTCGTAGCCCCTGATATTAAGCGGGTCACTGGAACTATCCAATGCAACACGAACCTGATCGCCCACAATTGAAAGATTAATTCGGATCGAAGGTTGCTTGGTGTCAATTCCCGGTTTTACGCCGTAACGCTCTTCGAACAAATCTGTTACGGCATCTCTGCAGCGCAATGCAGCGCTCGAATTTTTGACAAAATATTCCGAATTGCATACCGCATCAACCGCAAATGACCCTTCTTCATCCAAGTATCGAGCCCAGTCTATTTGACGAATACCTTCATACAAATGCTGATCCGCTTGTGCACGAAAAGTGGCAATCGGATATAAAATTCGGATAGCAGTCCTCAATTCAAGATTGGAACGATAAAGCATTCGCTTGTCACCTTCAAATTCAATTTCACCTGTGGACAATTGTATTTGCGAAGCGCCTAGTGCTTTCAACTCTGCAGCCAAAACCGATTCCAATCCAAATAACGTCTGTGCCAGTAACCTCATAAATACTTGATCGTGTGTTTCGCAAAAGTACTAAAGTCAACGTACTTAAGGATGCTTCTATGTGTTTTTATTTAATTTTTAAATTAAACTATAAGTAAATGTTATAATAAATAAAAAAGTAAAAAAATATAAAAACATCCATAGACAAGATTTTTACCTTTACCACTTCTAATCCGGATGTTATCGGTTCAGTTGAAAGACTATGTCAGAAGATAAAAAAGTAATGGAGCGCATGAAGCGCAATCAGGAGAGGTTGTTTAAAGTGCAAAATGGTGCAGCTGAAATGGAAGTTTGGCTCAAAGACCTTGTTAATTCCGGTCTGCTGACTTTGCAGCAAAAAGATGCCGACTATTTCGAAAATATGCGTTCAAAAATGGTGGATGCTCAGGCTCCCGGACTTGGAAATTTGATTCGAGAACTCAAAGAATTCCAAATTCAGAAAAATAACTCCTGGCAAGAAGAAAGTGTACACACGATTTCTAAAATGTTCTTGTTGCTGGAAGGTATTAAGCAGCTCGAATCCCTTGACTCAAAAAGCCAGAACGATATTAAATACCTGGTGGGCTGGAATGTTAATCAAAAAGAAGTGTTGGAGAATCCAGAGGCTGAGGTTTTAAGTGACAACTGGTTGCAGATCTTCCGTATCACTGAAATGATCGAAGACATTACCGTTCAACGCAACTGGTTCTACGGCTTACAGAGTGGGCGATTTGCTTTGATTATCAATTTCGCCTTCAGAAATGCAACCATAGAAACCAAACTAGTTCCAGCATCGACATTTGCGATGGAGCTAGTATTTGTACCGTCCAATATGCCATTAAGGGCTTTTGTTCGAAATATGAATATTGAAATTCCATACTCACCTGAGGGAATAGTAATGCACACCAATTTTGAAGAAATCCTCGAAAAAATGTCCCTCCACAGAAGTGCATATCCTTGGCTGGAAGACCACCCATTTGCAATATCGCAGGTTCGTCCAGTAGTAACCGACAACAAATACTTCCTAATCGATCTACAAAACGAAGCCCTTGCACTCCCTGACGATTTCGACCGAACAAAATGCCTGCACCTGTTAGCTTGCACCGGAAGCCTCGCCCATGATATGTTTATACTGATTCAAAAAGAAAAGGCAATCCCAATGGGGATAATTGGAAGGAAACGGTACGTTTTGGTTAATTGAAAATGGAAAATTGAAAAGTGTAAGTTCATTTTCAATTTTCAATTTTCAATTGAATTGTGGAGGCTACCGGACTCGAACCGGTCACCTTAACGCTGCCAGCGTTACGCTCTAGCCAGATGAGCTAAGCCCCCATTATATTATTCTTCATCTTCAGATCCGCCTTCGATCACTGCCGACAGGCCTCTTTCTACCAAGGCAATTCTTAAAGGTCTCAAGGTTTTAAGCGTGGCAGTTTTGACAGTAGCTCTTCCTTTGGTGTGAATAATCAGTGCGAGTTGTTCCGATTGATCAAAAGTATGATTCAAAACGGTTGTAAAACATTCAATTACCCATTCAAAAGTATTGTGGTCGTCATTGTGGACCACCAGAAAAGCCGGCTTTCCGGTTCCAGTATCGGCATCAGCGACCTGAATCTCTTCCTTTTCTTCCCAAAGTGCTCCCATCTTTATTAGTTCAATATATAATTTTATAACAGCTTTTTCAAAGTGCGAAATTACTATTTTTTGCGGAAATACCAAAGTGAATTTCATCTGCATTAGCAAATGTTATTTTTTTCCGAAAAAAATTAAATTACCTTTGTCTGTCTGAGCGCAATGCGACATTTCTTTTTCTGAAACCTTTGTGCCGCCATATCAACTTTACATGAGTATCATTCTGAATCTATACATCATCTTATCAGTATCGCTGGCACTACTTTATGTGGTCATCATACTGGTATACAGAAAAGGATGGAATGACTTGCCAGAGAACGAAACTATACCGGAAGATTACCTTCCCACTACAAATGTTAGTGTATTAGTCGCCGCAAGAAATGAAGAAAAGTGCATCTCAAGCTGTATAGACTCCATTAAAGCACAAAAATTTCCAGTTGAGCTACTTGAAATAATCGTTATCGATGACCATTCGACTGACAGAACTTATGAGGTCGCCGTCGGACGGGAAATTCGAGTGATTCAGCTTTCTGATTATAGTGAAAAAGGCTCAAAGAAAAAAGCTATTGAAACAGGAATACGATTTGCGAGCGGAAAATTGATTGTAACGACCGATGCAGACTGCATCGTTCCTGGGGAGTGGCTTTTGAATATGGTTTATTTTTATGAAACCGCGCACTACAAATTCATTGCGGCGCCTGTAAATTTTCATCAAGAGCAAAACACCTTTGAAAAAGCACAATCACTGGATTTTCTGGGACTGATGTTAATTACCGGAGCCGGTATCCACAAAGGATTCATGCACATGTGCAATGGTGCAAATCTGGCATATGAAAGAGAAGTATTCTACCAGGTCGGAGGATTTGAAGGAATCGATCAATTGGCTTCGGGTGATGACATGCTGTTAATGCAGAAGGTGGCATTGCAATTTCCAGGAAGTCTTGGGTTTTTGAAAAGTCGCGCTGCAACTGTTTTGACCACAGCCAAACCAACCGTAAAATCTTTTATCTATCAGCGTATTCGCTGGGCCTCCAAGACCAATAGCTATAAGGAATTTCTCGTCACTGCGATTTTAGCTGCGGTATTTTTGCTCTGCTGTAATATCATTTTCAGTATATTTCTGATCCCATTTTTGGGCAAAACAGCGATTTTTGTATTTCTATTTCAAATTTTGGTCAAAGCTTTGATGGACTATTTGCTATTGCAACCTGCTGCTGTCTATTTCAAACGAAGCGAGCTACTCGCCGTATTCATACCTGCTTTTTTCGGACACATCCTCTACATGGTCATCGTGGGAATCCTTGCCAATCTGGTATATAATTATGAGTGGAAGGGAAGATTGGTGAGGTGAGGGCTATTTCGGCTTTCCACCTTTTACTTTTTTTATGGCTAATTCTTTCAAAAGCGCTCGCTCAAAGCGGTCACGTTCAGGTGTACCAATCTTTCCAAGCAATTCATCTTGTACTTCGTCAAGGGTATATATTTTCATAAAAGAACAATTTTAAATTTTTCTTGCAAAAATACTATTCGTTGAAATAAAAGGCAAGTGCAAAAATTAATTTTTATTATAATTCAATCTCTACTCTGCCCCAACCTCTTCAATCCAGAAAACAACGCTAGGATCATCACTACATCGAGAAAAAGTACGGCCATTATATTCATTTCAAAAGACGGAATTGCATGATTCAAATCTTTGTTATTGTATATCTTCAGATCCAGCTGCTGTTGAAACAAGCCTTTGTGATTAAAATCCTGGATTCTGCAAAGCCCTTCTGTGCCCCACCTGCCGAATGTGACATGGCTCAGCAATTCAGTAAATTTTCCCTGCAGTGGCGACACTACCCACTAATTTCGAAAGTAGGGACTTAACAAAAGTTAATGGATTGAAATTCATCAACAAAAAGTACCATCGGCTCGATCCTTTTGCAACTTTGGGTTTTAACCCAAAAAAAAAGCCCATAAAGACGAATCTCTATGAGCTTGTTGGCGGACCGGACGGGACTCGAACCCGCGACCCCGTGCGTGACAGGCACGTATTCTAACCAACTGAACTACCAGTCCAAATGCACTTTTCTTCAAAAGCGATGCAAAGATACAACTACATTTTGCAACATGCAAATTTATTTATAAATATTTAAAAAATAATTCATTTTGCTAATCAGTCTAACCTATTTTCGTATTTTTGCTTACTTTTTGCTCATATTTGTCCCCTATTTTATTTAATATTTCATTCTAAATAAGTAATTATCATGTCTACAACTATGTTTTTAGATTTTGAAAAGCCGCTTGAAGCACTTTATGAACAACTGGAAAAAATTAAACAGGTAGGCATACAAGGAGAAGTAGATGTGACCGATACTGTCACTGAATTGGAGGAAAAAATAAAAGCCAAGCGCAGCGAAATATATGCTCACCTCAGTGGATGGCAAAAAGTACAGCTCTCCCGACACCCCGACAGACCTTACTCGCTGTTCTACATCGAGCAAATGTGCACGAATTTCGTAGAATTGCACGGCGATCGTAATATTGCTGATGACAAAGCAATCATCGGTGGACTTGGAGATATTGACGGAAAAACTTTTATGATCATCGGCCATCAAAAAGGAAACAATACCAAAATGCGACAGTATCGCAATTTTGGAATGGCCAATCCTGAAGGATACCGCAAAGCATTGCGCCTTATGAAAATGGCTGAGCGATTCGGATTCCCAGTCATAACATTAATAGATACTCCGGGTGCCTTTCCCGGATTGGAAGCTGAAGAAAGAGGTCAGGCGGAAGCAATTGCCCGAAACCTTTTCGAAATGGCACAATTAAAAGTTCCTATCATATGTTATATCATAGGTGAGGGCGCTTCCGGGGGAGCAGTTGGAATTGGTGTCGGCGACAGAGTATTTATGCTGGAGTACACTTGGTACTCTGTTATTTCTCCTGAATCTTGTTCCTCCATTCTCTGGCACAGCTGGGATTTCAGGGAGCAGGCAGCGGATGCGCTAAAACTGACCGCTGATGACATGTACAACAATAAATTAATTGATGGCATCGTCAGAGAACCGGTCGGAGGTGCTCATGGCAATCCCGAATTGATGGCAAAAATTCTGAAAGATCATATCCTGAAAACACTTTCAGAGGTTAAATTCAAGGACACTGATGACCTCGTAAACGCAAGAATTCAAAAATACGCTGCAATGGGTGAATATACCGTTGAAAGCGAAAGCGAGCCCAAAAGTAAAAAATCCGGCTCTTCTGCTTCCGCTGAAACACACTACAACGAAGCCATCGCCCAAGGACAAGATGTCGAATTGTATGAAGACGAAGACCAGGAGTGATTGAAAGTTAAAAAGTGAAAAGTGAAAATTATTTATTTGCCTTCGGCTAAATGTAACTTCTCCCTTATTTCGGGTAGGTTTTTATTTGATAATTTTCAACTTTCAACTTTCCTGCCTACCGGCAAGCATACAACTTTCAACTGTTTAATAATTTTCAACTTTCAATTTTCAACTTTCAATTGTAAAAATGGATTGGATAAATAAGATAAAATTGTACTTTTTCAAAAAGCAGCTCAAAAAAGAGCAAATGCTATTTGAAAGAGTTCGTAGAAGCCCAACGGAAAGCAAAACCATAGGTATATTATTTGATGCCAGTACTTCTGCAAATATAAATGCAGTCAATCAGCTAGCTGAAGAGTTGCGCAGTTCAGGCAAAAAAGTGCGCCTACTTGCATTTTTCAACGATAAATTGCCACATGAAGGGTTGCCATATCCTCATTTCAACTTGAAAGAGCTAAATTGGTTTTACATTCCCAAAAAAGAAGTGGCTGCTGTTTACGATTTTTTAAAACAGCCCTTTGATGTATACTATGCTTTGTATTTTCAAGACATATTGTGCCTTGATTATATCTCCGCATTGAGCAAAGGACAGTTTAAAACCGGTGTAATATCGACTTATCATCAAGAGATGGATCTCGGAATAGATATGAACGGCAAAACTGACATGAAAACATTGTTGCATCAAATTAATTTTTATCTCAACAAGATAAACCAGAAACATGAGTCGTTGGTCAAAATTTAAAGGAACTGGTGTAGCCATTGTAACGCCATTCAAAGCGAATAAATCTATAGATTGGGAAGGTCTTGAGCGAATGATTCATCATGTCTCACAAGAAAATGGCGTTGACTATATAGTTTCGTTGGGCACGACCGGTGAATCGATAACACTTAGCCTTGAGGAATGTAAAGCTGTTCTTAATTTCACCAAAAAAGTAAACAACGGCAAATTGCCCTTGGTAGCCGGCTTATTCGGATCCAACGATACTGCCTCAGGTATTGAGCGCTTTTCTGCTTATCAGCAAGAACTGGAAGGTTACGAAGCTGTACTTTCGAGTAGCCCTAACTACAATAGACCTTCACAAGAGGGAATCTATCAGCACTACATGCAAATAGCAGATGCTTCTCCACTTCCGATCATCATCTATAATGTACCAAGCAGAACCGGAAGTAATGTCAGTGCAAAAACTACCCTTAGATTGGCACATGGTCATGAAAAATTTATGGCAACCAAAGAAGCATCCGGAAATCTCGTGCAATGCATGGAAATTCTAAAAGATAAACCGATAGATTTTCTTGTATTAAGCGGAGATGACCCGATTACTTTGCCCCTAATAGGAGCTGGTGGACAGGGAGTAATCTCCGTGATTGCGAATGGATTTCCAGTCGAGTTTTCAACAATGGTGAGAGAAGCGTTGAAGGGAAATTTCACAGAAGCACAACGCCTCAACAACCTAACTTTAGCCGTTCATCCCTGGTTGTATATTGAAAATAATCCTGCCGGCATCAAAGCTTGCTTGCATCAGCTGGGAATCATCGAAAATGAACTTCGCTTGCCGCTGGTACCTCAAGTGGGTACAAATTATGATGAATTAAAAAAAGAAGTAGATAAAGTAGTGGCAAAATCAGGTAATGGCAGATAATATTGACATTAAATCTCAGTTAGACCTTTCCCGTTTGCCACGACATGTGGCAATAATAATGGATGGAAATGGCCGTTGGGCCAAACAGCGCGGAAAACCCAGGGTTTTTGGCCACCATAACGGTGTAAATTCCGTTCGCGAAGTTACAGAAGCTGCCGCAGAAATAGGTGTAGAATACCTTACCCTTTATGCTTTTTCAACAGAAAACTGGAGTAGACCCAGCACGGAAGTTACTGCCTTGATGACGCTTCTTGTACAAACTATTTACAATGAAGTTGAAACGCTCAATAAAAACAACATCCGTTTGCAGGCCATTGGCGACCTGAGCCGCCTCCCTAAAAAAACCCTGAAAGCACTAACTGATGGAATTGAAAAAACAAGGCATAATAGCAGAATGACCTTGGTACTGGCGCTGAATTATAGCGCAAAATGGGAAATATTACACGCTGTCAAATCTATCGCAGAAAAAATACAACTTGGCGAACTCCAATCAGATAATATTGATGAAAAAGTATTTGAAAAAGAACTTTGCACTCATGACATTCCCGATCCAGAATTGATGATTCGCACTAGCGGCGAACGCCGACTCAGTAATTTCCTTTTATGGCAATTGGCCTACGCAGAATTCTATTTTACAGAAACATTCTGGCCGGACTTCAAGAAGCAGGATTTCTATGCGTCTATTTTGGATTTCCAACATAGGGAAAGAAGATTTGGCAAGACCAGCGAGCAAATCAAATAAGCAGCCTCACAAGATACAACCTTTCACTGGGAAAAATTCTCTTTGACTTCACTTAACAGACACAATCAAGTTTTAAAACCATATTTAACAGCAATGTTTAAAATTAAACGTTATATATATTTACTGCTAATCGTATTCCTTTCTACTCCTGTTTGCATACATGCGCAACAAACTGAAATTACAGCCGAATACAAAGATCCTATCGAGTACGAAATCGGGGGAATCAGGGTTACCGGTGCTCAGTTTTCAGATGAAAACGCCCTCATCAACATCGCAGGCTTCAAAATAGGCGATAAAATTCGATTTCCGGGAAGTGATATCCCAAGGGCAATGAAGGCCCTCTGGAAATTGAAACTGTTTACTGATGTTAAAATCTATAAAGAGAAAACCATAGGAGATGTCATTTTTTTAGAAATCGCAGTGCAAGAACGTCCAAGATACTCCAAGCACTCATTCAAAAATTTAAAGAAAAGTCAACATGATGATGTGAATGCCATCATCAATAAAATGCTGAACAAAGGCACTATCGTCACCGAAAATACAAAGGTAGAAGTATCAACGGCCCTCAAAAAACATTTTATCGACAAGGGATATCTCGACGCAGATGTACGAATCAAAGAAGATATTGACAAACAGGCTACCAATGCTGTTCAACTTGTGTTTGATATCAGACGAAACAGGCGGGTTAAAATTCAGAATATTTCTTATTCTGGAAACCAAAACGTTACTTCTGCCAAATTGAGAAAACAGATGGAAAAAACCAAGCGCAAGGCAAGGATTTTCTCCGCTTCAAAGTACCTGGATAAAGAATACCAGGAAGATAAAAAGAAAATAATAAAATACTACAACAAAGTAGGTTATCGGGATGCCCGAATCATCAATGATAGCGTTTGGCGTGTCAAAAAGAAAGATGTAAAAATTCATATTGATATCAACGAAGGCAACCGTTATTATTTCAGAAGCTTAGCATGGAAAGGCAATTCAATCTACGACAACACACTCCTTGATAATGTACTCGGCATCAAAAAAGGAGATATTTATAATAACGAACTGTTGGAAAACAGATTAAGATATAGCCAGGACAGTCGCGACGTCAGTTCGTTATACATGGACAATGGTTATCTTTTTTTTAATGTCGATCCGGTAGAGGTTGCTATTGACAAAGATTCGATTGATATCGAATTAAGAATATTCGAAGGCCCGCAGGCTACAATCGACAGAGTATCTATCAAAGGTAATGACAGAACGAACGAACACGTGATTCGCCGTGAATTGCGCACCAAACCGGGTGAAAAATTCAGCCGGAGTGATATCATCCGTTCTCAACGTGAAATCATCAACCTGGGTTACTTCAACCAAGAGAAATTAGGCATTAATACACCCGTCAATGCACAGAGAGGCACCGTTGATATTGAATATAGCGTGGAAGAAAAACCTGCAGACCAATTGGAACTTTCAGCAGGTTGGGGTGGATTCAACCGCGGAATTATTGGCACGCTCGGTGTATCATTTAATAATTTCTCAGCCAGAAACATTATGCACCGTGAAACCTGGAGCCCGCTGCCTCAAGGTGATGGGCAGAAGTTCTCGATCCGTGGACAGACGAATGGAAAATTCTTCCAATCTTATAATGCTTCGTTTACAGAACCTTGGTTGGGCGGAAAAAAAGCTACTTCATTGACTGTAAGTGGATTTAGAAGTTTGATTAACTATGGTGCATTCAACAGCAATGGAATTGAATCCAATAAAATCACACAGACCGGTGGAAATATATCTATCGGATCAAGATTGAAAAAGCCGGATGATAACTTTGTGTATCGTGCAGAAGCAGATATCAGAAGTATGAAACTTACCGCCTGGACATCAGGTGGTGGCATCGGCCAATTTGCAGTAACCGATGGAACATACAACAACTTCTCATTACGTCAAACCTTGGCTCGCTCTTCTGTAAACGACCCTTTGTTTCCACGAGAAGGTTCAAATTTCCAATTGACTTTGATGTTAACTCCACCCTATTCTTTGTTTAGATCAAGCGAAACGGATTATTCAACATTACCGGTCGCCGAAAAATTCAAATGGGTAGAATACCACAAATGGCGTTTTAATGCAGATTGGTACACCACAATCGTCGGCAAACTAGTTTTGAAGAGTTCGATGAAACTTGGTATGTTAGGGTCTTACAACAAGGATATTGGACTTTCACCATTCGAACGATATAATTTCGGTGGAAATGGTTTGAACAATCAACAAATTGGAATCATCGGTCGCGACATTATCTCTTCAAGGGGATACCAACCGGCAGACATTGCAGGAAACTACCAAAATGGTCAGCAATATGGTGCCGCAGTTTTCAATAAGATGGCTCTTGAATTGAGATATCCGATTTCTTTGAATCCACAATCGACAATTTTCGTCCTGGGTTTTGTTGAAGGAGGAAACGCATTTGCATCAATTAAACAATTCAATCCATTCGAATTGCGTAGATCAGCAGGACTTGGTCTTAGGGTGTTTCTACCTATGTTTGGATTATTAGGATTCGATTATGGTATTGGTTTTGACAAAACGGGAATTGAAGACACGTCATTGAAAAACAGAGGAACTTTCAATATCATTCTTGGCTTCGAACCGGATTAATTATTACTTAAAATCATAAGACAAAGAACTATTTTCTGATTGTCAGCGTTATTACCGCGATTCGAATACAAAAATATTGAAGAAAATATTAGATAGATGAAAAAAATAACGCTGTTGTTGAGTAGCCTTTTACTTTGTTCTTTATTACTTGCGCAAGAAAAAAGCGACGCATCCGCCAAAGCCCTTCTGGAAAAAGCCAGAAAAAAATATGAAAACTACAAAAGCATTGAAGCTGATTTTACCCTAACAATCGAACCGGCTGAAGGCAAAAAAGAAGTTCAAAAAGGAAAAATGTGGCAGTTGGGTGAGAAATACAGAGTGCTCCTTGAATTACAGGAAGTTATTTGTGACGGGAAAAGTTCTTGGTTGTACCTTAAAAGAAACAATGAAGTGCAAATAAACGATGCCAATACCAAAGGCGATGCCAATGCGTTTTCACCCAAAGGAATGATGGCTCTTTATAAAAGTGGTAATTTTATTTATTATATGGGATCATCGGGAACTGAGGCAGGAAAAAGTGTTCAATATATAGAAGTGAAACCGCTGGACAAAAAACTGGAATATTCAAAATTCAAAGTAGCTATCCAAAAAGGCAGCAATCAAATCGTTTCGATGAAAACTTTTAATAAGGATGGATCCAGAATTACCTTAACAATCAACAAACTGAATACAAGCAAAAAAATTGAAGCCGGCAAATTTGTCTTTGATGCAGCAAAATACAAAGGGGTGCATGTCGAGGATTTGAGAACGAACTAAATTCTTCTTCAAGACGTTTTGACTATAAGCCAGGTAATTGAATATACGGCAATTTGATACCTTGTTATCATAGGGAACACCATTCGCGGTACAACTAAAGCTCTTATTGTTTTGTTAAAGCCTGTTGATTTCGTATAAAATATTTGCAATTGATTAAGCAACTTTGTACATTTGACTACTATATTATTCATTCATAATTAAACATTCATTCAAAAATGAAAAAAATCATGTTAATGCTGAGTTTCTTTGCATTTATTTCAATCATAAATGTAAGTGCTCAATCTTGTGCAAGTAAGAAATCTTGCTGTGCGAAAAAAACTGAAACTTCTTCTACTTCTACGTCAGCAGTAAGCAGCGATGATGTAGTTAAGAAAGTAGCCAATACCAGCGAAGCCAAAGCTTGTTGCGCTAAAGGTGATAAAAAAAGTTGCAGTAAAAAAGAAGCTAGCTCTTGCCACGGCGCAGGAAAAATGTCAGATGCCACTGTACCTTCAGATGCAATGCAAATCAAAACTGTAAAAGCTACTGAGGAAATGAAGGCACCAGTTGAAAACCAAAACTAATTTCTTTTAAATTAATACTTTTCACAAAAAGGCGCAAGTTCTACAACTTGTGCCTTTTTGTGTTTATACGCATGTAACAAATTGATTTTTTTCATCACTATAAAACCCAACTTTAAAAATGAAAAAATTACCTTACATCAAGACAATCTTTTTAGGTAGTCTTGCATTCATTCTGCTAGGTTCGTACTCTGGAGGAGTTGACGACAATTATTCAGGATCTCCTAACTCCGGCGGCACTTGTGGCAATTGCCATGGTGGTGGTTCAAACTCAGGAGGAATTGCAACACTAACCGGACTCCCTGCAACTTTCGTCGGAGGTCAAAATTATTCGATTACACTTTCTTTTTCCATTCCCAGCACAACAACCGCTATACGGGCAGGTTTTCAGATTGAAGCGTTGGATGCCGCTGGAGCAAATTATGGTACGCTTGTAGCGGGAAATGGCTCTCGGGATGCAATGAATGCAGTAGGACTACTAACCCATGACGGCCCAAACTACTTTGCAACCAATGGCCCAAATAAAGAAGTAAGCTGGACCTTTAGCTGGCTGGCACCAGCTACTCAAAATAGCAGTAGTGTTAGCTTTTATTTTGTTGTAAACTGTACAAATGGTGACGGCGGAACCAGTGGTGACAACGTGTATGCCGGGTCATTGACCGTTCCTAGTGCAAGCGGCGCTTCTCAAAACTTGAAATTGGCTGCAAAAGTGTATCTCAGCAATTATGACCCCGGTACAGGACTAATGGATGATTATCTTAGGTCTGACCCCAGCTTCCCCTTGTCAGATCCTTATGCCACAGCACCACTAAACGCCACATTTACTCATGTCAACAACGGAACAACCGCAAGTACAACTCAATCTGTATTGAATACAATTGGACAAGATGCTATAGTAGAATGGCTGTTTTTAGAATTGCGAACAGGTAATCCGGGAGCGACAAGTGTAACACAAACAAAAACTGCTCTCTTACAGCGAGATGGCGATATTGTCGCGATGGATGGCATATCAGCACTTGAATTTAGTGCCCCCGTAGGAAGCTACTACATTGCAGTAAGACATCGCAACCACTTAGGCTTTAGGACCGCAAATACCATCGCATTGAGTAGTACAACTACAGCATTGAACCTGAGCAACAATTCTGTCGCTTTATATGGCCTTTCACCGATGGTTGCCATCAACGGCAGTCTTAATAAAATGAATGGAGGAGATGCCAATTCAGACGGCTCAATTGATGCTTTCGATTCAATCGAATGGGAAAACCAAAACGGATTATTTATGAATGCCTTTTCTCTTAATGCTGACTACAATCTCGATGGATCGGTTGATGCATTAGATTCAATTATTTGGGAAATCTCTAATGGGCTGTTCGAAGAACTTAATTAGATCAAAAAAGGTCCCCGGAGAAACAATCATTTGGGGACTTTTTTTTATGGCAAAATCACTCCCTGCCCCTGGTTGAATACGGCGATTGCCTTTCCAAGCAATTTCTTACCTACAAAAGGTGAGTTCTTAGATTTCGAAAAGATTTGTTCTGCTTGATAGGTCCATTCCAGTTTCGGATGAAAGAGTGTCAGCTCTGCGGCTGCATTTTCTTCAATTTTTGGAATATCAAGCTTCATTATTCTACGTGGCTGTATAGCAAATTTATCAACAAGCTCTTCGCTACTTAATCCACTATAAGTATTTGCCACTGCCACTGCAGTCTCCAACCCAACAGCACCAAATTCTGCATATGGGAATTCCAGATTTTTTGCTTCTTCATCCTGAGGGCTATGATTGGATGATATAATATTGATCGTGCCATCTTTCAAGCCGATACACAAAGCCACAATATCACTTTTTGCCCGTAGCGGCGGTTGAACTTTCATGAAAGTTTCAAAGTTTTCGACGTGACTATCATCAAAGGCAAGGTTGATAGCCGCTACTGAAGCACTGACTTTCAAACCTTTGGCTTTTGCCTGCCGAATTAAATCAACTGAACGGGCAGTCGAAATATTAAAAACGTGCAGTCGGCTATCACAATATTCAAGCAAATATAAATCACGTACCAACATCAATTCTTCGGAAAGAGAAGGAATACCCTTCATCCCAAGACTAGTACTCATCACTCCTTCATGCATTTGTCCACCGGAAGCCACTGATTTTTCAAAGGGATGATTCATCACTAATCCATCGAAAGCCTTGACATATTGCAAAGCCCTGAGCATCACATCGCCATTTTTCATAACTTTCTGACCATCTGAAAAAGCTATCGAACCCGAACTATGCATATCGTACATTTCACTTATCTCTTCTCCTTTGCAATCTCTTGTCAGTGCTCCGATAACTTTAAAATCAACAAGAAAACCTTCGGTTCTCTTTTTTATATAAGCCAGCTCGGATTTCGAATGCAAAGCAGGTTGTGTATTCGGAAAAATTGCAATCGCCGTAAATCCCCCGAATTCTGCAGCAGCAGAAGCAGAAAATACATCTTCCCGGTGTTCAAAACCCGGATCACAGACCTGTACTCCAAGGTCCATAAATCCCGGGGAAATAAATGCACCTTCTCCTGAAATGATTTTCGCATCCGCCGGAACAACTAAGCTTTTCCCAATCTTTTGAATAATTCCGCCTTCTATTATCATATCCACATTCTGCCGATGAAACGAGCTATCCGGATGAAGTACTAGTGTGTTTTTAATAAAAATCATTGAAAATTGTGTTTATTTTAAAATCCCGGAAATAATGGTCAATCAATTTGCACTCCTGATTCTGGTCAGCAATTCTCTGGCCTGTGCAAAATCTGGGCTAAATCGAAGACAGATTTGCAGACTACTGACCGCTCCACTTAAATCACCTTTTTGGGCTTGTGCCAGACCTTTCATATAATACGCAGTGGAATTTTCCGGTGAACATCTAATCAGCGCATCTGACACTCCCAAAGCGCCGACAAAATCTCCCGTATTCAAATAACATTCAACCAGATTCCCCAAGGCCACCTCATTGTCTGGATGAATTTGCAGTTCAGATTTTAATTGCTCTATCGCTTCCGGAAGTCTATTTTCTTTCTGGTACTGTTGCGCTTTAAATACATATTGCGAAGTATCCTGTTTCATAATTGCAAGAACAGGCACATCGTCGACGGTGATAGCCTGAATTGTCCCCGATTTCATCGGCCAATTACCGGCCCGAATCTGATCACCAGATACAAAAAGCGAAGTATAAAGGGCATAGTCCCATTTAAATTTGTACCTGTTGGGATAACTGGCGTAAAGCCATTTTACTTTATCTCCATATTTTCTGGTATAGGTTTGCAAAGCATAACCCATATTGCTGATGATGACTACTTGCTTGTCCATGTGATCATTCAAAATTCCTTGTTGCTCCAGATAATCTATTCCCCCTTTGACACTTAAGCCCCAATAGTCGGTCTCATTCCTGCCTAATTGCTTTTTGACACCTCCAACTCCTTCATTATAGTAAACAAAACTAAGATCCTGATTTTTGAAAATATGAAAAGCAGAGGGTGCCGCACCCAAACCTATAGCGGTGAGAAATACCAGGCCCAGGGCTTTACTCATCGCAGAGAAATATTCGAATATCAAATTAAAGGCTAGACTTGCTATTATGATAATGCCCGGAAATACAAAAAGCAAATGCCTCCATTGGTTATACATATTTGAATCCTTGTATACGACGTATATGACCGGAAATATAGCAGAAAAAAATCCTATAAAAACCGGTAAAAAACTATATCTTTTAAATAAGGCAAAAGACAACAATATTCCTCCAAGAAAACCCGCCCAAACAACCAAAGGTGTCGTTTGAAAAATGGACTGTGGTGCATAATACCAGGGACTTGCGTCAGACATAACATTTTCACCTTGAAAAAGTACGCGGATTCCTATTGCAAATTTATCAAACTCACTGAGCGCCTTAAAGGGATGTGTAATAGGGCTAACCAAAGCATAGGGCCAGAACAAAACTGCTCCCACATAGCCGCCGACCACAGCTATACCGGCAAATTTGAGGTACTTTAGAAATAATTGCTTATTATTAAAAAACTTTCCAACGCCATATGTAGATCCGATGTGAAGCAATAAAAATAAGGCAAAATAGGCAATCAACAATATTCCTCCCGCTCGTGTTCCTAAAGCAACTGTAAAACCCATCGCAAGTCCAAAAACAATTTTCCAATTGATCTGATCCGGCATCCGCTTAAAAAACATGATCATATAGTACAGTGAAATAGCGAAGCCCGCGCAGAATGGAATGTCCTTTGGGTTCATCAAAGAATTGCCAAAATAATAAGGGGAAATAAACATTAAGCCCATCGCGAGAATGGCAGCTTTTTGATTTGCGATCTGCTTTACAGACCATGCTGTAAACAAAATTGCAAGCAAACCAAAAATTGCCACCAGATAATGTCTGACGTGGTGATAACTCAGTTGATCTGGTTTGTTCCCTAAAATTCGATTAGTCGCGCCGGAAAGTACTTCAAAAAAACCACCATAATAGTGCATATTGGCATTTCGGTAGGTAAAATTCAGCGCGTTGCATTGCTTTTCTACTGCTGACATCGTCGCTGTATCCTTTTTTACACCCGTATACCAGTCAATCAAACTTTCAGAATACTTAACCTGAAAATCCTCATCTGCATTGACACCAACTTTTGAGGCTGTAAGAAAAACGAAAAGCGAACCCACCGTGAAAAAAAACCAAAATACAATCTGCCATATTTTATATTCCTGTTTTTCCGCATTGAGAACTGTTGAATTTGTTTCTTCCATAAATCCAGAAGAAATATTTTGAGAATCTTTTTGTCTCGACATGAAATGAAGGTTTTGTTGTGCGAAATTACAAGTTTTTTAGTAGAGTAAATCGAAAATTCCCTTTTTTTAAACTTTTACTACTGGCACAACAGTGTATAATTTAGGCTCAATGTCAATTTGTGTGGATAAACTTGTTTTTCAAGCTTTATGTAGTGTAATTTGCAAATATGAAAATTTGAAAGAACTTTCTAATCAGCTTCGTCAATTTTAACCTCTTGTAAGATTCCTGAATTATCGTAATTCCTTAAATACTTGATAGTCTTTTAAAAGCAAGAACTCCACTGGAGTTCCTGCCTGGAGTCAGGCAGTCAATTTATTTTCAAATCTTCAAATTTGGTAGCAGTTATCTTAGTAAATCAACTACCCGCACAGCACAAAATAGCGCAATAATCTATATATCTCCGAAATTTTCCACTTCCCACTGATCAAATGAATCATGCTGAACGTCCTTTGAATTCATCAATTAGTCGAAAGCAACAAAATACTGTGCCTTTTCGAACAAATTTCCATATTTTTGCATTTTATCACAAAACACGATACAATGAAATATTTACTATCCGCATTCGCAGTACTTTTATTTTGTAATACTATGACAGCTCAATATAAGTACCCCGTAACTCGAAAAAGTGATCAGGTTGATGACTATCATGGTACAAAAGTGCCTGACCCATATCGTTGGCTGGAAGATGACCATTCTGAAGAAACCGCTGCATGGGTTAAAGCTGAAAATGAAGTTACTTTTGGCTATCTGAATTCTATTCCTTTCAAAGAAAAATTGAGAGAGCGCTGTGAAGCGGTATTCAATTATGAAAAATATAGTTCACCGAGCCGCAAAAAAGAATGGTTCTATTTTTATAAAAATGACGGACTGCAAAATCAGTCGGTTCTATACCGCCAAAAAGGCTTAAGCGGTAAACCGGAAATGATAATTGACCCTAATAAACTGAGTACCGATGGCACCACCAGAATGACACAATTTATCGTTTCGAAAAATGGAAAGTACGGTGCTTATGCAACCTCAAAAGGGGGATCAGATTGGAATGAAATCTACATTATGGATCTTTCCAACAAACAAATTTTACCTGAAAAAATAGAATGGGTAAAGGTCTCCGGAATTTCCTGGCAGGGCAATGGTTTCTACTATAGCAGATATCCAGAACCAAAAGGTTCGGAATTGTCCGCAAAAAATGAAAACCACATGGTATACTACCACACGATCAATACTGCGCAAAGTACCGACAAACTAATTTACGAAAATCCGGGAAATCCGCAGCAATTCAATCAAGTCTCTGTTTCAGAAGATGAGAAGTTTGCTTTCTTAAGCATCAGCGATCGCGGAAAAGGCAAACAAGGCAACTCACTTTTTTATGCGATGAACGGTTCGAAAGATTTCATGCCAATAATTGCGGAAATCAACGGATCTGAATATGACGTCATTGACAACATCGGAAACACATTTTTGATTGAGAGTAATGCCAACGCTCCAAATAAAAAAGTGATGCTCTTTGATCCTAAAAAACCATTGGAAAAAGATTGGAAAACTATCCTTCCTGAGAAGAAAGAGCCACTATTGAGTTGCTCTTCTGCAGGGGGGAAGTTATTTGCAGTTTACCTCAAGGACGTTATAACAAAATCGTACGTTTACGATTTTAAGGGAAAACAGGAAAATGAAATTAAATTGCCGGGAATAGGAACTGTAAATGGATTTGGGGGCAATAGTGATGATACATTTGTATTCTATACTTTTAATTCCTTTTCTACTCCACCGACAACTTTCAAATACGATATTAAAACCAAGCAAAGCACCGTTTTCCGTAAATTAAAATTGTCTTTCGATCCAGAGCAGTTTACGACAGACCAAATATTTTTCAAAAGTAAAGATGGTACAAAAATTCCGATGTTCATTACGCATAAAAAGGGACTTAAACTAGACGGCAATAACCCTACATTACTATACGGTTATGGTGGATTTAACGTTAATCTACAACCTGGATTTAGTGCGCTTTTGATTCCATTTCTTGAAAATGGTGGTGTCTTTGCTTCTGTGAACTTGCGCGGAGGCGGTGAATATGGCGAAAAATGGCATGAACAGGGAACAAAATTGAAAAAACAGAATGTTTTTGATGATTGCATTGCAGCGGCAGAATATTTAATTTCGAAAAAATGGACTAATCCATCCCGCCTAGCACTTAGAGGAGGTTCCAACGGTGGTTTGCTTGTTGGTGCGGTAATCAATCAGCGTCCAGATCTTTTTGCTGTTGCAATTCCGCAAGTTGGAGTAATGGACATGCTGCGCTTCCATACTTTTACTATTGGCTGGAACTGGAAACCCGATTATGGAAGCTCTGAAGATCCTGAAGAATTTAAAGCGCTATATGCCTATTCGCCGATACACAATATCAAAGAAGACATGAACTATCCGGCGACTTTGGTAACAACCGCTGACCACGATGATCGGGTGGTGCCTGCACATTCATTTAAATATGCAGCTACGCTTCAAGAAAAATACAAAGGCAATAAACCTGTGATGATCCGTATTGACGTGAATTCCGGACATGGAGCAAGCAATACAAAGAAAAATATTGAAATGACTGCAGATATCTATGCTTTTATATTCCATAATTTTGGAATGAAAATCTAAAATTCTCTTATTTTTCAAAAAAAAATCATTACTGATTTCTAAGTCAGTAATGATTTTTTTTTGTCTAATAACATTTACTATTTTTTATCCTGTCGGGAAAATACAAACCTCAACAATTCACTAATCCTAGCAACTGGATTTTCTCTGATGTCTTTTTCTTTCTGCTCAACCATCGCAAATAAACCATTTAATGCTTCTTTAGTAACGTAGTCATCAAGCCTTGGATTCGCCTTTTCTTTTAAAAAGGGAATTTTATTGTAGGAATTCACAGCATCGCCCCAGTACTTTCTCGCTTCAAACTTATCCAAAGATGTAATAATTATTGGATTAAATTCTTGATAAAGACGGTCGTAGGTTTTATCCTTCAAATAGGTAGTGGCTGCATTTTGTCCACCTCGCAAAATACTCCATGCATCTGCAAAACTAATTTCTCTGATTGCCGAAACAAAAATTGGCTTGGCTTTCAGCGCAGCATCTTCAGCCGCTCTGTTGATTTTCTCAATGACAACATCTTCCAATTTCGAATACAATGGAATTACCTTCAACTTTTCACTTACTTTCCTCGCTTCCGGCGGCAATAGAATTTTATAGGGGCTTTTGTAGTACCCATCTTTGGCAGAAAGCAAGGCGACTCCTTCACCTACACCCAATTGTAAAGCTTCTTTAAGGCCCATACCAACTTCTTGGGAACTAGGTTCTGTCTTCTGACCTAATGTTCCCATTGCGCTCTTCATTGTTGCGGGATCGCAAGAAACAAAAATGCCGGCACTTAGTACAAGCATACTAATTCCTAATTTCATGTATTTTAATTTTAAGTGTAAGAATAACAAAAAAAAACTTTCCGTTCTGTAAATTGTACATGCTAAAGATGATTACCTTTACGAAACGATAAAATCTTAACTTCAGTTGCCGATTTTTTTTAAAAAAGCAATTTTTCATTTTTATGAATCGAAATATGAAATTACTTTCCCTACTATTTTTATCGCTGTTCGCAATTGTATCCTGTATTTCAGCGCAGGAAATTTCAGAAACAGGACCTCGTTTTAAAGGTGGAGTTAAGTTTGGGTTTAATGCATCACAAATAAATGGAGACTATTCTGCCGGATACAACAAAGTCGGTCTTTTTGGTGGTATCGTTGCAAATGCCAAATTAAGTCAGAAAAATTATCTCTCAACCGGGATAATTTTTAGTCAGAGAGGCAGTGCACCGGGACTTATCAATAGCAATTCAGGCTCATGGGCCATAAAGTTAAATTTCATCGAAGTCCCTCTGATCTTTCATATTACTGATTGGGCGTTGGAATCGGGTTATTCTAAAATGCACGTCGGTGCAGGCTTGAATTACTCAAGGTTAATTGGTGCAAAAGCAATATTAGTCCCCGGATTCACTGGCAATGAAAATTATTTTCAGCAGGACAATCTCAATTGGTTACTAGAAGCCACTTTTTTCCTGAATAAAAATTTTGGTTTCGGAGTTCGGTACAGCCGTGGTATTAACAGATTATATATTTTACCACCTCAAAATACACCAAAACCCAAAACCTCTTTTTTAGAACATTGGATTACTTTTAATACAACCTACATTTTTTAAGTGAAAAGGCGTTGGATCTTTGTTTTCAACGCCTTTTCATTTTTTAAAATTTGAATCCTACAGTCGCAACTATTAAGCTGCTGTTTTTAGTTCTATCGACAGTGGTCTGTTCATAATCCGTAGAAACCTGATAAGGCTTGTATACATCGGAAGTTCTTATAAACTGATATGCCAGATCAAAATAGAAATGATTCTCACGAAGTCCTGCTCCCAGACTTAACATTTTTGCAGCATTAGAGAAATAATCGACATTTTGAACTTTCGCAGGTAGTCCCAAAGTTGCGAATCCTCCTCGTAACCTAAAAATATCGAGTACCAATTCCGCACCTAACTTAATATTTGCAGTCGACGCATATTCGGTACTAATTTCAGAATTCACACCAAATTGTGTTTCTTTATCTTCTATTCCATATTCAAAGTTCATGTTTGAGTAGTCAACGAATTCAACATCTGCACTGACAAAACCTTTTTTACCAATTACAAGCGCAGAAGAAGCAGTAAAACGCCAAGGAGTATGAATTTTATAATCAAATACACCGTCGGGCGACCTCGCGGTCTGGTTGCCTTCTATCAAATCTCCGTCCGGATTTACATCAAGATACTGATAGTTGAATGAATTGTTATATGATTCGTTTAGATAGTATTTTGTAGGAGTTTGCGCAGACAGTCCCAGACGCAAAGCTTGTATTGGCTTATAAATAATTCCAAATCGGGCATTTATGCCTGTTCCGGTAACCGCATAATTTTCCTTGAAAGTAAGCTCCTTGAAAGAAGGAATTCTACCTAAGTCTGTTGCTGTTTCTACGTCGGATTCCCGATAAACTCTGTTGTCGTAAAAATTCATAAATGGGATTCCGATCGCTGCTCCAATTTGAAGTTTTTCTTTGTAATTGGCTGCATAGCCCAGAAGCATTTCGTTCACCCTACCAGATGTAATTCCTTGTTGCGATTTTTTTATTGGTTCAGTATTACGCCCATCAAAATCACTTCTAAAAGGCACGGAATTGTCTTTTCGATAAATTGCTCCGACTTCGTATGCCAATTGCTCTTCAAAAGAATTTAAAGCACTTCCACTGTTCGCCTTTTCTTTGAAACGATTTACAATTGATCCACTGCTTTCGCCTCTAAAAAAGTACGCACCGTGGTAATTGTTGATTCTATTGAAACCAATTGTCCAATTATGGGTCAGCCAATTTCCCCGTTTAGGACGAATTGATCCTACAAAGGCAAAATTATTAATAAAAAATTTGCTTTTCGAATCTGCAATTACAGCATTGGATTTAGTTTTATCTTCAAGAAGTGCATCCGTTTTGACTTGTGTATATCCTAAAGAGAAAACAAATTCAGATGTTCTGTAAGATGCCAATCCAGCCGGATTAATTCCGACCGCCGTATAATCAGCTCCTAAAGCTCCAATCGCACCACCTACCCCCATTGATCTTGCTGTACCTCCGCCTTGTGATTGATAGGATAATCTTAGCGCATCTGAAGGAGTCTGCGCATGTAACCGAGCAAAACAAAGTAAGCTTAAAATTATCAGAAATTGAATTTTCATAAATTTTGGATTTTAATCTTTTTTAAAGTTGCGTCGCATATAAAAAATACAGGCAGGTATCCAATTGCTATGTCATTACCTGCCTATACAAAACTATAAACTTAGTTCGATGTCTACTTAATTTCGACCTCTTCGTCCACTTCTGGTAGTATTTGGTGTATTATTTCCTGTTGCACCGCGATTAGAGTTGCTATTGCGTGAGTTACTATCAAAACTCCTATTTTCAGACCTTGTTTCTTGTCTTGGCTGCTCGTAACTTCTTTCATAATCATTGCTCCGTGCAGGTGGATTGAAACGGCGCTCCGTATTCTCAGCAGTGTTTTTTCTCTTGGTTTGTTCTACAGGAGTTCTGTCCTGACGCGCATCGGGTTCTCTTCTTCTAATTTCTTTATTTTCATCATTGCGCTTTGGCTGATCAAACTGAGGCTTTGTCTCGATCTGTCTGTTCTGGTCATTGCGCTTTGGCTGATCAAACTGAGGCCTTGTCTCAATCTGTCTGTTCTGGTCATTGCGCTTTGGTTGATCAAACTGTGGTGACCTATCAATATTTCTTTCTTTGCTCGGCTTTTCTGTATTAATATCGTTCGCCCTATTATTTCTTTTAGGTTCTTTCGTTGAAGGAGCAGCAGCCTCAGGCAAACCTGTATTTACACGAGTATCACGGCCATTTTTTATGGGATTACTTTCCTTGTTTTGGTACCTTACGGGTGGAGTCGGAGTCGATACTCCTCCTGTTTGCCTTGGACCCTTCACAGTTCCTTTCGGATTCGAATTGTGAACCTGTCCACCACCACCCCAGTTTCCACCTGAATGTGGATGATTGTAGGGATCATAAGGATTATTCCAACCTGAATGGTAGGGGTTCCATCCATTTCCATACCAACCATTACCATAATAATTGTTGATGATCACGTTGTTTCCCATACCCCATGAATTACCAAAACCGTTATTCCAACCATTGTTCCAAGGGTTATTCCAAGGGTTATTCCAAGGATTGTTCCAAGGATTATTCCAGTTGTTCCAGGAATTAAAACCATAACCCATTGAAAAACCGTTGCCATAAAAACCAATACTCGGGCCTAATGCCCATGGATCATAATAATTGAAGGGTGAACTCCACATATCATAATAGTAAAATCTGGCAGGACGATGAAAGCGCCTTATTCTGGAGGAATAGAAGTAGCCGTCATAATCATCATCTTCATCAAAACTATCTTGATTCGATTCTTCTGCATTCCGGCTTAAGTCCTCTTTATCTTTTTCAGACTTTGAATAATCTTTCTTTGATCCATAATAATGAGCGTAATCCGTTTGCGGATTATAGTAAAGGTCGTCATAATGCTGCGCCTGAAGTGCAGACATACCGATAAAGACTATAAAGAGCAACAAGGTTATGGGAACATACTGGCGTTTCATAATAGTTATATTTAGGAATAATAAAATCAAAATTCATTTAAACATAAAGTTATTACTATAGACGGATAAAATCGTTAATAATAGACTAATGAGACCTCAATTTTTTGTTAAAGTTTAAAAAATTCATCAAATATTTTTGTTCAGGGTGAGTTTTCAAGCGCAAATCACCAACTTTTTCAAATTATTTTTTGGAAGTTTTTGCTTTATTTGTAATGGTTTTGGAAAATAAATGGTTGCATCTTTGCCTTATCAATTTGTTACCAATTAATGTAAGATTAAAATTATGCATTAACGCGGATTTTTGCTTAGTTTCTGACTAAGAAGATTCAAGCCTGTTGGGGAGATTGTTTTGCAGCTTTATAATGAATGAACGATTAAAAACAAAAGTATTTCTGCAAAACATCTTGGGTGAGAGTTCAAAAATTCCGCGTTAATTCTTTTGTGTACGCTCCGTCTAAAAAATACTCATCTGAGTAAAAGTTGGTTTACCGCTGATTTTCCTTTCGTGTTCCAATAACCATTTCTTTCTCCATAAACCTCCGGCGTATCCGGTCAGACTTCCATCTGCGCCTATTACTCGGTGACAAGGTACAATTATCGCAAATTTGTTCTTTCCATTTGCACTTCCAACGGCTCGAATTGCTTTCTCATTTTGCAGATTTTTCGCTAGTTGAAGATAAGAAATTGTCTTTCCATATGGAATTTCCTGGAGATTTGACCATACTTCTTTTTGGAAACTCGTACCCTGCATTTGTATGGGAATATCAAATGCTTCGCGATTGCCATTAAAATATTCCTCCAGCTGTTCCTCAATAGTTTTGTTCAGTTCACAATCTGCAGAATTAACAAGCATAGATTGATCAAAATTGTCAACAAACAACACACTATTGAGAAAAGCCCCATCGGATTCTATTTTCAGAAATCCGACAGGGCTTTTAAGATAGGCAATATACGCCATTTTATAGTTTTACAATTTTTCTTAAACCAATTATTACGAGGTCTTTATCTTTTACATGAATATAATAAGTTCCTTTAGACCATAAAGCCGTTGAAACTCTAAGTTCAAAAGAATCTGAAGCATCCAATTCCAAACCGGTAATTACTCTACCCAAAACATCCGAAATCTCCATAATTCTTGCGTCTTTTGATTTTAGCTGAACGACAAAGAAATCCTCAATAGGATTAGGATAAATTTTGAATAAATTATCAGTCAGTAAATCTTCAGTACCAATAATAAATTTCACAGTCACTTCTAAAGAGGTAGCACTGCAATTCAGTGCATTGGTTACTTTTACCGAATATTTTCCATCTTTTGAAATAGTATAATTTTGAGAAGTTGCGCCCGGGATCAACTGGCCATTCAGGTACCATTGATTGCCTGTCGAAGAAGTAGAACTTAATACATTTTTATTGACACTTATAGACGGAACACCCGGTAAAGGCGAAACATTAACTATGATCGCATCAGTGTTCAAACATCCTTTACTATCTACAACTTTTAGTGTATAGGTTGTTGTAACCGTCGGACTAGCTGTTGTTGCAATCAGATTTGTAGAAGACAAGCCCGGAGTTGGGCTCCAGTCAAAGCTATAAGGACTAGCTCCTCCCCCAACATTACCTGTTAATACTGCATTTTCACCGGCACAGATTGTAACGTCTGCTCCGACATTTACAGAAGGCTTGGCACTTGTGACGACAGCAAAAGGTGTGGATGCACCTGCACATCCATTTCCGTCAATTACTGTTACAACATACGCATTTGCCGTACTGACGGTGATGCTTTTTGTAGCTTCTCCGCTACTCCAGAAATAAGCATCATAATTTGCATTCACGCTTAACTGCAAACTTGCTCCATCACAAATAGCAGACGCTCCAGAGCCTGAACTTACTACAGGTGTAGGCAATGGATTAACAGTAATTACAGTAGGTGTTGACTTGGCACTGCAGCCATCCTTAGTAACAGTAACTGTATAGGAGCCCGAAGATGTTATTTTTGTCGTTTGAGTAGTAGATCCATTAGACCAAATATAAGTACTCATATCCGGAGGGGCAACAAGTACTGTCTCTCCACCTTTACAGAACGTAATGTTTCCTAAAGACACTACCGATGGTGCAGCTTGCAGAGAACCTACTTTAATTTCCTTTGCGACTACATAGGGACAAACGCCGCCCGGAATCCCAAAGGAATAAGTAGTACTTGTTGTTGGAGAGACCGTTATGCTACTGCCGGTTTGTCCGTTATTCCAGGTATATGATTTTCCGTCGGAGGAACTCAACACAATTGATTCACCGGCACAAATTTCAGCTCTGTTTGAATTAATACGGACATTCGAGTCAGTTACATCAATTTTCCAAGGTAATACTTTAGAACAGCCCAGAAAAGTAGCCGTCAAGGAATAAGTAGTGGTCATCTGAGGAAACACCGATATTCTGTCGTCGGTTTGCCCTGTACTCCATAGATAGGTAATGGCATCTCTGGCAATTAAGAAAGCTTCATTTCCTTGGCAGACTTTAGTATCACCAATAATTTTAGGAGTAAAATCAATAAAATTAACATCCGCTGAAGTAGAGTTCTCGCATTCTCCATTTGTAGCAGTTACATAGTATTTTCCGGCTGTGGTCACGGTAATAGATGGCGTTGTTGCCCCATTACTCCATAAATACTTCAGGCCTTTTTTTGCGGTTAAAGTGACCGATTGCCCTTTACAAACTACCATATCTTCAATGAGCGACAGATCAGGCATAATCGTTGAATCAACTGCAATTTTTGCGACAGCATTACAGCCTTTTCCGTCCGTAATCGTTACTACATAAAGACCTCCATATAAATTTTCGACCAAGGGGCCATTAGCTGTTGGTGAGTGGCTCCATGCAAAAGAATATGGCGCACCACCACCACCACCAACAGGTGCCAGTTCTATTGTACCGGTAGAATCGCTGCATTGAGCCCGATTCACCAATGCGCCATAAACGATGGAATCCGGTTCTGTAATTTTGAACTTTCGTGAAATGAATAAACCGCCATTGTCTGAAATCGTAACTGAATAGTCACCCGGCTTCAGATTGAGTGCTTCAGTTTTCCCATCATAGGCGTTGATATTCCAGTCGAAATTGTAGGGAGGCGTACCTCCATTTGGATTCAGTTTGATATGACCGTTGTCGTATTTATTACAATCCGAATTTTTCACATCGGCATTTATCGCAAATGATGATCTGAAAAGTACACCGTAATCCTCCACTTGTCCATTGGTTGGAATATAACAAGGATTTCCTCCATCTGCGCCGGAAAGCGTACTCGCTTGTGTTATTACGCGAAGTCTAAGCACTTTCAATTCAACCAGATTTGCAGGTGTCGTGAACCTCAAGGTATTATTTGGTGCCGCCGGTCCATAGGTTTGAACACCACACAAAAGAAAATTCTGATTTCCCGCGACGAATTCGCCAACATCATTAAAGTCACCATCATTATTGTAATCAATATACACTCGGAAAGATTCCCTCAGACTCGTTGCACAATCTCCTAAATCTATCTCTATATCATAAGTTGTGGACGGCTGCATTATTGCTACTTGCGTACATGAAAAATCCATATAACGGTTGCCATCTTGTTGTGCACTACCACTTTGTTTGGATACATTTGCCAACTTAAAACTTTTTAAGCCTGCCTTAGTATTCAAAGTTCCATTTGCTGTGCAGAATACATTGTTGACAACATCAACAGAGATAAACTTTTTCTTTTCTATACTATGTGTTCCTGTAGTATTGGTTACTTTTAGAGACACATCATAGGTTCCATTATTGCTGTATGTCACCTTTGGATTTTCTTCCGACGAACTCGAAGGATTACCACCCGGGAAAGTCCATTCCCATTGCGTTGGATTGTAGGTGCTTCGATCACGGAACTGTACCAGTCCTCCTTGACACACAGCATTCAAATCAGATGCAAAATTAGCCAACGGCAATTTACCGGAAGGGCCACAGGGAGTCGGGCACTGAAATATTATGCCATAATCTTCTACTTGTCCCTCTGCCGGCGGTGTGCAAGGGTCCAAGACCAAAGTTTTAGAACTTGACGAAATAAGTCGCAATCTTAAGATTGTATTTTCTACCGGGCTCGGAGGTGTAGTGATTTTAAAAGAGAAAGCACCGCAATACAAAAAACTACTGTATCCCAGAAACTCTCCAATGTCTTCGAAATCATTATCATTATTGTAATCCGCATATAATTGAATTCCCTCATATAAACTCGAGCTGCAATCACCAACGGTTAGCTCACATTCGTACTCCGTGCTGGGCTGCATTGAAGCAATTTTAGAACAACTGTAATCTTTATATCTGTTGCCATCTTCCTGCACACTACCAGAAGTATTACTCATATTCGCTAATTTAAAATAGCGAATACCCGCTTTGGAATTTTGTGCAGCAGGAAATTTACAGTAATTACCTGAATTGGCTCCGGCAAAAATCAAAGATTTTTTAACCAAGGTTGTTGATCCATACGCATTGGTTACTCTAAGCGTAACATCATATGTTCCAGGAGCAGTATATACAACCTGAGGGTTTTCCGAAATCGACTGGGAAGGAGTGCCCCCCGGAAATGTCCAAAGCCATGCAGTTGGATCATTAGTACTGTTATCAGAAAAACTGACTTTAGAACCTGTACACACTGCGGATGTAGAATTGGTAAAATCTACTACCGGTTTCTGACCTGGATTAGCACATGATGAAAGGCAATTATTACCCTTGGTAAAAAGGTTATTTACATAAGTATTAATTTGGCCGGCAGATTGTGACGACCAGATTTTGGTAATCTGAGCAGTGGGAGCCATTACATAAGGAGAACCCTGTGCATCATGTGTCATGCTAAAATTATGTCCCGTTTCATGTGCCACGACAACACGCAATAATTCCGAATTTGGAGAAAAATCTTCAATGAGTTGAGCCCTGCTTTCTGTACATACAACGCCAACATAGGCGATACCGATAACTCCACCACTGATATCGCGTGTGGTCCACATTTGTGCAATGTCAAATCTTTGATCTCCAAAACCATTGTTCTTTACAGCCCAATCTCTGAAAGAGCCCAATACCACACTGGCATCAGTGGTGCTATTCACGGGTAGCGCTCCTCCCGAGGTAGCAACAAGCTGCTTAATGATTTTGAATTCATAATCATTATTGAAACTTTTCTTATAATTAGTTGTCACATTGTTCCACACTGCAAGCGTATGCGCTTCTACTTTTGAAACAGAACCATACCGGTTGAACATCAATTGATCAGATGCGACGGACACTTCCACCCTGTAACAGATTCCTGCCGTGCGATCAGCTGAAGGCACTTGTTGTTCTATTTGCTGGCGAGTTTTCAATTCGTCACTTTCCGAGGTTCCACAAGTATGATTTCCTTTGTCGATAAAATCCATCGAATTGTAGTAAACAAAATTTCCACGGCCGGTTTTACTGAAGCGTTCAATTTGTTCTATATAATAATTGCCGTTGGGCTGTTCGATCATGATATTCAAAAAATCATTAGAGATCGTGATCGCTACAGCGTATTGCGGAGCGTCAACGATATAACCTTCGTAAGTTTTAAGCATACTACGCACTACTTTGCGCTCGCCATTATCTCCTAATGCTATCAACTGGTAATCGTCAGCTACCAAATCCTTTTCCACCCATGATACAGTTATTGGAGCCTGAGGCAGCATTAATTTTATTTTGCCGCTCCTGTCGCTGCTTTGAAAATAATTATACAAGTCTTTCAGATCAAAATCAATTACCTTTACTTTCGAAAAGCTGTTTTTCAAATCAAGCGCAGTAGGACTTTCATCTCCGATATTAGAAATTGGAAATGTAAATAATGGTTCGACTGATTGCTGTGCCTGAATTTTGTTGATAAAAAAAGTCACAAACAAAAGAATACATATTCTTTTCATTCTTGGATGGTTTATTTTATTAAAAAGAAATTTATAAAAAAGCGGATAAATTTATAAAAAAGTATTTGAATCCCAAGTATAATAGGCCGTTTTTATGAGATGTTTTGCAAAATCTTAAATATTTGTAAAAAAACTTGCACAAACGACGAATTAAATTTACCTTTGCACCGCTTTTCAGCATTTCTCATATTTTTTTAATTCTTTATTAACAGACAATGAAAAGAACATACCAGCCTTCCAAAAGAAAGCGTGCAAACAAACATGGTTTTCGTGAGCGTATGAGTTCTAAGGATGGTCGCAAGGTTTTGGCGCGTCGCAGAGCAAAAGGTCGCTGGAAATTAACTGTTTCTGACGAAAAAGGTCCGAAATAATTTTCCTTTCCCTTATCGAATATTCAAAATAACGGACAAGGAATGATAGTTTAAATCCTTATCAATCTTTGTCCGCTATTCGATATTCCCTGCATGCACGACTACACCTTCCCGGCGACAGAACGTCTTAAAAGCCGAAAAATAATTAGTACTCTTTTTCAGAAAGAAAAATCCAAATCTTTTGGAGCTTACCCGCTGCGATTAGTGTGGATAGCCATGCCCGAAGCCGATCCGGGAATCATCCAGGTTGCTTTTTCTGTTCCCAAAAGAAGCTTTCGCAAAGCCAATCAAAGAAATACCATTCGCCGAAGAATTAAGGAAGCCTATCGACTCCATAAAAACGTGATTCAATCGCCGGTTTTAGATAAAGCTTATGGCTTTATGTGGATTTTTACAGCAAAGGAAGAGATGAACTACCAGGCCATTGAAAAATCAATGCAGCTGGCACTTCAAAGATGGATTCGCGAACATCAGACCGGTGGCTGATCCAAATTCTTCAAAATCCTGTTTGCTGCAATAGAAATGTCCAAGGGCTGGGAACTGCGCATTAACGGTTCAGCTGAATTCAGATTGGTTGCAAGCATCAGCATTTTGATTCTTTCGCGATGAAATTCTGCCATCGTATCATAGTCTAATTCTTCCAGATAGACGATGAGTTTTTCTCTAAAATTATGATTTTCAAAGTTTTCTTTCGCAAAAAGATAATTGGCAGCGGCATAAATCTCGTCGGTATGCGTTGACAGTAATGAAAGCTGAATAATCTCCTCAACGCCAGGCCCGGGATACCGAACCAACCTGGGAGAAACATCATCGGTATATTCAGAAGGAACTCCAAACTTAAGCCATTTGTCTCCTGTCTTCACATCCAGGTAAAGCTCGCCCCAATTATCAAATAGATCGCTATGTTTGTGCATCCTGGTCAACATTGCCTGAATGATCTCTTCATTTTGAACGAATGCAAGGCGATCCATTCTAGCCAGCTCTCCAACAGACATATTTTGTTGAATATCATTTCTGAAAGGTGAAATATCCTGATGTCGCTTGATGTAAATACCACTAAAATACCAGCCGGCCACAATCGACAGCGTGGCGAGCATCATTAGCAACTGGTACATTTCCTGCAAAAGCAAAAAATCGTAGGTGCCATGAAAAATGATAGCGACAAGCAAACCGGTCAAACAAAATTCTAATTTAACAAGCGGACTGGAAGCCATCTTGGCTTTACCCACGCAGTAACCCATAGCTAAACCAAAAAGGCCATGTGCAGGTACTGCGGTAAATGCCCTCGCAATTACAATTTCATAGGCATCAGCAGGATTATTCTGCACATAAAGGATATTTTCCATCGCTGCAAATCCCATGCTGATCATGGTGCTGTACACAATGCCATCCATGGGCTCATTGAAGTGTTTTCTAGGATAAGCATACAGCATCAAGCTGAAAAACTTTAAAATTTCCTCAGTCAGCGCGATAATAAAGGTCGAGAATAAAAAGGCTTTTAATAAATTGTGGGGATCAGAATTAATTAGATGCTTCCCCCACCATTCCATATTCATGGCAGGAAGCGTACAAAGTATACCCAAAACAAAACAAATAATTAACTGCAAACGAGGTTCCCGTTCGTATTTGTCCATTCTGAAGATATATTGACTAATAATCAGACTGGGTGCAATGGCTAATAAGAACAACCAAAAATCTGTCATAAATTCATCTCACACAAGGAAATAAAGTTTTTAACAATGGCTTGAGTAGTTGCGGGGTCTTCAATCATCCCCAAATGTCCAATTCCGGGCAAAATATGAATGTCAGCAATCTTTGGCAAGGACAATTGCTGGATTGACATTTTTGCAGGAATAATCTGATCGTTTTCTCCCACGATAAACAATACCGGACAAGGAATCTCTCGGATCACTTCAGAGTTATCCTTCCGAGTCCTGATTGCTTCAATCGCTGTAGCAATACCGGTTGCGGAAAACTTCAAGCCTTTCTGAATTAAGCGCTCAATCACATCAGGATGCTCTGCGCTGAATTTACTATCTGTCATTCCCTGAAATAGCTGTGTAACGTAGGCAGAGGTTCCATAATTATCGATATGGGCAATTGCTTTACGACGAATATCTTTTCGCTCTTGGGTGTCCTCATAAGGTTGTGAATGAAACAAGCCAAGCCCTGCCAGTTTTTCAGGACCTTGTTTTTTTGCATATTCCAAGGCCACATATCCACCCATGGAATGCCCGATCAAAATACTTTTTTTTACTTGCTCCTTCTGTAGCACTTTATGAACGGCTTCGGCCATGGCACGCAAGCTTCCATTTCCATACACTTCAGAGCGCCCAAAACCAGGTAAGTCTATTCTAATAATGTACCTATCCGGAAAAGCTCCTATAAAATCTGACCAAATTTCGTGATCCTCACACAAACCGTGAAGTAAAACCAAAGGAACTCCCGTTCCTTCCTGAACAATGTACGCAATGTTTGATGTAGTCTTCATTTGCTATTTAGATTAAAACCCCCTCATCAGGTAGATTTTATTGTTGAATTCTATCGAATTTAGTGTCTTTTGACCATTCAAGAATAAATTCATGTCTCCTTTATTGGTCTCAATCTGCAAAAGAAAGCGATCTCCTGCCGGATCCATTTTTTTGTCTTCTTTCAGCGTACATTTCTTTATGATATACTCGGTTTCCTTGTCCTCTTCGGTTCCGTCGTCATATTTAAAAATGGATCTGAAATAAACGAAATGCTCCTTGATTATTTTAACATCCTTTTTGACATCTGGCTTTTTAACCGTTTCTTTTGAGATTTCAGTTTGCTGAATGCTATCGATTTTCATATCTTTTAATTCATAGCTGACCTTGGTTGAATCTGTCTTAGAATCTTTCTTTTTAGACTTATCGATAATTTTTATTTTCTCCACAAACATGAAAGAAACGCTATCTTTCATTTGAATTCTATCCTGAATGGAATTATCCTGATGAATGGTAATAAAAGGCCGTATAATTTTACGCCAAAGACTATCCGGTTGTAATAACTCCAACTCATTACGGTCGGTAAAATAAGCTGACTCTTTTTTACCCAATTCAGCCGGTAAAGCTGAAATATAAAATATCATTTCTTTATCCTTCGGTGATCTCAAAAATACCAAAGCTTCCACTTCCCCTCTTTTATTCAGGATGATTTTCAAATGCCCTTGCAATGTCGGATCTCTTGCATTCATTAGCATCAACTTAAACCCAAATTCTGTGCTATTGATATTGTTGACATTAAATACACCCGCAATTCCTTCACCTTCCACATACAAATTATTGGGAGTAATACCGAAAGCGTAACTTCCAGGAACCAGATTTTGCTTTTTAATGTCTTTTATCTCCAAAATTGCCGGCCTGAAATTATAACCAAGCAAATCTGTAGGATCGAAGAATTTTCGGTCATTTATATAGCTAAGTGATTTTTGCCCAAATAAAAACAAGTGAAAAAAGGCCAAAAATAAAACAAGGATGTAATTCTTGAGCATAAGATTAATAATTGGATCGGAGATAAGTTACATGAGGAGCAAATATAAATGATTATAGCACTTTTTTCTATGCATTTTGATGCAAATTAATAGCGCAGATCATTTTACTGCAGAAATTCTTCAACTAAAAACTTCATTAACTTTGGCCGCAATAAGATTAACATCAATCAATTGCATACACTTAAAATGTCCTTTAGGGCATTTTTGATATCCTATTTTCGAACAAGGTCGGCAAGGCAAACCATTTACTTCTACACTAATATTATGATTTATTCCTTCCGCGTAATAGGGATACATGCCCAAAACAGGCATGGTATTGCCCCATACGGAAATGATTTTCTTTTGAAAAGCGGCGGCGATATGCATCAATCCCGTATCATGACTGATGACGATTGCAGACTGCTGAACCCAACTTGCAGATTGATGCAGATTGAATTTTCCGCAAGCATTATAAACATGTATGCCTGATTCCTGCGCAATCTGCGCTCCTATTGCGGCCTCCTCCTTGCCACCCAATAACACAACAGGGTGATTTAACTTCCGACAAATCGCAATGATTTTTTCCTCCGGCAGTCTTTTTGTAAAGTGAGCTGCTCCAATAACAAAAGCTACATATGATCCTCGACCTGGCAAATATTCTTCTGACTTCACTTCTGACTGTTCAGGAATAAAATAATCCAGTCCTTTGCCGTCATTATGAACTCCGAGAGAAAGTGTTGTCGATAAGTAGCGATCGACAATATGTCTCTCCGGCATTATATTTATCCTGGCATTTACCAATAGCCATTTTTCAATGTTGAGTTTCGGAAATGAATACGCACGTATTTTCAAAGCCCGCTTCAATCTCCAGCTATGCATATTGTGCTGCAAATCCAAAATCAGATCGTATCCTTCGTCCTTCAGCTGCTCAATTATTTCCTCATAGCTCTTTTCTACACTATAAATTTTAGACAGAAATGGATTCCCTTCCAAAACCCCCCGGAAGCTTTTTTTTGTCAGAAAGTGTACCTCAGCGCCTGTCTGTTCCCGTACGCAGCGAATCGTAGGAGTAGTCAATACAATATCACCTATTGAACTGAAGCGAACGATTAGTATTTTCTTACTCTTTGACATAAAAAATTAGAAACAGGGAATTAAATTTAATTGAAAATTGAAAATTGAGAATTGAGAATTAAAAATTGAAATCTGCAGAACTAAAAAAACTAATCTTGCCTTCCGTTGGAGAACAAAAATTTAATGCCAAACATATTCCACTTTGTAGCTGCATCGGCTTCCGCCATTGCATTTAGTTTTAAATTGGAGGCAACTAATGAGTTTGAAATATTATCTGCACCATTCAAGGCAAACTGGTAATAAGGGCGAACATGAAATCCAATCAAATCACTCAATTTGAAGCGAAAATCCAAAAATAGGTTGATAGCATTATAATTAAGTTTTGGATCAAAAGCCTCGATATACTTTTTATCATCAGAAAATTTTCTCGAAAAGCGAAAACTATGATTTTCATAGTTACTCCCAATTCCAAATCGCTTTAGATTTAAGGTCAAACCAAAATTATAGCTCTGGTCATTCATTTTGACATCATTTTTTAAGGTCTCGTCATTCACATTTTGACGAGATCTGCCTACTTTAAAGCGGGTGATATAATGTCCTTCAAGTGAAATGAAATCCAATTTATACTTCACTCCCAAATCCAGGCCACTCATGTTCCACATCAATGGCATTTTTTTAGAAATCGATGCGTTTTCAGCATTATATCGGGTAATATTTCTATTGATTTCCTCGAGTTTACGGATACCGAGGTCATATCCTACCATGAAATTGACCTGAGCCATCAATTGGCTCATGAAGAATAAAGCAATCGAAAAAAATAGAAATCTGCGAGACATTGTGGCGATTTAGTAACTGCGAATCAAATAAAACTTATATCCTAGGATTGGAGGTTGGCAATCATTACCTGCAGCAATTGCACTGCAGCTTTGCTAAGCACTGTGCCGGGCCCAAAAACACCAATTACTCCATGATCATACAAATAATCATAGTCCTGCGGAGGAATTACTCCACCGACAACTACCATAATATCTTCGCGACCCAAGCGCTTCAATTCTGCGATAGCTTGCGGCACCAATGTCTTGTGTCCGGCAGCCAAAGATGAAATACCTAAGATGTGCACATCATTTTCAGCTGCTTGCTGTGCTGCTTCTTCAGGAGTTTGAAATAGTGGTCCCATATCCACATCGAATCCAAGATCCGCAAAACCAGTGGCAATCACTTTAGCACCTCGGTCGTGGCCATCTTGGCCCAGTTTAGCAACCATAATCCGTGGTCGGCGGCCTTCAATATCTGCAAACTTGTCGGTAAGCGATTGAGCTAATTTAAAACTTTCGTCCATCTTAATTTCATTGGAATAAACACTTGATACCAATCGTGTTGTTGCGGTATATCTTCCAAATGATTTCTCCATCGCATCTGAAATTTCACCCAGCGTCGCCCGGTGACGAGCAGCATGAACTGCCAGTTCCAGCAAATTACCTTCTCCCGTTCCAGCTGCATGGGCAATCATGGCCAATGCATCTTTAACTTCCGCTTCATTCCTAGTGCTTTTGATTTGTTTTAATCGGCTAATTTGCGATTCCAGGACCGCTTTATTATCGATTTCTAGTAAATCAATTGGGGCCTTTTCAATATCACCAAAAATATTTACCCCTACAATATAATCTTTGCCGCTGTCTATACGCGCTTGTTTTCTGGCCGCAGCTTCTTCAATTCTAAGTTTCGGCACTCCTTTCTCGATGGCTTTTGCCATGCCGCCCAAGGCCTCTACTTCTTCAATCAGACTCCATGCTCTTTCTACGAGTTTAGCAGTCAGGTATTCTACATAATAGGAGCCACCCCAGGGGTCAATAGCACGGGTAATTTCTATTTCTTTTTGCAAGTAGATTTGAGTATCACGTGCTATTTTAGCTGAAAAATCAGTGGGCAGCGCCAGCGCCTCATCCAAAGCATTGGTATGCAATGACTGCGTTCCACCCAACGCTGCTGCCAAGGCTTCAATACATGTTCGAGCGATATTATTAAACGGATCCTGCTCTGTAAGGCTCCAACCAGAGGTCTGACAATGCGTACGAAGAGCGAGTGATTTAGGGCTTTTCGGATTGAATTGTTGTACAATTTTAGCCCAAAGCATACGACCGGCCCGCATTTTGGCAATTTCCATAAAATGATTCATACCGATTCCCCAGAAAAAAGACAATCTGGGCGCAAAATTATCGATATCCAACCCGGCAGCTATACCTGTTCTTAAATATTCCAATCCGTCAGCAAGCGTATACGCCAATTCTATATCCGCAGTACCACCTGCTTCTTGAATATGATAACCTGAAATGCTGATTGAATTAAATTTTGGCATGTTTTGCGCCGTGTAAGCAAATATATCTGCAATGATGCGCATAGAAGGAATGGGTGGATAGATATACGTATTTCTAACCATGAACTCCTTCAAAATATCATTTTGAATGGTTCCTGTCAGAAGCTCCTTCGCTACTCCCTGCTCTTCAGCAGCTACGATAAAAAAGGACATGATTGGCAGCACTGCTCCATTCATGGTCATCGACACCGACATTTGATCTAATGGAATCTGATCAAAAAGAATCTTCATGTCCTCGACACTATCAATGGCCACTCCTGCCTTACCGACATCTCCTACTACCCTTTGATTGTCTGAATCGTAGCCCCGATGCGTGGCCAAATCAAAAGCTACTGAAAGACCTTTTTGTCCCTGCGCAAGATTTCTACGATAGAATGCATTGCTTTCTTCGGCTGTTGAGAATCCCGCATACTGACGAATGGTCCAAGGTTGCGAGACATACATTGAACTATACGGACCACGCAAAAATGGTGGCATTCCTGCTCCAAAATTCAGATGTTGCAAGGATTGATTATCGCTCGCCGAAAAGATAGATTTAACTGTTATCTTTTCGGGGGTCTCCCATTCTTCTGCATTTACCGAAGTCAGGCTTCTGAGCTTCGGATCGAAATCGACATTTTTGAAATTCGGACGCATATAAAATCAATGATTGAAACGCAATATTATGGAAAAAACTTAAAAAAATCGCCATTTATTGGATAACTAATTTACTGGAGCTGTGTTAATCTATATGAGTAAATAAATTTTCCGAGATAGATACTTCCAAATTTGAAAATTTGAGGATTTGAAAATTTGAAAATAATTTACGATCAACTTCGTAGATTTCATCGGTAGTTTAGTTTTCAAAATCATCTTACTTATAAAGTAAATCCTTGATTGTCTTTATACAAGAAAGTCAACAAATACAAAACAAAGCTATAAAGAAGCGCAGGAATTATTTTATCAAAATAACAA